>NZ_JBEXSR010000036.1:0-103859 GCF_040613735.1 Streptomyces sp. NPDC006235
CCGGATACCCGGCGTTCCGCTGACCGCCCCGGCTGAAGGAAGACGCCCGTGAACATCGTCGTACTCGTCAAGCAGGTCCCGGACACCGGAGCGGCCCCGACCCAGGGCCGCGCCGTAGGCGTGTCCGTCCCGGTCGCTCAGTCCTTGATCTCGCAGATCGCCGCGCCCGACGTGACCGACGTGCCGATTTCCGCGCTGAGGCCCTTGATCGTGCCGGACTTGTGGGCGTTGAGAGGCTGTTCCATCTTCATGGCCTCGAGGACGACGACCAGGTCGCCCTCCTTGACCTCCTGGCCCTCCTCCACCGCGACCTTGACGATCGTGCCCTGCATCGGGGACGCGAGGGTGTCGCCGGAGGCGGCGGGGCCCGACTTCTTCGCCGCGCGGCGCTTGGGCTTGGCCCCGGCCGCGAGGCCCGTGCGGGCCAGGGACATGCCCAGGGACGCCGGGAGGGAGACCTCCAGGCGCTTGCCGCCGACCTCGACGACCACCGTCTCGCGGCCCGGCTCCTCGTCCGCGTCCAGGGCGTCCCCAGCCGCCGCGAACGGCTTGATCTCGTTGACGAACTCCGTCTCGATCCAGCGGGTGTGGACCGTGAACGGGTCGGACGAGCCGGTGAGCTCAGGCGCGAACGCCGGGTCCTTCACCACCGCGCGGTGGAACGGGATCGCCGTCGCCATGCCCTCGACCTGGAACTCCTCCAGGGCCCGCGCGGCCCGCTCCAGCGCCTCCTTGCGCGTGCGGCCCGTGACGATCAGCTTGGCCAGCAGGGAGTCCCACGCCGGGCCGATGACCGACCCGGACTCCACGCCCGCGTCCAGCCGCACGCCCGGGCCGGACGGCGGGGCGAACGTCGTGACCGTGCCGGGGGCCGGGAGGAAGTTGCGGCCCGGGTCCTCGCCGTTGATGCGGAACTCGAAGGAGTGGCCGCGCAGCGCCGGGTCGTCGTAGCCGAGCTCCTCGCCGTCGGCGATGCGGAACATCTCGCGGACGAGGTCGATGCCGGCGACTTCCTCGGTGACCGGGTGCTCCACCTGGAGGCGGGTGTTGACCTCCAGGAAGGAGATCGTGCCGTCGTTGCCGACGAGGAACTCGACCGTGCCGGCGCCGACGTAGCCGGCCTCCTTCAGGATCGCTTTGGAGGACGAGTACAGCTCGGCGATCTGCTCGTCGGAGAGGAAGGGGGCGGGGGCCTCCTCGACCAGCTTCTGGTGGCGGCGCTGGAGGGAGCAGTCACGGGTGGAGACGACGACCACGTTGCCGTGCTGGTCGGCCAGGCACTGGGTCTCCACGTGCCGCGGCTTGTCGAGGTAGCGCTCGACGAAGCACTCGCCCCGGCCGAAGGCGGCGACGGCCTCGCGGACCGCCGAGTCGTACAGCTCCGGGACCTCTTCGAGCGTGCGCGCGACCTTCAGGCCGCGGCCACCGCCACCGAACGCCGCCTTGATGGCGATCGGCAGACCGTGCTGCTCGGCGAAGGCGACGACCTCCTCCGCACCGGACACCGGGTCGGGCGTGCCCGCCACCAGCGGGGCGCCCGCGCGCTGCGCGATGTGCCGGGCGGCGACCTTGTCGCCCAGGTCGCGGATGGCCTGCGGGGGCGGGCCGATCCAGATCAGGCCCGCGTCCAGGACCGCCTGTGCGAATTCCGCGTTCTCGGAGAGGAATCCGTAGCCGGGGTGGATCGCGTCCGCGCCCGACTCGCGGGCGGCCTTCAGCACCTTCTCGATGTCGAGGTAGCTGGTGCCCGGCGTGTCACCGCCCAGGGCGAACGCCTCATCCGCGGCGCGGACATGCAGAGCGTCCCGGTCCGGGTCGGCGTAGACAGCAACGCTCGCGATGCCGGCATCCCGGCAGGCCCGGGCCACACGGACAGCGATTTCGCCACGGTTGGCGATGAGCACCTTGCGCACGATGAGGCTCCCTCCTTGAAACAAGCCGAGTTTAGGGACTGCCGACACGGCACTTCGACCCGTCCCCAGTGGTGAGCTTGCCCACACGGAGCGTGATGCGAGGCTCGCTCGACCCGCGAAATCCCTTGTCGCACCGCGGTACGCAGTACTCCTCCGGGAAACCCTAGCCCTCCTTTGTGGTCAAGGTCTCTGTCATCACGTGCTGCGGGCCACTCGGTTTCTTTGTGGAGTCCCTACGAATGGCCCAATGATTCTTTGCCCGCCGCAGAACCCTTGTCCCAGGGTTTACTCGTTAGTAGCGTTCGCGATGTCTCGAACGTACTAGGGGTAAGTGGGTGGGCCCGGTGGTGCGCAGGCCGGTGGCGTGGATCGTTGCGGCGGTGCTGTTCGGTGAGGCGTTCGGCATCGCCGCGCTGAACTGGTTCCTCGGCGTCGTCGTCGACCGGCAGGACATGTCCCTGGCCGGACTCGACCCGCACATGATGTCCGTGTCGTCGAAGATCGGCGGGATCGCCTTCGGCCTCTACTTCGCGCTGTGCGGCCTGGTCGCCCTGCTGGTGGCGCTGCGGGACCGGCCCCCGGCGGGCTTCGGGCGGGTGCTGATGATCAGTGCCGCGGTCGTGCACGGGCTGCTCGGCGCGTTCACCTGGGGGCTCGTGGGCTGGCCCGCGTTCCTGTTCATGGTGCTGGTGCTCGGCCTGATCGTGCTGCTGCTGATGACGTACGACCGTCCGGCGGCCGAGCCCGCCGGCGCCGCGCCCCAGGACGGGACGGGCGGCGACGGCGCTCCGGTCACTTCCCCGCCGGCTCCCACAACTCCGTGATGCCGACGCCCAGTTCGGCGAGCAGCCGCCGGACGAGGGGCAGACTGATGCCGATCACGTTGCCGTGGTCGCCGTCGATGCCGTCGATGAACGGGGCCGAGCGGCCGTCCAGCGTGAACGCACCGGCGACGTAGAGGGGTTCGCCGGAGGCGACGTAGGCGGCGATCTCCTCGTCCGTGGGCTCGCCGAAGTGGACGACCGTGGACGCGGTGGCGGAGGCGTAGCGGCCGGAGAGCGTGTCGTAGACGCAGTGGCCGGTCTGCAGGGTTCCGGCGCGTCCGCGCATCGCCTTCCAGCGGGCGGTGGCCTCCTCGGCGTCCTCGGGCTTGCCGAGGGCCTGGCCGTCCAGGTCGAGCACCGAGTCGCAGCCGATGACGATCGCGCCCTTGGCCTCCGGCCGGGCCGCCACGACGGAGGCCTTCGCCTCGGCCAGGGCGAGCGCCAGCTCGGCGGGGGTGGGTGCGGTGACGGCGTCCTCGTCGACGCCGCTCACGATCACCTCGGGGGCGAGTCCGGCCTGGCGGAGCAGCCCGAGCCGGGCGGGGGACTGGGAGGCGAGGACGAGTCGCCTGCGGCGCTGAGCAGTCATGCCGTCAGGTTAGCCACCTGATGGAGGCCGGCTCACCTCACCCCGATCACGATCATCGCGAGCACCATGGCCAGGGCCAGGAGAACGCTCAGCCGCCGCAGCATGTCCTGCGTGTCACGCAGTTCTTCGGGCGGTTCGTTCTCGGGGTCGGACCACAGCATGAGACCAGCGTGCGGCCTGGCAGGGCGGGGCGCCTGAGTAGGGGTACTCATATTGGCGCCCCGCCCTGTTCCCCAGTGCGCGGTTCCTCGCGCCCCTGAAGAAAGCCGATCTCACCCTGGCCAATAGGTGCGGCCCCAGGCCGCCGGCCCCGGCTGGGGCAGGCGGTGGGCCGCGATGCGGGACGGGTCGGACCAGGAGTCGCGGGTGTCCGGCGCGCCGGGCGGCGTTGCGGCCGCCGCCGCGGCGCGGGCCCTGACCACCGCCAGGGCGGCGGCCAGCTCCTCGGGGGTCGGGTTGCCCCGTACGACCTTGATCGTCATGTGGGCCTCCTGGGCTCGCCGGTCTAGAGGGGGATGTTGCCGTGCTTCTTCGGAGGCAGGGATTCCCGCTTCGTCCGCAGTTGACGCAGGCCTCGTACGACGTGCCGGCGGGTGTCGGACGGCAGGATCACCGCGTCGATGTAGCCGCGCTCGGCCGCGACGTAGGGGTTGAGGAGGGCGTCCTCGTACTCCTGGATCAGCCGGGCCCGGACCGCCTCCAGGTCCTCACCGTTCGCCTCGGCCTCGGCGATCGTGCGGCGGTGCAGGATGTTGACCGCGCCCTGGGCGCCCATGACGGCGATCTGGGCGGTGGGCCAGGCGAGGTTGAGGTCGGCACCCAGGTGCTTGGAGCCCATGACGTCGTAGGCGCCGCCGAAGGCCTTGCGGGTGATGACGGTGATGAGCGGGACGGTCGCCTCGGCGTAGGCGTAGATCAGCTTGGCGCCGCGCCGGATGATGCCGTCGTGCTCCTGGTCGACGCCGGGCAGGAAGCCGGGGACGTCGACGAAGGTGATCACCGGGACGTTGAAGGCGTCGCAGGTCCGCACGAAGCGGGCCGCCTTCTCGCTGGCCTTGATGTCCAGGCACCCGGCGAACTGCATCGGCTGGTTGGCGACGATGCCGACCGGGTGGCCCTCGACCCGCCCGAAGCCGGTGACGATGTTCGGCGCGTACAGCGGCTGCGTCTCGAAGAACTCGGCGTCGTCCAGGACGTGCTCGATCACCGCGTGCATGTCGTACGGCTGGTTCGCGCTGTCCGGGACGATCACGTCCAGCTCGCGGTCCTCGTCGGTGACCTCGAGGTCGGCCTCCTCCGGGAAGGCCGGGGGCTCGGAGAGGTTGTTGGACGGCAGGTACGACAGCAGCTGCTTGACGTACTCGATGGCGTCCTTCTCGTCGCCCGCCATGTGGTGGGCGACGCCGGACGTCGAGTTGTGGGTCCTGGCTCCGCCCAGCTCCTCGAAGCCGACGTCCTCGCCGGTGACGGTCTTGATGACGTCGGGCCCGGTGATGAACATGTGCGAGGTCTGGTCGACCATCACCGTGAAGTCGGTGATGGCGGGGGAGTAGACGGCTCCGCCCGCGCACGGGCCGACGACCAGGCTGATCTGCGGGATGACGCCCGACGCGTGGGTGTTGCGGCGGAAGATCTCGCCGTAGGCACCGAGGGAGGCGACGCCCTCCTGGAT
Source organism: Streptomyces sp. NPDC006235 (assembly GCF_040613735.1). Lineage (NCBI taxonomy): Bacteria > Bacillati > Actinomycetota > Actinomycetes > Kitasatosporales > Streptomycetaceae > Streptomyces > Streptomyces sp. NPDC006235. The sequence continues at coordinate 4,999 of NZ_JBEXSR010000036.1, forward strand.
CCGGGCACCGCCGGAGTCGTTGATGCCGATGACCGGGCAGCCGGTCTTCAGGGCGAAGTCCATGACCTTGACGATCTTCTGCCCGTAGACCTCGCCGAGGGCCCCGCCGAAGACGGTGAAGTCCTGGGAGAACACAGCGACGGGGCGGCCGTCGACGGTGCCGTATCCGGTGACGACCCCGTCCCCGTAGGGCCGGTTCTTGTCGAGGCCGAAGTTGGTGGAGCGGTGCCGGGCGAACTCGTCGAGTTCGACGAAGGAGCCCTCGTCGAGCAGGAGCTCGATCCGCTCACGGGCCGTCAGCTTGCCCTTGGCGTGCTGCTTCTCGACGGCGCGTGCGGAGCCGGCGTGTGTCGCTTCTTCGATGCGGCGCTGGAGATCCGCGAGCTTGCCCGCGGTCGTGTGAATGTCGGGCTGCTGCAACTCTTCCGGCTCGGACATCGGGATGTGGCTCCCTGCCTGCTCAAAAGGGGGGACGGTTACTCATCCGTAGACTAGTGGGGTGCCTCCGCATCGGCAGTGCGGCGTTTACCACACCTAGGGTGGCTTGCATGACGCCGCGAGATGCATCAGAGCCGAACGGGAGCCGTTGGTCCGACCTGGACCGTCCGCCCCTCAACATCACCGCCCTGCGCCGGGGCCTGGTGCACGAGGGAGGGCTGTGGTCCGAGGTGGACGTCGTGCAGCGCACCGGTTCCACGAACTCCGACCTGGTGGCCCGGGCCGCCGAGGGTAGCGCCGCCGAGGGCGCGGTGCTCGTCGCCGAGGAGCAGACGGCCGGGCGCGGGCGTCTGGACCGGCAGTGGACGGCGCCGCCCCGCTCCGGCCTGTTCTTCTCCGTGCTGCTCACGCCGGGCGAGGTGCCGGTGGAGCGGTGGGGGTGGCTGCCGCTGCTCACGGGTGTCGCGGTGGCGACGGGGCTGTCGCGGGCGGCGGGTGTCGACACGGCGCTGAAGTGGCCGAACGACCTGCTGGTCACCGTGCGCGGCGAGGAGCGCAAGGCCGGGGGGATTCTGGCGGAGCGGGCCGGGGACGGCGGGGTCGTCATCGGCGTCGGCATCAACGTCACGCTCAAGGAGGACGAGCTGCCGGTGCCCACGGCGGGGTCGCTGGGGCTGGCCGGGGCCGTGAGCACGGACCGGGATCCGTTGCTGCGGGGGGTGCTGCGGTCGCTGGAGGAGTGGTACGGGAAGTGGCGTGCGGCCGGGGGCGACGCGGCTGCGTGCGGGTTGCTGGAGGCGTACGCGGCGGGGTGCGCGACGCTCGGCAGGGAAGTACGGGCGGAGTTGCCGGGGGATCGGGCCGTGGTGGGGGAAGCGGTTGCGGTGGACGGGGACGGGCGGTTGGTGCTGGCGACGGGGGAGGGGGTGCAGGAGCCTGTCGGCGCGGGGGACATCGTGCACCTGAGGCCTGCTTGAGCCGGGGTGGGGTGGGTGCGCAACCCGGCGGAGCGGGGTGCCGCTGCGCCCACCCGTGCCCCCCCAAGCGGCACGACTGCCCGCAGCTCTGCGGACCGACGGCCCGCAGCTGGTGGATCGATCAGCCCACTCAGCCCGTCCGGCGATTGAGGACGAGGCGGTTCAGGCCGATCGGGGGTCCAGGGGGCGGAGCCCCCGGGGACGGTGGGGCAGCTCCGGGTGCCCGTGCAACGCCGAGCACCTCACCCCCTGGCTCCACCTAACGGAGTGAGCTGGCGCACACCTGCCGTAGAGTTGAGGCCGGTCGATACATGACCGTGACAGATCGGAAGGGCAGCACGCGTGACCGTCGACGACTCGGGTTCCGGCGAGGACGCGCAGGGCGCCGACTCCGGCGAGGATCCGCTCGCCCTGCGTCTCGAAGGGCTCATCCTGGGCGCCGAGCGCCGCTACACCCCGTTCCAGGCGGCCCGCAGCGCCGGCGTCTCCATGGAACTGGCCTCCCGCTTCTGGCGGGCCATGGGCTTCGCCGACATCGGCCAGGCCAAGGCCCTCACGGAGGCGGACGTCCTCGCGCTGCGGCGCCTCGCCGGTCTCGTCGAGGCGGGGCTGCTGAGCGAGGCGATGGCCGTACAGGTGGCCCGGTCCACCGGGCAGACCACAGCGCGGCTCGCCGAGTGGCAGATCGACTCCTTCCTGGAGGGGCTGACCGAGCCGCCCGAGCCGGGCATGACGCGCACCGAGGTGACGTACCCGATCGTCGAGCTGCTCCTGCCCGAGCTGGAGGAGTTCCTGGTCTACGTCTGGCGCCGGCAGCTGGCCGCCTCGGCCGGACGGGTCGTGCAGGCCGCCGACGACGAGGAGATGGTGGACCGGCGGCTCGCGGTCGGCTTCGCCGATCTGGTGGGGTTCACGCGGCTGACCCGCCGGATGGAGGAGGAGGAGCTCGGCGAGCTGGTCGAGGCGTTCGAGACCACCGCCGCCGACCTGGTCGCCGCGAACGGCGGCCGGCTGATCAAGACCCTCGGCGACGAGGTGCTCTACGCCGCCGACGACGCGGGCGTCGCCGCCGAGATCGCCCTGCGGCTGATCGAGACCATGGCGCACGACGAGACGATGCCGGAGCTGCGCGTCGGCATGGCGTTCGGCACGGTGACCACCCGTATGGGTGATGTGTTCGGTACGACCGTGAACCTGGCCTCCCGGCTCACCTCGATAGCCCCGAAGGACGCCGTCCTCGTCGACACCGCCTTCGCCGAGGAGCTGATCCGCACGCAGGACGCCCCGTCCTCGGAGGCGGAGGCGGCCGAGGAGGCCGCGGCTGCGGAGAAGGAGGGCGAGGAGCCGCCGACGTACCGGTTCGCGTTGCAGCCGATGTGGCAGCGGCCGGTGCGTGGGCTGGGCGTCGTGGAGCCGTGGCTGCTCACGCGGCGGGACAGCGGCTGACGAGGCCGGCGCGGACGGCTGCAGGGCCGCTCAGTCCAGCGGGTCCACGCACACGCCGATGACCGGCACGCACAGGCCCGGGTCCCGCGGTTTCTTCGGCTTCTCGGGCTCGGGTGCCGGGGCGGGTGTGGTCCGGCTCGGCGGTGCGGGCGGGGTCGGGGCCGGGCGTGGGGCCTCGCCCCTGGCCGTCGGTGCCGGGGGGTTCGTGGTGTCGGGGACGGTCGTGGACCGGGGAGTCGCGGCCGTGTCCGCGCGGCGGGTGTCGACGGACGTGGACGCCGTCGGGGTGGGCGACGCGGTGGCCGGGCCGCGGGTGCCCGGCGACGGGGGCAGGCCGCCCAGGGCCGTGGGTGACGAGGGGCTCGCCTCGGGGGCGGCGGGAGCGGTGGCGGCGGTGTTCGTCGCCTCGTCCGTGCCGGTCGTGACCGGGTCCGGGCGGGGCTCGGCCTCGACCGTGCCGACGCTGTCCGTGCCGGGGCCGGAGGTCAGGCGTACGAGGCTCAGGGCGCCGGCCGCCAGGGCGAGGCCGCCGGCGGCGAGCAAGGCCTTGCGGGGGCGGGGTTTGCGGTGGCGGCCGCCTCGGGCGCGAGGTGAGAAGGAGTCGGTTTCCCCCGGTGCTCCCGCGTCCCGCTGCGGCGTCGCCGGCCTGTTCGTCGTCGTCATGGTCCCTCCCCGGTACGCACGCGCCCCCAGTGCGCCGTGGCGGATGCACGCTATGCACTCCCATGGGCGATCGGACCGGAGTTGGGGTGATGTCACTCGAACGGGTGGGCGGGGTCGTGGTGCGGGAACCGGACGCGTCCGCTCTTTCGCGGGTGGGGTGGGGCTGCGATGATCGGAGCGGTCAGGTAGTTAACCCGCGTTAACCGGAGGGTGTCATGAGTGAGGAACGGTTCGGGGAGTTCGTGCTGGTGCGGCGGCATGAGCAGGGGCATGTGGCGGAGCTCGTCCTCGACCGGCCCAAGGCCATGAACGCGGTGTCGACGCAGATGGCGCGGTCCATCGCCGGGGCGTGTGCGGCGCTGGGGGAGGACCGGGACGTACGGGTGGTCGTACTGACCTCGTCGCACGAGCGGGCGTTCTGTGTCGGGGCCGATCTGAAGGAGCGGAACTCGTTCAGCGACGCGGAGCTGGTGCGGCAGCGGCCCGTCGCGCGGGGGGCGTACACCGGGGTGCTGGAGCTGCCGGTGCCGACGGTGGCGGCGGTGCACGGGTTCGCGCTGGGGGGCGGGTTCGAGCTGGCGCTGGCGTGTGACGTGATCGTGGCGGACCGGACCGCGGTGGTGGGGCTGCCGGAGGTGTCGGTGGGGGTGATTCCGGGCGGTGGGGGGACGCAGTTGCTGCCGAGGCGGGTGGGGGCGGCGCGGGCGGCTGAGCTGATCTTCTCGGCGCGGCGGGTGGAGGCCGTTGAGGCGGGGGAGTTGGGGCTGGTCGATCAGGTGGTGGAGGAGGGGCGGGACCGGGAGTCGGCGCTGGAGCTCGCTGCTCGGATCGCCGGGAACTCGCCTGTGGGGTTGCGGGCGGCGAAGCGGGCGTTGCGGTTGGGGCAGGGGCTGGATCTGCGGGCCGGGCTCGAGGTGGAGGACGCGGCCTGGCGGGCTGTGGCCTTCTCGGGGGATCGGGCGGAGGGGGTCGCCGCGTTCAATGAGAAGCGCAAGCCTCAGTGGCCCGGGGAGTGATCTGTACTGGGCGTGACGCTGGGGCAGGGTGGGTCCGCAGCCCGGCGGTGCGGGGTGCCGCTGCGCCCACCCGTGCCGCCCTGGGGGTACCTCCCAGGCCCTTAAGGCACTGGGGGAGGCGCGACTGCCCGCAGCTGGGGCGCCCCGTTCGCGCCGTCAACCGGACCAAATGGCTGGAAACTGCCTAGCCTGGGGTGATGGGTGAGGACAGACGGCTCGCGGCTGTCGTCGCGTTGGCTCAGGGGATGGCGGCCACGCACGGGTTGCATGAGGCGTGGCGTGCGGCGGCGGTCGGAGCGTGCCGGGCGCTGGGCGGGAGCTTTGCCGCGCTGTCGGTGTGGGAGCGGGAGCTCGGGCGGCTGAAGGTCCTCGTGAACGTCGGTGAGCTGGCCGAGGGGGAGGAGGAGTTCCCGGAGGACGAGTCCTACCCCGTGCATCAGTTCGCGGAGATCACCGAGTTCCTGCACGAACAGTGGGCCGGTGGCGGGGAGCCGAACGCCTGGGTGGAGACCGCCGAGGGGCCCGCCGCAGGGCGGCGTCCCGGGTACTGCCATCAGCGCGTGGCCGCCCTGCGCCGCCGGGGCCGCGGCTGCTGCGTGGTCGCGCCCATCGTGCTGCACGGCCGGGCCTGGGGCGAGCTGTACGTCGCGCGGCCGGTCGGGGAACCCGTCTTCGAGCGGGGCGACGCCGACTTCGCCACCGTCCTGGCCGCCGTCGTCGCCGCCGGCATCGCCCAGACCGAGCGGCTGGAGGAGGCCCGGCGCCTTGCGTTCACCGACGCGCTGACGGGGCTCGCCAACCGCCGTGCCGTCGACGTACACCTGGAGCAGGCGATCGAGCGGCACCGCAGGGAGGGAGCCGTCGTCAGCCTCGTCGTCTGCGACCTGAACGGGCTCAAGCGGGTCAACGACACCCACGGACACGCCGCCGGCGACCGGCTCCTGGAGCGGTTCGGCTCCGTGCTGTCGCTGTGCGGGGCCATGCTGCCGGGGGCCCTGGCGGCACGGCTCGGCGGGGACGAGTTCTGTCTGCTCGCGGTCGGGTCGCCCGCCGACCAGGTCGTGAAGGCGGCCGGTGAACTGTGCCGGCGGGCAGCGGAGTTGGAGCTCGGGGACGGCGTGGCCTGCGGCGTGGCGTCCACCGAGGACCCGATCGGTCCGGTGCGCTCGGCGCGGAGGCTGTTCCGGCTCGCCGACGCGGCCCAGTACAGGGCGAAGGCCGAGCGGGCCACGCGGCCGGTCGTCGCCGGGCGGGCCGGGCCCGACGACCCCGTCGTGCGGCTCGCGGACGAGCCGTCCCAGGAGGCCGACTCCGAGCGCCGGCGTTTCCGGGGGCGGCATGCGCCGTAGGGACAGCGAGCCGTGCATGTGACGTATCGGTAAGGGGTGAACCGGGGCCCCAGTGGTGACATCATCGAATTCACTGCGTACGCTCCTGAATATGGATATGCACACTGTGGTGGTGGGGACGTCCGGGGTGACCGCGTCCGACGTGCTCGCCGTGGCGCGCGGCGGCGCCCGCGTCCAGCTCTCCGAGGAGGCGCTGGCCGCCCTCGCCGCGGCCCGCGAGATCGTGGACGCGCTGGCGGCCAAGCCGGACCCCGTGTACGGCGTGAGCACCGGCTTCGGTGCCCTGGCGACCCGGCACATCAGCCCGGAGCTGCGCGCACAGCTCCAGCGCAACATCGTCCGCTCGCACGCCGCCGGCATGGGGCCGAGGGTGGAGCGGGACGTCGTACGGGCCCTGATGTTGCTGCGGCTGAAGACCGTCTGTTCCGGGCACACCGGCGTACGGCCCGAGGTCGCGCAGACCATGGCCGACCTCCTCAACGCCGGTATCACCCCGGTCGTGCACGAGTACGGCTCCCTCGGCTGCTCCGGCGACCTCGCCCCGCTGTCCCACTGCGCGCTCGCGCTCATGGGCGAGGGCGACGCCGAGGGCCCCGACGGTGTCGTGCGCCCGGCCGCCGAACTCCTCGCGGCGCACGGCATCCAGCCGGTCGAACTGCGTGAGAAGGAAGGCCTCGCCCTCCTCAACGGCACCGACGGCATGCTCGGCATGCTGGTCATGGCCCTGGCCGACCTGGACATGCTCTACCGGTCCGCCGACGTCACGGCCGCGCTGTCGCTGGAGGCCCTGCTCGGCACCGACAAGGTCCTCGCCCCCGAGCTGCACGCCATCCGGCCGCACCCGGGGCAGGCCGCCAGTGCCGCCAACATGCTGGCCGTGCTGAAGGGTTCGGGCCTGACCGGACACCACCAGGACGACGCGCCGCGCGTCCAGGACGCCTACTCGGTGCGCTGCGCCCCGCAGGTCGCCGGGGCCGGGCGGGACACCATGGCCCACGCCCGGCTGGTCGCCGACCGCGAGCTGGCCGCCGCGGTGGACAACCCCGTGGTGCTGCCCGACGGGCGTGTGGAGTCCAACGGCAACTTCCATGGCGCGCCTGTCGCCTATGTCCTGGACTTCCTCGCCGTCGCCGTCGCGGACCTCGGCTCCATCGCCGAGCGGCGCACCGACCGGCTGCTCGACAAGAACCGCAGCCACGGCCTGCCGCCGTTCCTCGCCGACGACGCCGGTGTGGACTCGGGCCTGATGATCGCTCAGTACACCCAGGCCGCGCTGGTGAGCGAGCTGAAGCGGCTCGCCGTACCGGCGTCCGCCGACTCGATCCCGTCCTCCGCCATGCAGGAGGACCACGTCTCGATGGGCTGGTCGGCGGCGCGCAAGCTGCGCACGGCCGTCGACAACCTCACCCGGGTCCTGGCCGTGGAGCTGTACGCGGCCACGCGTGCGATCGAACTGCGCGAGGGGCTGACCCCGGCGCCCGCGACGCGGGCGGTCATCGACGCCCTGCGGGAAGCGGGGGTGCAGGGTCCGGGGCCGGACCGGTTCCTCGCTCCCGACCTGGCCGCGGCGGACGCGTTCGTGCGTGACGGGCGGCTGCTGGCCGCGGTGGAGACGGTCACCGGCCCGCTTCAGTAGGCGGAAGGCCGCCCGGGGCCCGCCACACGGCAGGGCACCGGGCGCGTGACGTCAGAAGCCGGCCTCAGAAACCGAGCCGTTCCCGGCGGACCGAGTACACGACGAAGCCCGCGCCCAGCGTGAGGAAGAACGTGCCGCCGAGGACGTACGGCGTGCTGTCGAAGCTGCCCGTGTCGGCGAGGCGCGTGCCGGTGACGGAGTCGCCCGCGGTCGTGGCCGCGATCCGCGCCTGCTCCGTGACCTGCGGCGACGGGCTCGCCGCGACCGCGTCTCTCACCGGCGAGTGTGACGTCGCGTTGGCGGACGGGACGAACCACAGGGCGCCCAGCAGGGTCGCCGCGGCGGTGGCGGTCAGCAACGGACGGCGAGCGGATGACACGGAATATCGATCCCCTTGTGGCGCTGGCGAATTGGCCGTGTGGAGCGATGTTAGTGAAAGTCGCGGGTCACGGGAAAGTCACGGGAGGACCTGGACGTACGCTCGCGCCATGAGCACTCCAGAGACATCACGTTTTGTCCGGCTTCGGGTGGAACTCGTTCTCGAGGTCCAGGACGCGGACGGGATCACCAAGGCCGCGCTGCGCCGGATCGCCGACGACGGTGAGATGCCGACGGCGGAACGGACCCACGGCGAGGCCGCTGTGACGGAAGACACTGCCGAGGCCCTCGCGTACCTCGTCGACCCGTTCGACCTGGTCAGCCAGGTGCCGGGGGTGGAGCTCCAGCAGGCCTCCTGGAGCAGCGAGCGGATCGACTACGACCCCGATGCGCCGAACTGGGATCTCGACGAGGATGATGTCGACGACGACAGTGACAACTGAGGCACTTGAGAAAATAGTGACCCCGGGCGGCAACCGTCGTCCGGGGTCACTGCGTCTCAAGCGGCGCACCACCCTGAGCCGCACCGTCTGCGCCCGTGCGCCGCGGACGGGTGTGGACGTGGTGATCCCCACACGTGCGCGACATGGGGAACCGGACGAACCGGTCGTAGCGTTGAAGGTTCCGGACGAGGACTCACGAGTCCTGACGGGGGCACTTGGACTGCGACGGGGACATCCGGGGTTTTGGGGAAATCGGCAACGATGGAGAAGCGTGTGATGACGGTCAGTAAGCGGCGCAAGGGCCTGACGGTCGCGTCCGCACTGCTCGGCGGAGTGCTGGTGCTCTCGGCCTGTTCCGGCGGCGATGACAACGCCTCCGGGAGTGACGGCGGCGACAGCTCCCAGTCGAAGGTCGACGAGGCCGCGGCCAAGAAGGCGTCCGAGGCCCAGATCAAGATCACACCCGAGGACGGCTCCGACAACGCCTCCATCAACAACTCCGCAGCCGTCACCGTCAGCAAGGGCACGCTCACGAGCGTCAAGATGACGACGTCCGACGGCACGGAGATCAGCGGCCAGATATCCGCCGACAAGACCAGCTGGAAGCCCAGCACTCAGCTGGAGCGCTCCACCACCTACAAGCTGGCGGCGGAGGCGAAGGACTCCGACGGCCGCGTCGCCCACGAGAACGCCTCGTTCACCACGGTCTCCCCGGCCAACAGCTTCATCGGCAACTTCACCCCGGACGACGGCACCACCGTGGGCGTCGGCATGCCGGTCTCGATCAACTTCGACAAGGCGATCACCAACAAGGCCGCCGTCCAGAAGGGCATCAAGGTCAGCACGACCAGCGGCCAGGAGGTCGCCTGCCACTGGTTCAACGCCAACCGCATGGACTGCCGCCCCGAGGACTACTGGAAGGAAGGCTCCACCGTCACGCTGAAGCTCGCGCTCGACGGTGTCGAGGGAGCCAAGGGCGTCTTCGGCGTCCAGCAGAAGACGGTCACCTTCAAGATCGGCCGCAACCAGGTCTCGTACGTCGACGCGAAGACCAAGCAGATGAAGATCACGCAGGACGGCAAGGTCGTCCGGACGATCCCGATCTCCGCCGGCTCGCCCGCGAACAAGACCTACGAGGGCGTCATGGTGATGTCCGAGAAGTTCAAGGAGACGCGCATGAACGGCGCGACCGTGGGCTTCACGGACGACGACGGCAAGGGCGAGTACGACATCAAGGACGTGCCGCACGCCATCCGCCTGTCCAGCTCGGGCACGTTCATCCACGGCAACTACTGGGGCGCGAAGTCCATCTTCGGCAACGTGAACACGAGCCACGGCTGCGTCGGTCTCCAGGACGCCAAGGGTGCGAACGACCCGAACACCCCGGGCGCGTGGTTCTACAACAACTCGATCATCGGTGACGTGGTGGTCGTCGAGAACACCGGCGACAAGACCATCGCGCCGGACAACGGCCTCAACGGCTGGAACATGAACTGGGCCGACTGGAAGGCCGGTTCCGCGGTCTGACGGATCGGCAGCCGCACACAAGGGCGAGCCGCCGCCCTGCCCCCGTCCCGGGGCGGGCGGCGGCTCGCCCTTTGTGTGCGGCCGTGTCAAGGGGAACACGCGTGCCCAATCGTTCTGCCCTGTAACGGAGTTCCCGCAGCCTTGTAACAGCCTGCCGACGGATCTCTTACCTCCCTCTCATCTATTGAGTGACTGATCACACCTCGGCATACTGCGTAATTCCGGGGGGTGTACGCCCATGCGTACGAGACCACCCCCGGCCGGGTGAACGGGGAATTCGCCCGGTACTTCTGCAAGGGGGAAACTTGCGCAGACAAGTGAAAAGGGCGTGCGCGGCCACGGTCGCCACAGCTGCGGCCGTGGCCCTGGCGGCGGGTATGACCAGCCCGGCGTCGGCGAACGGCGAGCAGACGACCGCGGCCGCGAAGCAGGCGTCGGTCACCGCCAAGCACCGCATCACACTGATCACCGGTGACCGGGTCGTCCTGGACGCCAAGGGACGGGTCGTCGGCCTGGAGCGGGCCAAGGGACGCGAGGACATTCCCTTCCAGGTCCGCAAGCTCGACGGCCACACGCTGGTGATCCCGGCAGACGCGGCCCGCCTGGTCGCCACCGGCAAGCTCGACCAGCGGCTCTTCGACGTCACCGAGCTCAACAAGTCCGCGACCCGCAAGGCCCAGAAGAAGGGCCTGAAGGTCATCGTGGGCTACCAGGGCAGTGCCGCGGCCACCAAGGCCGACGTCCGCGACGCCGGCCGGCTCAGCCACTCCCTGAAGACCGTGAACGCCGATGCGGTGCAGACGCCGCAGGAGGACGCGCCCGAGCTGTGGGACGCGGTCACCAACGGCGACAAGACCGCCTCCGGCATCGCGCACGTCTGGCTCGACGGCGTCCGCAAGGCCAGCCTCGACAAGTCCGTCCCGCAGATCGGCGCCCCCAAGGCGTGGGCCGCCGGCTACGACGGCAAGGGCGTGAAGATCGCCGTCCTGGACACCGGTGTCGACGCCACCCACCCCGACCTCAAGGGCCAGGTGATCGGCGCCAAGAACTTCACCACCTCGCCCGACACCTCCGACAAGGTCGGCCACGGCACGCACGTCGCCTCCATCGCCGCCGGTACCGGCGCGAAGTCCGGCGGCAAGTACAAGGGCGTCGCGCCCGGCGCGAAGATCATCAACGGCAAGGTGCTCGACGACGGCGGATTCGGCAGCGACTCCGAAGTCCTCGCCGGCATCGAGTGGGCCGCCGCGGAGGGCGCCGACGTCGTCAACATGAGCCTGGGCGGCGGCGACACGCCCGCGATCGACCCGCTGGAAGCGGCGGTGAACAAGCTGTCCGAGGAGAAGGGCATCCTGTTCGCCATCGCGGCCGGCAACGAGGGCGACTTCGGCGAGCAGACCATCGGCTCCCCGGGCAGCGCCGAGGCGGCCCTGACCGTCGGCGCGGTCGACGACAAGGACGTGCTGGCCGACTTCTCCAGCCGCGGCCCCGGCATGGACGGCGCCCTCAAGCCCGACGTGACCGCGCCCGGCGTGGACATCACCGCGGCCTCCGCACCCGGCAACCAGATAGCCGCCGAGGTCGGCGAGAAGCCGGCCGGCTACATGACGATCTCCGGTACGTCGATGGCGACCCCGCACGTCGCGGGCGCGGCGGCGATCCTCAAGCAGCAGCACCCGGAGTGGAAGTACCCCGAGCTGAAGGGCGCCCTGACCGGCTCCACGAAGGGCGGCAAGTACACGCCCTTCCAGCAGGGTTCGGGCCGCATCCAGGTCGACCAGGCCATCAAGCAGTCCGTGATCGCCAACCCGTCCTCGGTGAGCTTCGGCGTCCAGCAGTGGCCGCACACCGACGACAAGCCGGTCACCAAGGAACTGACGTACCGCAACCTCGGTACGAAGGACGTCACGCTGAAGCTGGCGTCGACCGCCACCGACCCGAAGGGCAAGGCCGCCCCGGCCGGCTTCTTCAAGCTCGGCGCCACCTCGGTGACCGTCCCGGCCGGCGGCAAGGCCTCCGTCCCGTTCACCGTGAACACCAAGCTGGGCGGCACGGTCGACGGCGCCTACTCGTCGTACGTGACGGCGACGGGCGGCGGCCAGACCGTCCGCACGGCCGCCGCGGTGCAGCGCGAGGTCGAGTCGTACGACCTCACGCTGAAGTTCCTCGACCGTGACGGCAAGCCCTCCAAGAACTACAGCGCCGACCTGGCCGCCGTCTCCGGCCTCGGCAAGGGCAAGTTCTACGCGCCGTACGACGCGGACGGCACCGTCACCACCCGCGTGCCCAAGGGCGGGTTCATCCTCAACTCCAACGTCTTCGTGAGTGACGACCCCGAGAAGTTCCAGGGCGTCGACTGGATCGCCCAGCCCAAGCTGGACGTCACCAAGAACACGACGGTCACGCTGGACGCCCGCAAGGCCAGGCCGGTGGACATCACCGTGCCGGACAAGGCCGCCAAGTCGGAGTTCGCCTCGCCCGACTACACCGTGGAGACCAAGGACTCCAGCTACGGCTTCGGCTGGTTCCTCGACACCTACGCCGACATCCGCACCGCGCACGTCGGCCCGCAGATCACCGACGGTTCCCTGACCCAGCAGTGGGACGGCCACTGGACCAAGGGTGACAAGGAGCAGTACGACGTCACCGGCGGCGGCAAGGTCAAGCAGGTGGCCACCGGCTACACCAAGCACTACAAGGCGAGCGAGTTCGCCACGGTGAAGGCGGGCCTCGGCGCCGCGGCGAAGGGCAAGAAGGGCGCCATCAGCGCCGTCGGCTGGCTGCCGTGGAGCAACAGCGCCTCCTCGATGGGCATCGAGCAGTCCCTGCCCAGTACCCGGACGCTGCACCTGTCCACCGCGGGCGACGTGAAGTGGGGGCTCGACTTCTCCCAGTCCGGCGGTGTCGACGAGGACGGCTTCCCGATCGACGAGGCCGGCTACGCGATGGGCACGCACAAGTTCGCCGCCGGCAAGACCTACTCGAAGACCGTCAACACGGCCGTCTTCGGACCGCGCCTCAACGCCGACTTCGGCCTCTTCCGTGAGGGCGACCAGCTCTACGGCTCCCTGCCGCTGTTCGCGGACGGCAAGGGCAACGCGGGCTACTCGACCTTCTCCGCGGTCGACACGACGCTGTACCGCAACGGCAAGAAGGTCGGCAGCAACGACGACCCGCTGTTCGGTGAGAAGCAGTTCAAGGTCCCGGCCGGTGACGCCGAGTACAAGCTGACGACGTCGGTCAAGCGCAGCGTCAAGGTCGCGGCGGCCTCCACCCGCATCGACGCGAGCTGGACGTTCCGCTCGAAGAAGGCCTCCGGCATCAAGCAGCTGCCCGCCTCCACGGTCCGCTTCAACGCGGTCACCGGGCTGGACAGCAAGGTCCCGGCCGGCAAGACGGTCAGCGTCCCGGTCACCGTCGAGGGCGCGGCCAAGGGCAGCAACCTGAAGTCGCTGTCGGTCTACGTGTCGTACGACTACGGCAAGACCTGGAAGAAGCTCACCGTCAAGAAGGGCAAGGTCAGCTTCAAGAACCCGGCGAAGGGGAAGGCCATCTCCTTCCACGCCAAGATCGCCGACAAGAAGGGCAACAAGTCGACGATCTCGATCTACAACGCGTACTACGGCAAGTGAGCCGTAGGACTCGACTGTAGGACTCGTCAGCGAGCGGCCCGTCGGAAGCCTCGGCTTCCGGCGGGCCGCTCCCGTTCACCGGGCCGGCGTACCGCTCCCCGCCCGGGTCGCGTCCGCGCCCCAGCTCGCCAGCAGCCGCAGGGCCTCCGCCGACGGGGAGCCCGGTTCCGCGTGGTACGTGAGCAGGGACTGCTCGCCGTCGTCGACCAGGCGGAACGTCTCGAAGGACAGGGTCAGGTCGCCGACGAGCGGGTGCCGCATCCGCTTGACGCCGTAGCTCTTCTCCTTGACGTCGTGCGCGGCCCACAGCCGGCGGAACTCCTCGCTCTTCACGGAGAGCTCACCCACCAGGGCGGACAGCCGCGGGTCGTCCGGATGGCAGCCCGCGTCCATGCGCAGATAACCGACGATGTCGGACGCCTTCTGGTCCCACTCGACGAACAGCTCGCGGTAGTCGGGCCTGAGGAACACCAGCCGTGCCCAGTTCCGCTCCGGCGCCGGCAGCTCCGCCCAGTCGCCGAAGAGCGCCGCGGCCATCCGGTTCCAGGCCAGGATGTCCGAGCGGCGCCCGACGACGTACGCCGGGACGGCGTCGATCGAGTCCAGCAGATGCTGCAATGCGGGCCGTACCTGCTGGGCCCGCGCCGCCTGCTTCTTCTTGTGCTGCTTGGGCTTCGCCAGGTGCATCAGGTGGGCGTGCTCGGCGCCGGTCAGCCGCAGGGCGCGCGCGATCGCGTCCAGCACCTCCGCCGAGACGTTGCGCCCGTTGCCCTGCTCCAGGCGGGTGTAGTACGCCACGGACACCCCGGCCAGCTGGGCCAGCTCCTCGCGGCGCAGCCCGGGCACCCGCCGCCGCCCGAAGTCGGGCAGCCCCACGTCCTCCGGCTTCAGCCGGGCACGCCGGGTGCGCAGGAACTCACTGAGCTCGGCACGCCGGTCCAGGCCCCCGCCGGTGTGCGGTGCGGGCTCCTGTACGGGTTCGGGCTGTTCGTCCATGCCCTCCAGTATTCACGGTCGTACGCACACGAGCCTGACCCCGCCAGTGGTACGCACGCTGTGCGTACGCAAAACCGTGGCCTGGGTAGATGCTCGCGGGTTTGGCACGCTCGGGATCGTGCCCGGTCAGAACATCCAGAAGGCAGCCGGGCACGGAACCCCGCTAGGAGAACCCCCGGCATGACCACTGTTGCTGCGTACGCCGCCCCCGCGCCCAAGGCCCCGCTGGAGCGCACCACCATCGAGCGCCGCGAGGTCGGCGAGTACGACGTCCTGATCGACATCAAGTTCGCCGGAATCTGCCACTCCGACATCCACCAGGCCCGCGAGGGCTGGGGCGAGGGCATCTTCCCGATGGTCCCCGGCCACGAGATCGCCGGTGTCGTCTCCGAGGTCGGCCCGGGCGTCACGAAGTTCGCCGTCGGCGACCGCGTGGGTGTCGGCTGCATGGTCGACTCCTGCCGCGAGTGCGAGAACTGCAAGGCCGGCCGTGAGCAGTACTGCGTCAAGGGCAACGTCCCGACGTACAACGGCATAGGCAAGGACGGCGAGCCCACCTACGGCGGTTACTCGCAGAAGGTCGTCGTCGACGAGAACTTCGTCGTCCGCATCCCCGACGGCCTCTCCCTCGACGTCGCCGCGCCGCTGCTGTGCGCCGGCATCACCCTCTACTCCCCGCTCAAGCGCTTCGGCGCCGGCCCCGGCAAGAAGGTCGCGATCGTCGGCCTGGGCGGCCTCGGCCACATGGGCGTGAAGATCGCGCACGCGCTCGGCGCCGAGGTGACCGTGCTGTCGCAGTCCCTGCGCAAGAAGGACGACGGCCTGAAGCTGGGCGCCGACCACTACTACGCCACCAGCGACCCGAAGACCTTCGAGGAGCTGGCCGGCACCTTCGACCTGATCGTCTCCACGGTCTCGGCCCCGCTGGACTTCGGCGCCTACCTGTCGCTGCTGAAGACCGAGGGCACGCTGGCCAACGTCGGCGCCCCCGAGGAGCCCATCTCCCTCAACCTCTTCTCGGTGATCGGCGGCGGCAAGACCCTCGCCGGTTCCATGATCGGCGGCATCGCGGAGACCCAGGAGATGCTGGACTTCTGCGCCGAGCACGGCCTCGGTGCCGAGATCGAGCTGATCAGCGGTGACCAGATCAACGAGGCGTACGAGCGGGTGGTCGCCAGCGACGTGCGCTACCGGTTCGTGATCGACACCGCGACCATCTGAGACCGGTCGGTTTCCGTCTCCGCCCCACGGACACGCCCCGAGGGCCCCGGCAGCGCGCCGGGGCCCTCGGAGTGTTCGTGATGCACGAGGAGGTGCCCGCGGGGTACACGTGGGGGAGTGCACCAGGGGGTCGCCAGGTACGCCGTCCGCCAGGTACGTCAGGGGAGGCTCGCCATGACCGTGCAGCTGAACCACACCATCGTCGCCGCGCGTGACAAGCGCGTCTCGGCCCGGTTCCTCGCCGACATCCTGGGGCTGGACGTGGCCCCGCCCTACGGCCCGTTCCTCCCGGTCGAGATCCCCAACGGAGTGACGCTCGACTACATGGACAGCCCCGGCGCCATCACGCCGCAGCACTACGCCTTCCTCGTCTCGGAGGACGAGTTCGACCAGATCTTCGCCCGGATCCAGGAGGCCGGTCTGACGTACTGGGCGGATCCGTTCCACAGCCGTCCCGGCGAGATCAACCACCACGACGGCGGCCGGGGCGCCTACTTCGACGACCCCGACGGCCACCGCCTGGAGATCATCACCCGGCCGTACGGCAGCGGTGGCCGAGCCGTCGGCTGAGCCTTCGCGCCCCGGTGTCAGCGGGCCGCCGGCCGGTCCTGCCCGCCGAAGGTCCACACGGCGCGGGGCCCCGGGCCGACGACGAGGGCCGAGTGACCGATCCGCTCCTCGTGCCGGTACGACACCGGCGTGTTCAGTGACATCTCGACCTGCCGCAGACCCACCTGGTCGAGCGGCACGGCGTCGAACCGCAGCGTGGTGCCGCCGCCCTTCGCGACGGCGCCCCCGCCGGGCAGGGACCGGACGGCGAACCCGCCGGCCTTCAGCAGCGGCACCGTGCCCGCGAGGTCCCGGGCGGTCACCGCGAGCCGGATGCCGGTCACGTCCCGCATCAGGTGGTCGCGGTAGCCGTCGGACAGGTAGCGCTCCCGGCCCACGTCACCGGGGTGCGCGGCGGGTTCGGTGTTGCTGCGCGGGTCGGCGAAGTACTCTGCCCGGTACTCCATGCCCCAGGCGCCGAAGAGGTCGTACTCCGCGGTGGTGAAGACGGCGTCGAACCAGGGCACCGGGACGCCGTCGCCGAAGTCGCGGGTCTGCTGGAACTCGACGGGGTCGCTGATCCCCAGCTCGCGCAGCCGCGCGGTCGCCGTCGCCAGGTCGCCTTCCCGCTCGGCCGAGACGCCCATGCCGGTGGCGCCGAGGGTGCCGTCCTTGCCGGGGACGTCGCCGATCCCGAACAGCTCGAGGTAGGTCTCGCGGCCCAGCAGGTAGCGGCCGGTCCAGGTCTGCCCGCCGGCCCCGGTCGTGGTGCGGACCTGGAAGTTGGCGAAGTCCCGCAGGTAGCCGGAGTGCTCGATGGCGTCGGCGGTCTCCCGGTCGAGGACACCGTAGGCGTGGTTGTAGAACAGGAGCTGCCGTCCGCCGTCCTCGGCATGCGCGGAGCTCACCCCGCCCTGGACCGCCCCCGCGAGGGCCAGGGCGACGACCATGATCATCTGTAAGGCTCGTCTGACCGTCATGCGCAGGAGCGTAGAGCGGGAGGAATCGCTTCCGCCGGGGATTGCGGTGACCTTGTCACGGACCCTTCGTCAGTGGCCCTCGGTCAGGGGGCTCCTGCCCGCCCATGTCGAGGCGGAACGGCGGGTACTGGTCGGTCATCAGGGCGGCGTACGCGGTCACCCGGGCACACCAGCGGGCGAGGCCGAGCAGGAAGTCGAAGAGGTGCCGCGGATAGCGGGCGGTGAACAGCAGGACGACCACCGCGACCAGCGAGAGGAAGGGCATCAGCCCCGTGCCCCGCCAGCCGTCCCCGTCGTCCCAGCCCCAGCCGCCGCCCACGAACATCGCGACGACGATGTACTGCGGGATCGCCAGCAGCCACCACTTGACCAGCACGAGACCGCGCGAGAGCCGCTCGGGGTAGGCCACGTCGAAGCGGGCCGGATAGCCGGGTACGTCGGCCAGGGTGAACGGCGGGTACCGGTCGGTGCCGAGCGCGGTGTGGGCGTAGTAGCTGACCCGCCAGTTCCACCGCAGCACGCCGACGTTGAAGTCGAAGAGGGGCCGGGGATACCGGGCGGTGAACAGGATGGCGAAGAACGCGACGACGCTCACGAGGGCGAACGCGATCCACAGGAAGAACAGCACGATGTAGTGCGGGACGGCGAGCAGCCACTTCACCAGCCACAGCCATCGGGACAGCCGGTCGTCGACGGACGCCTCCAGGCGCACGGGCGACGGGGTGACAGGAACCATGGGGCGGCACTCCCTTCGCCTGCAGGCTCGCAAGCGAAGAGGAGCCCCGCGACCCGGGCGGGGCCGTTCGTGCCTTCGAGTTCGTCCTCCTGGGCTCGGGACGGTTCGTGCGGCCGGGACCGTTACGACGGGACGGGGGCGGCGCTGTCCGGCTCGTCGGTGCCGTCCGGTTCAGCGGCGCTGTCCGGTTCCTGCGGCGGTTCGCCGAGCTGCTCGCGCACGTAGTTCCAGACCACCGCGATCAGCGCGGCGACGGGGACGGCGAGCAGGCTGCCCACGATGCCGGCCAGGCTGCCGCCCAGCGTCACCGCCAGCAGCACGACGGCCGCGTGCAGGCCCAGCCCCCGGCTCTGGATCATGGGCTGGAAGACATTGCCCTCCAGCTGCTGCACCACGACGATGATGATCAGCACGATCAGCGCGTCCGTCAGGCCGTTGGAGACGAGCGCGATCAGGACCGCGACGAAACCGGCGAACAGGGCGCCGATGATCGGCACGAACGCGGACACGAAGGTCAGCACCGCCAGCGGCAGCACCAGCGGCACGCCCAGGATCCACAGGCCCAGTCCGATCAGGACGGCGTCGAGCAGGCCGACGGCCGCCTGGGACCGCACGAAGGCGCCCAGCGTGTTCCAGCCGCGCTCGAACACCGTCGGGACGTCGGCGGCGAGCCGGCCGGGCAGCTGGCGGGAGAGCCACGGCAGGAACCGCGGGCCGTCCTTGAGGAAGAAGAACATCAGGAAGAGGGCGAGAACGGCGGTGACCAAGCCGTTCACCACGGTGCTCACCCCCGTGACGACAGCGCCGACCATGCTGCCGACGCCCTCCTGGGCGCGGGCGACGGCGGTGTCGAAGGCCTTGTTGATCTGGGCGTCCCCGATGTTCAACGGCGGCCCGGCGGCCCACTCGCGCATCTTCTGGATGCCCTCGACCACGCCGTCGGTCAGCTGACCGGACTGGGACGCCACGGGCACGGCGATCAGCGCCACGACACCCGCGGCGACCAGCAGGAACAGCACGGTCACCACCGACGCGGCGAGCGCGGGCGGCCACCCGCGCCGACGCAGGAAGCGGGCCGCGGGCCAGGTCAGCGTGGTCAGCAGCAACCCGACGACGAGCGGCCAGACCACCGACCACATCCGCCCCAGCAGCCACAGAGCCACTGCAAGCATCACAAGCACCAGCAGCAACTCTGCGGAGACGCGGGCGGATATCCGGAGCGCGTCACGGGTCTTCGTGGAACTCAAGGGCGCAGTCACGAAGGCACCTTATTGCCACCAAGTCCCCTTGCCACGGCCGATCACTCCGATACGGTAGCCGCGCGGTGCGAACCATACGGGGTGAAGGGACGCAACGATGGCTGAGCCGTTCGCTGAGTACCGAGAGGTCAAGGCCGCTGATCCGTTGCGGCAGGGAGACGTCCTGGAGGCCGCGGACGGGGCAGCGACGATGTGGCGGCGCCACCTCCTCGTCATGACGGCCGACTGCGACTTCGCCTACGCCAAGCACCAGGGGCGGGTCACCTGTGTCCCCCTGCTCGCCGCGGACGAGTACCTCCGGGAGATGCAGATCCCCAAGATCCGCGAGCAGCTCGTCAAGCGGCAACTGAAGGAACTGCGCCAGATCTTCTCGAACGCCACGGTGCCCGCCATCGGCGACCGGCGACTGAGGGAGTGGGCGAGTGAACAGGCGCCCGCGGACATCGTCAAAATGCTCGACCTGGGGGAGTCGGACGCGCAGAAGGCAAGGGCCGCCCTCGAAGCCATCGGCATCATGGACGCGCTGCCGGGCAGCCTCAAGGAGAGCGTCGACCTGCTGGTGAAGGCACAGCTCGTCGGTGTCGGCCCGCCGAAACGCGACAGCGCGGTGAAGAAGGTGGTGAACCACTTACGAGGGGTGTACACACAGCCACCGGGCGACGCACTCTTCCTGTCGGCGATCGGACCCGGACAGGAATCCGGCTACTTCGCCTATCTCCGGCACATCGAGCAGGTCTGGGAGCCCGAGATCGCGCGCGGGCCGTCGCACACGGAGGTCGCGTACCGCCGGATCTCACGGATGCGGGACCGGTTCACACACGCCCTCGTGCAGAGGTTCGCGATGGTGTTCATGTCGATCGGTCTTCCGCAGCAGTACGAAGAGCTTCGTGATCTGCATGCAGCGATTCAGGGGGACAATCTCGGATGAAGCCGCTGGTCACCACCGTTCGCGCGCTGAGTGAGCTTGCCACCGGGCTGTCGCCCGACGCCGTCGCGTCGTCAGCGGTGCTCTTCGAATACAGCACGGACGAACTGGACTTGCTGATCGCCGCGGATGACGACGAAGGAGTCCAGCGCATCGTCGTGATGCGTGACAAGAACGTCAAGGAGCCTTTCGTCCCGGAGCATCTCGTCAGCATCAGGAGAGATGTTCTGAGCCGCATGGCGAGTTTCGCCGAGCGGGCGCGGAGCACCGGGCCGCTCTCTTTACCGCGACAGTGGCACCAGTACAAGTACAACAACTTCATCGCCTTCAGGTCGGCGCCGAGGTTCGACGCCCAGGCGAGCCGCTGGATCACGGAGGTCACCCCCGGCGAGCGTGCCGACATCATCTTCTGGGGAACGACCACGTCGGACAAGAAGTCCTCGCTGGAGGACTTCGGCTCCAAGCGGCCGACCCCGCCCGCACTGGACGGAGCCTGGACAGCGGCCGTCGCAGCCGCACGGGAGCACTTCTCCCAGGCGCGCTCCCAACCCGCCGACGTGGAGATGAGCCTTCCGGCTCTCGAACAGTCGACGACCAAGGGCTGGACCTTCGAGCAGTGGAAGGAGGCCGTCAGCCAGGAGCAGCGGGCGTTCATCGACGCGAACACCGACAAGTCGATACGGCTGCGCGGCCCGGCGGGATCCGGCAAGACGGTCGCCCTGACGCTGAAGGCGATCCGCGAGGTCCTCAACTCCCGCGAAACCGGTGGGGACGTACGGGTCCTCGTCGTGACGCACAGTTGGGCACTGGCGGCTCAGATCTCGGACTCCATCGACTCGATGGGCCTCGGACTGCTGCAGGAGATCGACGTCTTCCCCCTGCTCGAAATAGCGAGGATGATCTCCCCTCAGTACGTCCAGGACGTCTCCTCCGGTTTCAGCCTGATCGGCGAGGACAGTCTCAGCGGCAAACAAGCTCAGCTGGATGAGATCCAGGAAGTCCTGGCCGAATTCCTCACCGGGGACTGGATCACCTACAAGGCGAGCGTCAGCGAAGGGCTGCGCGAAAGATTCGACTCGCCGGACGAGGGCGAGCGGCGCGCTCTGGCCTGGGATCTGCTCATCGAGTTCGGGTCCGTCATCGGTGCCGCGGCCATCTTCCCCGGGGCCGGATCGGATCTGCGCTACTACCAACTCCCGCGTGCTTCCTGGATGCTTCCCCTCAACACCCGGGAGGACCAGCGCGTCGTCTTCGAGTTGTACACGCGCTACTGGGCGAGCCTCGACCAGCGCTCACTCACCACGTCCGATCAGGTGCTGGCGGACTTCCTGATCCATTTGTCGACGAACACCTGGAACCGAGCCCGTCGGGTGCAGGGCTACGACCTGGTGTTCGTGGACGAGTTTCATCTGTTCAGTCCGCTGGAGCGACAAGTGCTCCACGATCTCACCCGGGACACCTCGGTATACCCACGCATCTTCATGGCCGTGGACCCTCGGCAGTCACCCTCCGAGGCCTTCATCGGACTGGCCGCGGACGAGACGAAGTCGTCGAGCGGGGTGCCGGCGGACGACAACCTCGGTGACGTCGCGAATTTCGAGCTGACGACCGTCCACCGTTTCACCCCGCAGATCCTCGAACTCATCAAGCACGTCCACCACGAATTCCCCACGCTCGATCTCGGAGAGGAATGGGACATCGACTTCACCAGGGTGGAGTCGGCGCAGGCGGACGGCCCTCTGCCGCGCCTCATCTCTGCGGCTTCACGGAGCGGCGAGGAAGATGACATCGCCCGTGCGGTGCAGGCCCTGTACCCGTCGGGCCGACTGGCGCTCGCGGTGGTCGACTACCGCCAGTGGTCGAGGTTCAGCGAGCTCGCCTCGCGGATCGGGCACTCCGGCAAGTTCCATGTGTCCACCGTTTCCGGGCGGTCCGACATCGAGGGACTCGGCTACCGGCGCCGCGGGCTCGTCGTCGGGACGGCGGAGTATCTCGCGGGGCTGCAGTTCGACTCGGTGCTCGTGGCCGGGATCCCGGATCTGAACGCGTCGGCCCAGACCGCGAACGAACGCATCCGGTACCTGTCGTTCCTCTACCTCGCGCTCAGCCGGGCGCAGGAAGAGGTACGCGTCTTTGTGAACGAGGACGACGGCGGGGCGCCCGAGGTCCTCCTCCGAGCAGTCACCAACGGGCTGATGCGGTCGGACCGGGGGAGTCTCGTCTAGGGGGTGACGCCGGTCGTCACCCCTCGGCCTTGGCCACGCCGATCGGGCAGGACACGCCCGTACCGCCGATGCCGCAGTAACCCGCCGGGTTCTTGTCCAGGTACTGCTGGTGGTAGCCCTCCGCCGGGTAGAACGGACGGCCCTCGGCCGGGACGATCTCCGTGGTGATCTCGCCGTGGCCGGACGCGGTGAGCACCTTCTGGTAGGCGTCGCGGGAGGACTTGGCGATGGCCGCCTGCTCGGGGGTGTGGGTGTAGATCGCCGAGCGGTACTGCGTGCCCACGTCGTTGCCCTGGCGGAAGCCCTGCGTCGGGTCGTGGGACTCCCAGAACGTCTTCAGGAGGCGCTCGTACGAGATCACCTCGGGGTCGTAGACCACGCGGACCACCTCCGTGTGGCCGGTCAGGCCCGAGCAGACCTCCTCGTACGTGGGGTTCTCCGTGTAACCGCCCTGGTAGCCGGCCAGGGTCGTCCACACCCCTGCCGGGAGCTGCCAGAACTTGCGCTCGGCGCCCCAGAAGCAGCCCAGGCCGAAGTCGGCGGTCTCCAGGCCCTCGGGGTAGGGACCGAGCAGCGGGTTGCCGAGGACGGTGTGGCGGTCGGGGACCGAGAACGCCGGCTCCGGGCGGCCGGGCAGCGCCTGCTCGGGGGTCGGCAGCTGGGGCGTACGGCTGTGCAGGAACATGCGGTCTCCAATCGGCACGACTCCCACGCGGGGGCGACGCCCTGTTCAACGCGCGAGGGCCGGGGGGAATTCCGGCCGGGGCCCTGCCCAAGGGTGGTGCGAGCCCACGCCCCGGGCCTTCGCCCCGCTCGCGGTTCAGTGCGGGAGGCTCGCCGGGCTGCCGCCGTTCGCCTCGTAGCCCGCCACCGCCAGGGCCCGGTACACCGCGAACTCCGCCGCCGGGTCGGCGGACAGCGTCCAGGGCAGGGCGCCGACATGCCCGTCGATGTGCACCAGCTGGTTCATGGCCTCCGACCAGCGCTCGCCGCGGACCAGGAAGAAGACCAGCATGTGCCGTACGTGCGCCAGCATCGGGTCGTCGGGGCGGGCCGAGTGCACCGCGTGCAGCGCGCCGTGGACCGCCTTCGTGACGACCTCGGTCTGCCAGAAGCTGCTGACCAGGGTCACCTCGGGGAGGTGCTCGAACACGGCGAAGAGGGGCATCGCCGCCAGGAGGGAGCCCTTGGGCGCGCGGGCCGCCGCGGCCTCCGCGAACTCATGCGCCAGCGCACGGGAGCCGTGCCACTTCTCGCACCAGAAGTGCAGCGCGGCCAGGTGCGCCCCCATGTGGGCCGGGGCGCGGTCCAGGATCTTCAGCCAGAGCTGCTCGAACTCCTTCTGGGAGTAGCCCAGCCCGCGGGCCACCGACAGCTCCACGATGTACGGGATCGGGTCGCCGGGAGCCAGCAGCGCCGCCTCACCGCACGCCGCCTTCGCCTCTTCCATGATGATCCGGAACTCGTCCGTCCCGGGCGTCGCCGTCCGCCACGCCTGCTGCACCAGGAACTCGGCGTGCACCGCGGCCCCGCCCGCGTCCTTGGGCGCCTCGGCCCGCCACACCCGCAGCCACTGCCCGCCCGGCGCCTCGCTCACCCCGCCGGGTCGCTGTTGCAGCTCCAGCGAGGCAGCGCCCGCGAAGGCCTGCACGCGCTGCCAGCGGCGCTCGCCCTCCGTCTCCGTACCGGCGAGGAGCTGCTGGGCCGCGCGGTAGTCCTGCGTGCGCTGCACCACGTCCAGCACGTCCAGCAGGTCCTGGTCGGGGCCGGGCATGCGGATGTCCAGCTCCTCCTCGCGGACGAAGCCGTAGTTCGCCGGGTCCGCGGCGTCCGGGTGGTCGGGCGAGACCAGCCCGATCGCGGCCCCGCGCCTGCGCCGCAGGAAGGGGAGCAGCACGAAGCCCAGCATGACCAGCGCGATCAGGACCCAGAGAATCTCCATGCAACAAGCGAACCAGACCGCGCCGACAATTGGCCAACCTGGTCCGCGAACCTGTGGAAAACCCGGCCCGCGCCGCCCCGCCGCCGGGGGCAAATCCCCGCTCCCGGGCACTCAGCGCGTCGGCGCACTACCCTCGGTGCTCATGAGCGACAGGCATATCAGTCAGCACTTCGAGACGCTCGCGATCCACGCGGGCAACACCGCCGATCCCCTGACGGGCGCGGTCGTCCCGCCGATCTACCAGGTGTCGACCTACAAGCAGGACGGCGTCGGGGGTCTGCGCGGCGGTTACGAGTACAGCCGCAGCGCCAACCCGACCAGGACCGCGCTGGAGGAGAACCTCGCCGCCCTGGAGGGCGGCCGCCGGGGTCTCGCGTTCGCGTCCGGGCTGGCGGCCGAGGACTGCCTGCTGCGCACGCTGCTCAGGCCCGGTGACCACATGGTCATTCCCAACGACGCCTACGGCGGCACGTTCCGCCTCATCGCCAAGGTCGTCGCCCGCTGGGGAGTGGAGTGGTCGGTCGCCGACACCAGCGACCCGGCCGCCGTACGGGCCGCGATCACCCCGAAGACCAAGGCCGTGTGGGTGGAGACCCCCTCCAACCCGCTCCTCGGCATCACGGACATCGCCGCCGTCGCCCAGGTCGCCCGGGACGCCGGCGCCCGCCTCGTCGTCGACAACACCTTCGCCACGCCCTACCTCCAGCAGCCGCTCGCGCTCGGCGCGGACGTCGTCGTGCACTCGCTGACCAAGTACATGGGCGGCCACTCGGACGTCGTCGGCGGTGCCCTGATCACGGGCGACCCGGAGCTGGGCGAGGAACTGGCCTTCCACCAGAACGCGATGGGCGCGGTCGCCGGGCCCTTCGACTCCTGGCTGGTGCTGCGCGGCACCAAGACCCTCTCCGTGCGCATGGACCGGCACAGCGAGAACGCCGCGAAAATCGCCGACATGCTCACCCGGCACGCGCGCGTGTTGAGCGTCCTGTACCCGGGCCTGCCGGAGCACCCCGGTCACGAGGTCGCCGCCAAGCAGATGAAGTCGTTCGGCGGCATGGTCTCCTTCCGCGTGGCGGGCGGCGAGGAGGCGGCCGTCGAGGTCTGCAACCGCGCCAAGGTGTTCACACTGGGCGAGTCCCTGGGCGGCGTCGAGTCGCTGATCGAACACCCCGGCCGGATGACGCACGCCTCCGTGGCCGGCTCGCTCCTGGAAGTGCCCGGCGACCTGGTGAGGCTGTCCGTCGGCATCGAGAACGCCGACGATCTGCTGGAAGACCTCCAGCAGGCGCTCGGCTAGGAAGAACCGGGCGGGGTCACCAGCCGGTGAGAGGTGGAGTCGTGTCCGACGGCGGCTCCACCCACGGGCGGGCCGTCAGCGCCCACACCGTGAACGCCACGGCCGCCGCGCACATCAGCAGCCACAGCAGGCGCCGGGCCACCGTCCTGCGCCGCAGCATCCGGTTGCCCCGGCGCACCGCCTCCGCGTGGATCTCGGGCGGCACGGGCCGCGACGGCGCCTGCTCCAGCAGCCGCCGTACGGTCGCCTCGCGGTCGTTTCCCCTCATGACGGCACCGCCTTCGCGGCCGTCACTGCCGGGGCCGGGCCCCGCGCGCGGTGCAGCAGGGTCGTCGTCGCCCGGTGGCAGACGGCCCGTACGCGCTCCGCGGACAGGCCGAGCAGGGCCGCCGTCTGCTCCTCGGCGACGCCCTCGTAGAGCATGAGCACCACGATGAGCCGCTCCTGCGGGCCGAGCGGGGCCAGGGGGCTCGACGGGTGCGGCCGGGAGCGGCCGGGACCGCCGTAGTGGTGCCACGCGCCGCGCGCGAAGCGGGTCGCCAGAAACTGCCGGGTGCGGTCGTACGGATCCTCGCCGCGCAGCCGGTCCCAGCACGCGTACGTGTGCGCCAGCGACAGGGTCAGCAGGCGCCGCGCGCGGGGGTTGTCGTCGGGGCTCTCCGCGGTGAGCAGGGTGGCGGCGTGCAGCAGCCGCCCGGCCGCGCCCGCGACGAACGCCTCGAACTCCCGGGCCCGGCGGGTTGCCCGGGACGCATGCCGCTCTCGCATCGCGCCTCCCGCCCGACGGCGACCCTGAGGATGCGGGTCCGGCCGGGTACACGCGTGACGGCCGCGTACGACGGGGACCCGGTCTCATATCAGGCCAGGGGTGGCCCCGAGGTCAAGAGCCGCGCACCGAGTGGGACGGCTGCGGCAGGCGCGGGCCGCACCGCGGCCGGAGCCCGCCCGGCCGACCGCCTGCCACAGGTGCGTCGCGGACCGTCGGCGGACGGCGTCGGCGTCCCGCCCGCTCCACCGGCCACGCGCGCGTGGGGATCAGGACGGCGACTGCGCCTCCGGCTCCGGCACTCCCTGGACCGCCATCCGCGCGGACAGCGCGCTGTTGAAGCGCGTGAGGAGCGAGCAGAACGCCTCGCGCTCCTCCGGCTGCCAGTCCTCGGTCAGCTCGGCCATCAACTGCCGCCGGGACGAGCGCACTTCCTCCAGCCGCGCCTGCCCGCGCGGGGACAGCTGGAGCACCACCGCACGCCCGTCCTCGGGGTGCGACGTGCGCTTGACCAGGCCGGTGTCGACCAGCGGAGCCACCTGCCGGGTGACCGTCGACGAGTCGATCCCCATGCTCGCGGCGAGGGCCTTGACGCCCATGGGGCCTTCCTTGTCGAGACGGTTGAGCAGGAGGTACGCGGCGCGGTCCATGGAGTTGCGCACCTGCCCGACCCCGCCGAGCCGGGTCTGTTCGGCACGGCGCGCGAACACCGCCACTTCGTGCTGGAGGGTGTCGAGAAGACCGGTGTCACCGACGGTCGTCATGTCCATCGACATTTCAGGTGTTGTGGGCATGGCCGGGGGCTCACTTCGTGAAGGGCTGGCTGATTGGGGGACAGGGTACGCGGCCGGGGGGCGGGCCGTACCGGCGCTGCGCAAAGCGGGTCTCGGACCTTGGTCACAACGGCCGTTCCCGTTCGTGAACTGCGATGCTGGAGTCATGAGCTACGGCACGGCGGACTCCTTGCGGCCCGTCACCCTCGACGACGTGCGCGGCGCCCAGAAGATGCTCTCGGGCGTGGCGCGGGTGACCGCGATGGAGGGCAGCAGGCACCTGTCCCAGATGGTCGGCGCGCCAGTGCACCTCAAGTGCGAGAACCTCCAGCGGACGGGGTCGTTCAAGCTGCGCGGCGCCTACGTCCGGATCGCCGGTCTGCTGCCCGAGGAGCGCGCCGCCGGCGTCGTCGCCGCGAGCGCCGGCAACCACGCGCAGGGCGTGGCCCTGGCGTCCGCGCTGCTCGGCGTGCGCTCCACGGTGTTCATGCCGAAAGGCGCCCCGCTTCCCAAGGTCAGCGCCACCCGGGACTACGGGGCCGAGGTGCGGCTGCACGGGCAGGTGGTCGACGAGACGCTGACCGCCGCGCAGGAGTACGCGGCCGAGACGGGCGCGGTGTTCATCCACCCCTTCGACCACCCCGACATCATCGCGGGCCAGGGCACGGTGGGCCTGGAGATCCTGGAGCAGTGCCCCGAGGCGCGCACGATCGTGGTCGGCATCGGCGGGGGCGGGCTGGCGGCCGGGATCGCGGTGTCGGTGAAGGCGCTGCGGCCGGACCTGCGGATCGTGGGCGTCCAGGCGGAGGGCGCGGCGGCCTATCCGCCGTCGCTGGCGGCGGGCCGGCCCGTCACGGTCGAGAATCCGGCGACGATGGCCGACGGCATCAAGGTCGGGCGGCCCGGTGACGTGCCGTTCGGGATCGTCGGCGATCTGGTCGACGAGGTGCGGACGGTCAGCGAGGACGAGCTGTCCGCCGCGCTGCTGCTGTGCCTGGAGCGCGCCAAGCTGGTCGTGGAGCCGGCCGGGGCGAGCCCGGTCGCGGCGCTGCTGAGCCGGCCCGATTCCTTCGAGGGGCCGGTCGTCGCCGTGCTGTCCGGCGGCAACGTCGATCCGGTGCTGATGCAGCGGGTGCTGCGGCACGGCATGGCCGCGCAGGGCCGCTACCTGGCCGTCCGGCTGCGGCTGACGGATCGGCCCGGAGCTTTGGCCACACTTCTGGGCGTGTTGTCAGTGGTCGACGCTAACGTCCTCGATGTGAGCCATGTACGGACCGACCCACGGCTCGGGCTCACGGAGGCGGAGGTCGAACTGCACCTGGAGACGAAGGGCCCGGCGCACTGCGCCGAGGTGGGCCAGGCGCTGCGCGAGGCGGGCTACACGGTCATGAGCTGACCGCCTGCCGAGCTCGCCGCGCCGGGCTCAAGATCCTTTCGTCGCCGGAGCGGAACGCGGAAAGCCTCATTGTGAGACGCGATACATCGCGTTATGGTGTGTCGTGAATGTGATCCCCTGTCCGGCACTCCCCGAAGACGCGGAGATTCATATGCCAGCCGCCATCCATGCCGAAGGGCTGGTCAAGACCTTCGGTGACGTAAGGGCCTTGGACGGAGTCGACCTCGACGTGCCCGAGGGCACGGTCCTCGGCCTGCTCGGGCCGAACGGCGCGGGCAAGACGACCACCGTCCGCTGCCTGACCACCCTGCTGCGCCCCGACAGCGGCCGAGCGGTCGTCGCGGGCATCGACGTGCTCAAACAGCCCGACGCCGTCCGCCGCTCCATCGGCCTGTCCGGCCAGTTCGCGGCCGTCGACGAGTACCTGACCGGCCGCGAGAACCTGTACATGGTCGGCCGGCTCTACCAGATGAAGGCGAAGGCGGCGAAAGAGCGCGCGGGCGAACTGCTGGAGCAGTTCCACCTCGCGGACGCGGCCGACCGCCCCACCAAGACCTACTCCGGAGGCATGCGCCGCCGGCTCGACCTCGCGGCGGCCCTCGTCGTCTCGCCGCCCGTGATGTTCATGGACGAGCCGACGACCGGCCTCGACCCCCGCAACCGCCAGCAGTTGTGGGAGGTCATCAAGCAACTGGTCTCCGGCGGCACGACGCTGCTGCTGACCACGCAGTACCTGGAAGAAGCCGACCACCTGGCGCACGACATCGCGGTGGTCGACCACGGCAAGGTCATCGCCCAGGGCACCTCCGACCAGCTCAAGGCCCGCACCGGCGGCGAGCGCGTCGAGGTCGTGGTGCACGAGCGCGAGCACATCGCGGCCGCCGCCGAGGTGCTCACCGGTTTCGGCAAGGGCGACACCACGGTCGAGGAGCACATGCGCAAGCTCACCGCGCCCGTCACCGGCGGCGCCAAGCTCCTCGCCGAGGTCATCCGGGAGCTGGACACCCGGGGCATCGAGATCGACGACATCGGCCTGCGCCGGCCGACCCTCGACGATGTCTTCCTGTCGCTGACGGGACACGTGGCCGAGGCGAAGAACGAGGACGACGACGAGGAGGCCGTGAAGTGAGCGCCGTCACCGACACCGTGCGGGTCGCGCCTGCCGCGAACCCGGTCAGCCAGTCGATCCGTGACTCGCTGGTCGTCGCGCAACGCAACCTGATCCGCATGTCCCGGATCCCGGAAATGATCATCTACGGACTGATCCAGCCGATCATGTTCGTGGTGCTCTTCACCTACGTCTTCGGCGGTTCCATGCAGATCGGCAGCAGCACCAGCGCCGTCGACTACAAGAACTTCCTGATGGCGGGCATCTTCGCGCAGACCGTCACGTTCGCCACCGCCAGCTCCGGCGCCGGTATCGCCGACGACATGCACAAGGGCCTCATCGACCGCTTCCGCTCCCTGCCCATGGCGCGCGGCGCGGTGCTCACGGGGCGCACCCTCGCCGACTCCGCGCAGACGGCCCTCACCCTGGTCGTCCTCGCGGTCGTCGCCCTCCTGGTCGGCTGGCGCGTCGGGTCGGACGGCGACACCAACGCCGGCAAGGTGCTCGGGGCCTTCGGCCTGCTGCTCCTGCTCGGCTACGCGTTCACCTGGATCGGCGCCCTGATCGGCATGTCCGTGCGGACTCCGGAGGCGGCCACGTCCAGCGGGCTGATCTGGCTCTTCCCGGTCACCTTCATCTCGAACGCCTTCGTGGACACCAGCCACATGACCCCGTGGCTGCGCCACATCGCCGAGTGGAACCCCTTCAGCGCCACGGTCCAGGCCTGCCGCGTGCTGTTCGCCAACCCCGGCCAGTCGTCGTCGGACGCCTGGCCCATGCAGCACCCGGTCTGGGCCTCGCTGATCTACTCGATCCTGATCCTGGTCGTCTTCCGGACACTGGCGGTGCGCAAGTACCGGTCCGCGACGGCATGACGACGCCCCCGGCGCCGCGAGGACGCCGGGGGCGGGTCAGGACTTCGGCAGGGGCGGTTCAGCCCTCGTACGGCTCGGCCTTGAGGATCTTCACCGAGGCCTTCTTGCCGTTCGGCAGCTCGTACTGCGCGTCCTCGCCGACCTTGTGGCCGATCACGCCGGTGCCCAGCGGGGACTGCGGGGAGTACGTCTCGATGTCGGCGCTCGCGTACTCGCGCGAGGCGAGCAGGAACGTCAGGGTGTCGTCCTCGTCACCGTCGAAGGCGATCGTGACGACCATGCCGGGCGCCACGGCACCGTCCGCCGCGGGCGCCTCGCCGACCTTGGCGCTCTCGAGGAGCTGGGTGAGCTGGCGTACACGGAGTTCCTGCTTGCCCTGCTCCTCCTTGGCTGCGTGGTACCCGCCGTTCTCACGCAGGTCGCCCTCCTCGCGCGCGGCGGCGATCTTCGCGGAGATCTCAGCCCGCGCGGGACCAGTAAGGTACTCAAGCTCAGCCTTGAGCTTGTTGTACGCCTCCTGGGTCAGCCAGGTGACGTTCTCGCTGGTCTGGGTCACAGGTGCTCCTCGTAGGTACTGGGAATACAAAGCATCGCCCTACCCAGAAGCATGTTCCTTCACGGATGGGCGAAACCACGAGCCTAACAATTCAGGGGCAGAAGGGGGAGGACATAAGCCACCAGTTTCACGTCAACGCAGGTCAGGCGCTACGTATTGCGGGTGACCCGGGCGGGGTCTCAGCCCGTGTGGCAGCCCAGCAGCTCGGCCGTCGTCCCCGGGGAGGTCGTACGGAGCGTGACGACCTTGTCGATGCGGGTGGCGTCCCCGGCGAAGCGGAAATCGGCCCGGCCGACCTCGGCACCGTCCTCGGCCTGCGAGCGCACGGTGCAGTAGCCCTCGGCACCGGCGTCCTTGCGGACCTCCAGGTGCACCTGCACGGACTCCTTGCCGGGCTCGAAGCTGATCACCTCGGCGCTGATCTCGCTCTGGGCGACGTAGTGGTAGCCGAACCAGCCGACGAGCCCCAGCAGCGCCGCCGCGAGGACAGCGCCGACGATCTTGAGCGTGCGGTCGGCGCGCTCGTCCGAGGAACGGCCGTAACGCCCCTCGGGCAGTCGCGTGCTCGCCGTACTCATGATCGTCCTCCAGACAGGGCCGGGACGAACGCCCCGTAAGGCGACCCGGGACCGGGGCCCGGAATTATTCGCCCCCCGGTTCGGTCACTATAGAAGCCGCTGATTGCGCCGACGCACACAGGGCGCCGACTTACTGAGGAATGAGTCTTGACTGACCAGTTGCGACTGATGGCCGTCCACGCCCACCCCGACGACGAGTCGAGCAAGGGCGCGGCGACCATGGCCAAGTACGTGTCCGAGGGGGTGGACGTGCTGGTCGTGACCTGCACGGGCGGGGAACGCGGCTCCATCCTCAATCCGAAGCTCCAGGGGGACAAGTACGTCGAGGAGCACATCCACGAGGTACGCAAGAAGGAGATGGACGAGGCCCGGGAGATCCTGGGCGTCAAGCAGGAGTGGCTCGGCTTCGTCGACTCGGGCCTGCCCGAGGGCGACCCGCTGCCGCCGCTGCCGGAGGGCTGCTTCGCCCTGCAGGACGTCGACCACGCGGCCGGTGAGCTGGTGCGGAAGATCCGCGCCTTCCGTCCCCAGGTGATCACGACCTACGACGAGAACGGCGGCTACCCGCACCCCGACCACATCATGACCCACAAGATCTCGATGGTGGCGTTCGAGGGGGCGGCGGACACCGAGAAGTACCCGGAGGCCGAGTACGGCCCCGCGTACCAGCCGCAGAAGCTCTACTACAACCAGGGCTTCAACCGCCCCCGCACCGAGGCGCTGCACCAGGCGATGCTCGACCGGGGCCTGGAGTCGCCCTACGGGGACTGGCTCAAGCGCTGGGACGAGTTCGGCATGAAGGAGCGCACGCTCACCACGCACGTGCCCTGCGGCGACTTCTACGAGATCCGCGACAAGGCGCTGATCGCGCACGCCACGCAGATCGACCCCGACGGCGGCTGGTTCAAGGTCCCGATGGACATCCAGAAGGAGGTCTGGCCGACGGAGGAGTACGAGCTGGCGAAGTCCCTCGTGGATACCTCCCTCCCCGAGGACGACCTCTTCGCGGGCGTCCGCGACAATGCCTGACATGAGCGCAAGCGCAAGCCTGGCAATGACGCACCTCGTCACCTTCGCCAAGGAGGTCGACGAGGACAAGGTCACCCCCGGCGTCCTCGGCTTCATCGTCTTCGCGGCGATGGCCCTGGCGGTGTGGGCCCTGATGAAGTCGATGAGCCGGCACATGAACAGGGTCGACTTCACGCAGGTCCCGGACCCCAAGGCCGAGCAGGCGGAGCAGGCCGGGCAGGCGGAGCCGGAGTCCGCGGACGCGGAGACCTCCGGCCAGGGCAAGCAGAAGCAGGGCTGACGCCCCTCCCGGGGCGGGGCGATGCGCCTCTCCCCGGGAGGACACCCGTCGGCGGCCGACCGCCGCCGACGGGTACGTCGCGCGCCCGCCCTGGGGTGTCCCTAGGCCTTCGGCTCCACGGCCACCCCCATCACCTCCCGCGCATGCCGGTTCGGCACCATGCCCAGGCGCCAGGCCTGCCAGCCCGCCTCCAGGGTCACGCCGCGTTCCAGCAGCAGGGCGTACGCGTCGAGGTAGTCGTCCAACTTCTGGTCGCGCAGCGGATGGCTCGCGCGGGACAGCTGGGCCAGTTCCTCCTGGGCCACGGCCGTGCCGACCTCCATGCCGCCGGGGGCCGCGTACGGCAGCAGGGTGCAGCGCAGGAAGCGGGCCCAGTCCTCGCCCCGGCGGTCGCCGTACGACGCGAAGAGGCCGGCCGCCTCGTCGCACAGCACCAGGGCCTGCTGGGTGCGGGCGTTGCCCGCGTCCACCACCGCCAGCTCCAGGCAGGTCCACGCCTCGCCGTGGGCGACGCCGATGCGCTGGAAGTCGGCGCGGGCGTCCACCAGCAGCTGGCGGGCGAAGCCGGAGTTGCGCAGGGAGCCCGTCTGGGCCGCGCGCTGGTCGCGGGTGACGCGGGCCGAGTGGTGGCGGGCGCAGGCCAGGCCGTAGACGTCCCGCATGCGGGAGAACATCGTGCGGGAGCGTTCCAGTTCGCGGACGGCCTGGTCCAGGTCGCCCGTCTCCTCCAGGGCCTGGCCGAGGTAGTACAGCGTCCACGCCTCGCCGCGCGCGTCCTCGTTCTCACGGTGCCGGGCGGCGGCCCCGCGCAGTTCCTCCACGGCCGGCGACGCGTCACCGGCGACCAGCAGGGCGCGGGCCAGCTGGGTCAGGGCCCAGGCCTCGCCGCGGGCGTCGCGGGTGCGGCCGTACAGCTCAAGGGCCGCGCGCAGCTCGGACTCGGCGCGCGGGACGTCGCCCATGCGCAGGCCCAGCTGGCCGAGCTGGAAGTGCGCCCAGGCCTGGCCGTGCACGGACTCGCCCCGCCGGTGCAGCACCAGCGACTCGGTCAGCAGCTCCAGCGCCTCCGCCAGCCGGGCCCTGTCCCGCTCCACCGCCGCGAGGGCGTGCATCGTCCACGCCCGGTCCGTCGCCAGCTCGGGGGAGGACTGGAGGGTCAACGCCTCGCGGAGCTTCGCCGACGCCTCCGTCAGGTTGCCCTGGTGGTGCAGGGTGATGCCGAGCGAGCACAGGGCCCGGGCGGCCCCCGCGTCGTGATGGGCCTCGCGGTAGAGGTCGACGACCGAGGCGAGGGTCGTGCGCGCCTTGTCCAGTTCGCCGAGCTGCCGTGCCGCGATGCCGGTGCGCCACTGCACGGAGCGGACCAGCAGGCCCTCGTCCACCGCCTGGGCCAGTTCGCTGATCTCGCCCAGGCGGTAGAGGTCGCCGCGCAGCAGGCAGTAGTCGCACAGGGCGCCCAGGAGGTTCAGGACCGCCGCCTGGTTCACGCCCTCGGCGTGCCGCAGCGCCGCCGTGATGAAGCTCGACTCGTCGTCCAGCCAGCGCAGCGCCTCGTCGAGGGAGGGGAAGCCGTACGGGCTGAAGCGGTTCGTGCGCGTCGACATGTTGCCGTCGACCATGCGCAGCACCGAGTCGGCCAGTTCGGCGTAGTTCACGATCAGCCGTTCCTGCGCCGCCGTGCGCTCGGCCGGTTCCTCCTCGTCGAGGAGCCGGGCCTGGGCGAAGGCGCGGACGAGGTCGTGCAGCCGGTAGCGGTCGCCCCGGACGTGGTCGATCAGGCCCGCGCGGGTCAGGGCCTGGAGGTGGCGGGTGGCCTCCGCCTCGTCGGTGGCCAGCAGCGCGGCGGCCGCGGCGGCGCCCAGTGAGGCCCGGCCGGCCAGGGCCAGCCGGCGCAGCAGCCGCCGTACGGGCTCCGGCTGGTCGGTGTAGCGCAGCCACAGGGCGCGCTCGACCGGATCGACCGGGCCGTACGCCCCGAGGTCCGTGGCCAGCGCGCGCGGGGAGCGCGGGCCGAGGCAGGACCCTGCGATGCGCAGGGCCAGCGGCAGCCCGCCGCACAGCTCCCGGACCCGGTCGGCGGACTCGGCGTCGTACGGCCCGGAACGGTCCTGGGCCGCCGCGCCCAGCAGTTCCTCCGCACCCGCGGCGTCCAGCGGCGCCACGGGCAGCTGGTGCACCCGCGCGGGCAGCTCGCCCAGCTCCAGCGGGCCCCGCGCGGTCACCAGCACCAGGCTGTCGGACCGCTCCGGGACCAGGGCGCGGACCTGCCCGGCGTCCGAGGCGTCGTCCAGGACGACCGTGACCGGCAGGCCGGTCAGATGCTGGTGGTACAGCTCGCCCAGCCGCTTGACCTGCTGGTCGGGGGAGGAGCGCTCGCGGAACAGCAGTTGCTCGCGGGGCGCTCCGAGCCGGTTGAGCAGGTGCAGCAGGGCGTCGCGGGTGGACAGCGGGGACTCGCCCGGGCCGTCGGCGCGCAGGTCGACGACGCAGGCGCCGCGGAAGTAGTCCTTCAGTTCGTGCGTGGCGTGCACCGCGAGGGTCGTGCGGCCGCTGCCGGGCGTGCCGTGGAGGACGACCACCGTCGGCTGGGTCTGAGTGCTCGCCCGGGCCGCCTGCACCCACTGCCGGATCTGGGCCAGCTCGTGCCGCCGCCCCGCGAACGGCCGAGCCGGTTCGGGGAGCTGCGCGAAGGACTGCTCCAGCACGTTGCGCCCGCGCGCCGCCGCGCTCTTGTCGGCGCCCCGCAGCCGCGGCCCGGTCTTCTTCGGCCCCGTGGAGGCGGCGAGCACCCGCTGCTGGTCCAGGAACGGCCGGATGCCGCGCACCTCCAGTGCCGTCAGCCACTGCAGCCGCAGCTGTTCGGGCCCGCCCGGCTGGCTCGCGGCCCCGGCCCGGTGGTGTGCGGCCGGCAGATGCGAGCCGACGACCTTCACGACGGTCGCCGCGGCGCCCACGACACCCACGGTCAGGCCCGCGCCCAGCGCCGTCCCGGTGTCCGTGCCGAGGGCCATGTCGGCGACGACGGCCGCGACCGCCGCGACCGCGGCCACCAGCAGCGGTGTCCCGCCGCCCTCCCGGGCGTAGCGCTGCCCGAAGGTGAGCTGACCGGCCGCCGCCTCGTCCAGGGCGCGGGTGTAGGCCTCGTACTCCTCGGCCGCGCTCTGCGCCATGGCGTCGAGCGCCCCGCGCGCCCGCGCGAGCAGCACCTTCCCGTCCGTGCGCCCGCCCGTCCGGCGCACCTCCTCCTCCACGGCCCGTGCCAACAGCCGCTCGGCATCCGCCCGATGACTGTCCCGCATGTCACGTCCCCCTCCGGCGGCACCGGCGTACCTAGGTCGTCGTACCGGTCGTTTCCTTGGTCAAGTGTGCTGCCCACGGCGCATCGGGGCGAGGGGGCGTGCCCGGCCCGATTGTGTGAAGACACGGGCGGGTTGAGGCGCCGCGCGTCCGTCGGGCGCGCGTCCCGGACGGCGCCCGTGCGGTGCCTGACGCGTGCCGGACCGGGTACTGCGGCAGGATGGGAACCATGCCGAACCGACTGGCGCACGAGACGTCCCCCTACCTGCTTCAGCACGCCGACAACCCCGTGGACTGGTGGCCCTGGTCGGCGGAGGCCTTCGAGGAGGCCCGTAAGCGGAACGTGCCCGTGCTGCTCAGTGTCGGCTACAGCAGCTGTCACTGGTGTCACGTGATGGCTCACGAGTCCTTCGAGGACCAGCAGACCGCCGAGTACCTCAACGCGCACTTCGTGAGCGTGAAGGTCGACCGCGAGGAGCGCCCGGACGTCGACGCCGTCTACATGGAGGCCGTGCAGGCGGCGACCGGCCAGGGCGGCTGGCCCATGACCGTCTTCCTCACCCCGGACGCCGAGCCGTTCTACTTCGGCACGTACTTCCCGCCCGCCCCGCGCCAGGGCATGCCGTCCTTCCGGCAGGTGCTCCAGGGCGTCCACCAGGCGTGGGAGGACCGGCGGGACGAGGTCACCGAGGTCGCCGGGAAGATCGTCCGGGACCTGGCGGGGCGGGAGATCTCCTACGGCGACGCGCAGACGCCCGGTGAGCAGGAACTCGCGCAGGCGCTGCTCGCGCTCACCCGTGAGTACGACCCGCAGCGCGGCGGATTCGGCGGGGCGCCGAAGTTCCCGCCGTCCATGGTGCTGGAGTTCCTGCTGCGGCATCATGCGCGGACCGGTGCCGAGGGCGCCCTGCAGATGGCGCAGGACACCTGCGAGCGCATGGCCCGCGGCGGCATCTACGACCAGCTCGGCGGCGGCTTCGCCCGCTACTCGGTCGACCGCGACTGGATCGTGCCGCACTTCGAGAAGATGCTGTACGACAACGCGCTGCTGTGCCGGGTCTACGCCCACCTCTGGCGCGCCACCGGCTCGGAGCTGGCCCGCCGGGTCGCCCTGGAGACCGCCGACTTCATGGTGCGCGAACTGCGCACCGCCGAGGGCGGGTTCGCCTCCGCGCTGGACGCCGACAGCGACGACGGCACCGGCAGGCACGTCGAGGGCGCGTACTACGTGTGGACGCCGGAGCAGTTGCGCGAGGTGCTCGGCGAGCAGGACGCCGAGCTCGCGGTCCGGTACTTCGGGGTGACCGAGGAGGGCACGTTCGAGCACGGTCAGTCCGTCCTCCAACTGCCGCAGCAGGACGGTCTGTTCGACGCCGACAAGATCGCCTCCGTCCGGGAGCGGCTGCTGGCGGCGCGGGCCGGTCGTCCCGCTCCGGGCCGGGACGACAAGGTCGTCGCCGCCTGGAACGGGCTCGCGATCGCCGCGCTCGCCGAGACCGGCGCCTACTTCGACCGGCCCGACCTCGTGGAGGCCGCCCTCGCCGCCGCCGACCTCCTCGTCCGGCTGCACCTCGACGAGCAGGCCCGGCTCACCCGCACCAGCAAGGACGGTCACGCCGGCGCCAACGCGGGCGTGCTGGAGGACTACGGCGACGTGGCGGAGGGTTTCCTCGCGCTGGCGTCCGTCACAGGCGAGGGCGTCTGGCTGGAGTTCGCCGGGTTCCTGCTCGACCACGTCCTGGCGCGTTTCACCGACGAGGAGTCGGGCGCGATGTTCGACACGGCCGCCGACGCCGAGCGGCTGATCCGCCGCCCGCAGGACCCGACCGACAACGCCGCCCCGTCCGGCTGGAGCGCGGCGGCGGGCGCCCTGCTGAGCTACGCCGCGCACACCGGGTCGGAGCCCCACCGCACCGCCGCGGAGAAGGCCCTGGGCGTCGTCAAGGCGCTCGGGCCGCGCGTGCCGCGCTTCATCGGCTGGGGGCTCGCCGCCGCCGAGGCCGCGCTGGACGGGCCGCGCGAGGTCGCGATCGTGGGGCCGTCCCTCGATCACGAGGGGACGAGGGCCCTGCACCGCACGGCGCTTCTGAGCACCGCGCCCGGGGCCGTGGTCGCTGTCGGTGCCCCGGAGAGCGAGGAGTTCCCGCTGCTCGCGGACCGTCCGCTGGTCGGCGGTGAACCCGCCGCGTACGTCTGCCGTAACTTCACATGTGACGCCCCGACGACCGAAGTTGAGAGGTTGCGGGCGGCGTTGATCAACTGAAGTCGGGAATCAACGGAAACATGCTCTTTATCTGAACAGGCCCCAGGCTTCACAGTTCCCCCTTAATCTCTGCACAGTGCCGTGACGGATGAGGCAAGCCGTCACGGCGGGGGGTTCTGGGATCTGGGGGGATCTGTTTGCTGACGTCTGTCTTCATCGCTGCCGTTTCACTGGCCCTGTTCTGGATGGCGGCGTTCACCCTGTGGTGGCAGATGCACGCCTGGCGTACGCCGGAAGTGCTCGCCTCCACGCGGTTCAGCAGTCCGGACGGGCACGAGCACGTCTCGTTCTCGCTGCTGCTGCCCGCGCGGCACGAACAGGCGGTGCTGGACCACACGATCCAGAGGCTGCTGGAGTCCAGCCACACCGACTTCGAGATCATCGTGATCGTCGGGCACGACGACCCGGAGACCACCGCCGTGGCCGAGCAGGCCGCGGCGCGCGATCCCAGGGTGCGCGTCGTCGTCGACACCCACGAGAAGAAGAACAAGCCGAAGGCCATGAACACGGCCCTGCCGCACTGCCGCGGCGACGTCGTCGGTGTCTTCGACGCGGAGGAC
Source organism: Streptomyces sp. NPDC006235 (assembly GCF_040613735.1). NCBI lineage: Bacteria > Bacillati > Actinomycetota > Actinomycetes > Kitasatosporales > Streptomycetaceae > Streptomyces > Streptomyces sp. NPDC006235. The sequence continues at coordinate 44,115 of NZ_JBEXSR010000036.1, forward strand.
CAGGTCCACCCCGAACTCCTCGCGCACGTCGACCACGCCTTCCGCACCACCGGCGCGGACGTCGTCCAGGGCGGGGTCCAGCTGATCAACTTCCACTCCAGCTGGTACAGCCTGCGCAACTGCCTGGAGTACTTCTTCTGGTTCCGCTCGCGGCTCCACCTGCACGCGCAGAAAGGTTTCATCCCGCTCGGCGGCAATACCGTCTTCGTCCGCACGGACGTCCTCAGGGAAGCCGGCGGCTGGGACCCGGACTGCCTCGCCGAGGACTGCGACCTGGGCGTGAGGCTCTCCAGCGTCGGCAAGAAGGTCGTCGTCGCCTACGACTCCGACATGGTGACCCGCGAGGAGACCCCGGGCTCGCTGATGTCCCTGCTGAAGCAGCGCACCCGCTGGAACCAGGGGTTCCTTCAGGTGTACCGGAAGAAGGACTGGAAGCAACTGCCCACCCTCGGGCAGCGGCTGCTCGCCCGCTACACCCTGATGACGCCGTTCATGCAGGCCTTCACCGGCCTGGTCATCCCGCTGAACGTGGCGATCGCGCTGTTCCTGGACGTGCCCGTCGGCATCGCCTTCATCACCTTCCTGCCGGCCGTCACCGCGCTGGTCACCTTCGTCTTCGAGATCGTCGGACTCCACGACTTCGGCAAGCAGTACGGGCTGCGCGTGCGGTTCGCGCACTACCTGAAGCTCGTCGTGGGCGGCCCCTTCTACCAGGTCCTGCTCGCCGGGGCGGCCGTCCGTGCCGTGTGGCGCGAGCAGCGCGGCCGCAACGACTGGGAGCTGACGACGCATGTCGGCGCGCATCTCGACGAGACGGCCGTGACCCGGCAGGACGTTCCCGTGGCCCGGCAGGACGTTCCCGCGACCCGAGAGGACGTTCCCGCGTGACCTCCACCCTTCCCGCGGTGACCACAGCGAAGGTCCCCGCGCAGCGCCGGCCTGTGTCCGGCGCCGGTGCGCACCGACAAGCGGAGCCGCCGAGCCGGCTGCGCTCCTCCCGGTCCGACCTGCTCCTGTGCGGTGTCCTGCTCGTGGCGATCCTCGTCGTGCAGGGCTGGAACATCGCCGACTACCCGGCCCTCAGCGACGACGAGGGCACCTACCTCGCCCAGGCCTGGTCGGTCCAGCAGGGCGACGGCCTCGCCCACTACACCTACTGGTACGACCACCCGCCGCTGGGCTGGATCCAGATCGCCGTGCTGACCTGGATCCCCGCGCTGATCAGCCCCGAGTCGATGACCGTCGGCACCATGCGCGCCACGATGCTGGTGATCAGCGGCATCAGCGCGGTCCTCGTCTACGTACTGGGCCGCCGCCTCGCCCTGCCCCGCTGGGCGGCCGCGCTCGGCATGGTGTTCTTCGGCCTCTCGCCGCTGTCGGTCGTCCTCCAGCGGGAGATCTTCCTCGACAACCTCGCGGTGATGTGGACGCTGCTGGCCTTCACGCTGGCCGCCTCCCCGAGCCGCCACCTGTGGCACCACTTCGGCGCGGGCATGGCGGCGGCGACGGCCGTCCTGACCAAGGAGACGATGCTCATCGTCCTGCCCGCCCTGTTCCTCACCATGTGGCGGCACAGCCACAAGGACACCCGCAAGTTCGCCCTCACCGGAGCCGTCACGGCCTGCGCCCTGATCGGCTTCTCGTATCCGCTGTTCGCCCTGCTCAAGGGCGAGCTGCTGCCGGGCGCCGGGCACGTCTCCCTCTGGGACGGCGTCAAGTACCAGATGACCAGACCCGGTTCGGGCTTCATCCTGGACCAGGGCTCCGGCTCCTGGGGCGTGCTCCAGTCGTGGCTGTACTACGACAAGATCCTGCCCCTCGGCGGCCTCGCGGGCGCGCTGCTGCTCCTCGTCACCTGGCGCTGGTCGGTCACCGCCCGGGCCCTGGCGGGACCGGCCCTCGCCGTCGCGATCTTCGCCGCGCTGGCCCTGCGCCCCAACGGCTACCTGCCCGCGATGTACGTCATCCAGGGCCTGCCGTTCCTCGCCCTCGTCCTCGCCGGAGGAACCGCCTCCGTCGCCCACGCGGTACTGCGCCGCCGGCGCTCCGAGGCGGAGAAACGGTACGTCAGCGCGGGCCGGTACGCGCTCGCCACCGTCCTCGCCCTCGCCGCCGGCGCCTACGTCGTACCGCACTGGTACGACGGCGCCCGCACCGCCGTCACCACCGACGCCAACGCCCCCTACAAGGCCGCCTCCAAGTGGCTGGCCACCGAGGTCGAGAACCCGGAGCGCACCCGCGTCCTGGTCGACGACGCGCTCTGGCTCGACCTCGTGCACCAGGGCTACCGGCCGGGGCTCGGCGTCATCTGGTTCTACAAGGCCGACCTGGACCCGGCGGTGACGAAGACGATGCCGCGCGGCTGGAAGGACCTCGACTACGTCGTCGCCTCGCCGACCGTGCGGCGGGACGCGGCCGACCTGCCCAACGTCAAGTCCGCCATGGAGCACTCGGCCCCGGTCGCCACCTTCGGCACCGGTCCCGACCGCATCGAGATCCGCCAGATCCAGACCACCGCCGGAGGCGCGCGATGAGCCAGGAGTCCACCGTCCCCGGAGAGGTCGTCGAGACCGCCGAGATCCCCGAACCGGGCGCCGTCACCATCGTCGTACCGACGTTCAACGAGTCGGCGAACGTACGGCAGCTGTTGCGGCAGATCACCGAGGCCGTCCCGGCCCGGCTGCCGTGCGAGGTCGTCTTCGTGGACGACTCCACCGACGACACGCCCGACGTGATCCAGCAGGCGGCGCGGGACTGCCCCTTCCCGGTGACCGTGCTGCACCGCGAGGAGCCGGTGGGCGGGCTCGGGGGCGCGGTCGTCGAGGGGCTGAAGGCCGCCACGTCCGACTGGATCGTCGTCATGGACGGCGACTGCCAGCACCCGCCGTCCCTCGTCCCCGACCTGGTCGCCACCGGCGAGCGGGCGAACGCAGGACTCGTCGTCGCCTCCCGGTACATCAAGGGCGGCAGCCGGGCCGGGCTCGCCGGCAGCTACCGCGTGGCCGTCTCGCGCGGGGCGACGTGGCTGACCAAGGCGCTGTTCCCGCGCCGGCTGCACGGCATCAGCGACCCGATGAGCGGCTTCTTCGCGATCCGCCGCAGCGCGGTCACGGCCGACGTGCTCCAGCCGCTCGGCTACAAGATCCTCCTCGAACTCGCCGTCCGCAGCCGCCCGCGCACGGTCACCGAGGTGCCCTTCGTCTTCCAGGACCGGTTCGCCGGGGAGTCCAAGTCGACCGCCCAGGAGGGTCTGCGCTTCCTGCGCCACCTGGCCGGGCTGCGTGCCGCCTCGCCGGTCGCGCGCATGGTCGGCTTCGGCCTGATCGGGCTCACCGGCTTCCTGCCGAACCTGCTGGGACTGTGGGCGCTGACCGCCGCCGGCATGCACTACGTACCGGCGGAGATCCTCGCCAACCAGCTAGGCGTCGCCTGGAACTTCGTGCTCATCGAGCACCTGCTGTTCCGCGAGCGGCGCCGGCACCGCCGCTGGTGGGACCGGGCCGGGCGGTTCGCGCTGCTCGCCAACGCCGATCTGGTGCTGCGCATCCCGCTGATCGCCCTGTTCGTGCACCAGTTGCACCTGGGCGTGCTGTCCGCCACCGCGCTCGCGCTGGTGACGACGTTCGTCCTGCGCTTCGCGGCCACCGAAGCGCTGGTCTACCTGCCGCGCCGGGGCCCTGAGAAGCCCGTGCGTGAGAGCCGCACCGCGAGGAGAGCCGTGTGAACAAGTACCTGGACAGGTACCGGAGAAGAACGGCACTCGTGGGCGTGGGCGCGCTCACGGCCGGTCTCCTGCTGACCGCGCCCCAGCCCGCTTCCGCCGCCAACCTCATCAAGAACCCCGGCTTCGAGACCGCCGGGGCCGGCGACATGCCGTACTGCTGGGAGAAGTCCGGCTGGGGCGACAACGACTTCACCTTCACCACCACGAACGACGCGCACACCGGCTCCAAGGCCATGAAGGTCGAGCTGACCCGCCGCGCCGAGGGCGATCGCAAGGCCCTGATCACCGAGTCCGCCGAGTGCGCGCCGGTGGTGACGCCGGGCAAGCAGTACGACCTCGGGCTCTGGTACAAGACGACCACCCCGGACGCCTCGGTCACCCTCTTCCGGCACGACAAGACCGCCGGGTGGCAGTACTGGACCGACCTCAAGACGCTGGACCTGGCCGGCACCTGGACCGAGGCCACGGTCCGCACCCCCGAGGTCCCGGCCGGCACCGACCGCATCTCCTGGGGCGTCTCCGTCTACGGCACCGGCTCCGCCACCACCGACGACTATCGGATGGACCAGGTCCCCGACCCGGTCCTGCCGCCGAAGTGCACGGGCACGGCCGAGCAGTGCGCGAACGGCAAGTGGGACGTGCTGCCCACGAAGAACCCGGTCCGTTCCATGCACTCCGTCGTCCTCCACAACGGCAAGGTGCTGCTGATCGCGGGCTCCGGCAACGACGAGTCGATGTTCAAGGCGGGCACGTTCACCTCGGCGGTCTACGACCCGGCGAACGGCTCCTACAAGGTCGTCCCCACGCCGAAGGACATGTTCTGCGCCGGCCACGTGCAGCTCCAGGACGGGCGGGTGCTGGTGATGAGCGGCAACAAGGGCTACCCCACGGCGGACGGCCGCGTCGGCTACCAGGGCTACAAGGACTCGTACATCTTCGACCCGGAGACCGAGACCTACACCAAGACCAACGACATGAACGACGGCCACTGGTACCCGTCGGCCACGATCCTCGGCAACGGTGACGTCATCTCCTTCGGCGGTCTGAAGGAGGACTCCACCGGCTCGGTCACCGCCGAGCTGTTCTCCGAGGCCGAGCAGCGGTGGCAGCCGCTGTGGAAGGTCAACCAGACCTGGTCGTACTGGGGTCTGTACCCGTCGATGATCCTCATGCAGGACGGCCGCCTCTTCTACTCGGGCAGCCATGTCTTCGGCAACAACATCCCCGGCACGGGCTCGGCGATCTACGACTACGGCGCCAACACCACCACCCAGGTCCCGGGCCTGCAGAAGAAGGACGAGCGCGACCAGTCGGCCAGCGTGCTGCTGCCTCCGGCGCAGGACCAGAAGGTCCTCACCCTCGGCGGCGGCAACATCGACTCCAACCCGGAGGCGAACCGCCTGACCGACATCATCGACCTCAAGCAGCCCAGCCCGTCCTACGTGGCCGGGCCGCCGATCCCGCAGGGCACGGTCGACCTCGGCAACGGGCATGTCCCGCAGACCGGGAACCAGGGCAAGATGTACGTCTCCGCGGTGCTCCTGCCGGACGGCAAGGTGCTGGAGACGGGCGGCGCGCTGCACAACCGCGCCAACCCGGTCTACGAGACGTCGCTCTTCGACCCGGAGTCGGAGACCTTCGACCCGGTGGCCGTCGACCCCGAGGCGCGCGGTTACCACTCCTCGGCGTTCCTGCTCCCCGACGGCCGCGTGATGACCACCGGCGACAACCCGGGCAACGGCTCCTGGAACCACGACGTGTCGGTCTACAGCCCGCCCTACCTGTTCAAGGGCCCGAGACCGGCGATCACCTCGGTGATCGACATCGAGTGGAACTACGGCGACACTCAGCGGATCACCGTCGACCGGCCCATCGCCAAGGCCGAGCTGATCCGCCCGGCCGCCGTCACCCACTCCTCCGACCCGAACCAGCGGTTCGTGGACCTGCCGCTGTCCGTCGACGGCAACAACGTCGACCTGAACGTGACGAGCAATCCCAATCTGGCCCCGCCCGGCTGGTACATGCTCTTCGCGGTGGACGCGAACGGTGTGCCGTCGGTGGCGAAGTGGGTGCACCTGAAGGGCCCGCAGGCGCTCAAGGCGACGGACGCCTCGGCCCACGTCCACGACTTCGCGGACGCGCCCGAGGGCAAGGTGGCGGGACCCGGCACGAAGCGCACGTCCCAGAAGGTCAGCCCGACGATCTCCGGCTGCGACCGCCACTACGGCTCGGTCAACGTCTGCGTGCCGACCGACTTCCCGGCGGAGGTGAAGAAGACGACGGCGTCCCGCTGCGCGTGGCTCAAGGCGAACGACTACGGCCGCTTGAAGGTCAACGGCAGGGACGATCCGCTGGGCCTGGACCGGAACGGCGACGGCATCGCCTGCGGCAGGCAGGACCTGACCAGACGTTGAAATTGCCCTGAGAGGGGCGCCCCCTCAGAGGCGGGGAACTGCGGGACCAGCCACAACGGCCCCGCGGTTCCCCACGGCGCTCACCACTCAACGGCGCTCGGAGCGAAGCGCAAGCGCACGCTCCACGATCGCCTCCAACTGCTCGTGGTGCGCACCCTTCCAATACGCCCGGCCGCACGCGGTGCACTGCGCGAACACGTCGTACGTCGCATGCGTCCCGTGCTTCAGCTGATCGGCGACCTCGTCCTTGGTCGCCTTGCGGAGCAGCCCGTTGCAGGCCGTGCACCGCGTCCAGGGCCGCAGTTCGGGCTGGAACCGGTCCAGGACGTCCTGAAGCTGCTCCTCCGGTCGGGTGCTGTACACGAACGCCCCGGCCCACAGCTCGCGCCTGCGCAGCAACCCCCGGTCCCGGCTCAGCATGACCCGCTGTTCCGCCGCCGACCGGGCGGCCAGCGCCGGATCGCCGATGTCGGTCGACTCGTACGCCGTGTCGACACCGAGCAGCCGCAGCCGGCGGGCCAGCGTGCCGAGGTGTACGTCGAGGAGGAACCGCAGGGGCGCGCCCGGCACCCGCTGGGGGCGGGCGACGGTCCGTACGGTCACGGACTCGCCGGCCGCGGGGACGTGCGAGACGGGCACTTCGCGGCCGTTCACGACCAGGGCACCCACCTCGGTCAGCGGCACACCCAGCGACTCGACGACGTGACCCAGGCTGGAGACGCCGTCCGTGGTGGCCCGCAGGGTGCCCGACCGCCGGGCCTGGGGGACGAACACGTGCAGCTCGGGAGCGAACTCGACGTGGATCTCGGGACCGTTCACCCGGTCAGGATGTCACGGGGGGCTCGGCAGCGGCCTGCCGTTTCGGCAGGTCCGTGAGGGTGTCGAGGGTGCGGTCGACCAGTTCCGGCAGGTCGTCCCGGAAGTCCCGTTCGACCCAGTAGATCATCGTCTCCAGCAGAGCGCCCATCAGGCCCATGGCGTAGACGCGCACTTCGAGTTCGTCCTGGTCGCGGCCGGTGCGCTCGGCCAGCGCCCGGCACAGCAGGCGGCCGGTGACGGACATGCTCTCCATCATCCGCGCGCGCAGCGCGGGCACCTCGACCATCAGCCGGACGCGAAGGATCATCTCGTCCTGTTCGTCGTCAGGGCTGTCGGCGATGGCCGCGGTCAGTCCCTGACGGATCGACCAGCGCAACGACTCCAGGACCGGTTCGTCCTGGGGCCGTGCCCGCAGCAGGTCCTCCACCAAGGGGTCGTACTCGTCCGTCAGGACGATGTCCTCCTTGGTGGGGAAGTAGCGGAAAACGGTGCTCGGCGAGACCTCGGCGCGCTCCGCGATCTGCTCGACCGTGGTGGCCTCGTACCCCTGTTCCTTGATCAAGGCGTACGTGGCGTCCCTGATCGCGATCCGTGTCTTGATCTTCTTGCGCTCCCGCAGGCTCAGATGCCGCGCGGCCTCGGGAACAGGGGTCCGTGCCGTGGTCATACGGCTCATTGTCGGTCATCCGCCTCCAGCCGGGCCATGTCCGGGGCGGGGGCCGCCTCGGTCGGCGGGTCGGGCAGCAGCAGCGCCGCTGAGCGAGTCGCGTGCCGCGTCCGCCGCCCGCGGGGGCAGTCCGGCGGTGTCGAGCCGCTCGTCGCAGGTGCCCGCGACGAGGCTGCCGAACAGGGCGATCCCGAGGGCGCCGCCCACCTGGCGCAGCGTCATCATCAGCGAGTGACAGAAGCGCTGAAATGAGGGTTACTCTCAAAAGAGAGTCCCACTGTCAATGTGTGAGGACATGAGAAAGGGCCACGGCTCGGAAAGCCATGGCCCTGGGCTGCGCGACAGCTGTCAGCCGTGCTGGTACGCCACCAGCGAGATCCCCACGTAGTGCGCGATGAAGGCCGCCAGGGTGAAGGAGTGGAACACCTCGTGGAAGCCGAACCAGCGCGGTGACGGGTTGGGTCGCTTGATCCCGTAGATCACGCCGCCCGCGCTGTAGAGCACACCGCCGACGATGACCAGGACGAGGACGGCGATGCCGCCGGTCCGCATGAAGTCCGGCAGGTAGAAGACGGCCGCCCAGCCCATGGCGATGTAGCACGGCGTGTAGAGCCAGCGCGGGGCACCGACCCAGAAGACGCGGAAGACGATGCCGGCCGCCGCCGCGGCCCAGATGCCCCACAGCAGCCACTCGCCCTTGGCGCCGGGCAGCAGCAGCATGGCCAGCGGTGTGTAGGTGCCCGCGATGATCAGGAAGATGTTGGCGTGATCCAGACGGCGCAGCACGCCGTCCATGCGCGGACTCCAGTTGCCGCGGTGGTACAGCGCGCTCACGCCGAACAGCAGGCACGCCGTCAGGGCGAAGATCCCGCAGGCGATGCGCCCTCTGGTCGAGTCGGCGAGGGCGGTCAGTACCAGGCCCGCGACCAGGACAGCCGGGAACATGCCCAGGTGAAGCCAGCCGCGCAGCTTGGGCTTGACCGGGTGCGGCAGGGAGAGCGCCGTGGGACCACGGCCGTCGGCCGGCGTGTCCGAAGGCGCGTCGGGGGCGAACGCAGTCATGGCCGAATGGTAGCTACGGAGCCGTAAGTGACCTATCAGTCGGGTCGATTGGCCGATGAAGAGTGGCCATCCTCTCACCGTGGCCGAACGATGGTTACGCAAACGGACGGTCAGGTGAACCCAACGTGCATGTAAAGGGGCGCGAGAAACCGTGGCGATCCTCACGTTGCTCACCTGTGCGCTCCTCTGGACAGATGGGCGCGAGCGTCGGATGATCAAATGAGTGCGGTCGGCACCGGATGAGCGCCAAGTTTCACCGTGAAGCATCCGGGTCGCAGCCCCCACGGGGCCTCCACATCAAAAAAATCCCTCATTTAGGAGCAATCGTGGCGCGCGACATCGCGGCTCCCACCGTCCCCACCACCCACCAGGGCCTGATCTCGTGGGTCAACGAGATCGCCGAGCTGACGCAGCCGGACAACGTGGTCTGGTGTGACGGTTCCGAGGCCGAGTACGAGCGACTGTGCGAGGAGCTCGTCCAGAAGGGCACCTTCCGGAAACTCGACCCGATCAAGCGCCCCCACTCCTACTACGCGGCCTCCGACCCCACCGACGTCGCCCGCGTGGAGGACCGGACGTTCATCTGCTCCGAGAAGGAGGCGGACGCGGGCCCGACCAACCACTGGAAGGCCCCCGCCGAGATGCGGGAGATCTTCCAGGGCTCCGGGGGCCAGGGCGGCCTGTTCCGCGGCTCGATGCGCGGCCGGACCATGTACGTCGTGCCGTTCTGCATGGGCCCGCTCGGCTCGCCGCTGTCCGCGCTCGGTGTCGAGATCACCGACTCGGCGTACGTCGCCGTCTCCATGCGCACCATGACCCGCATGGGCCAGGCGGTGCTGGACGAGCTCGGCTCCGACGGCTTCTTCGTCAAGGCCGTGCACACGCTGGGCGCCCCGCTGGAGCCCGGCCAGGAGGACGTCCCCTGGCCCTGCAACACCACGAAGTACATCTCGCACTTCCCCGAGGACCGTGAGATCTGGTCCTACGGCTCCGGCTACGGCGGCAACGCCCTGCTCGGCAAGAAGTGCTACGCCCTGCGCATCGCCTCCGTGATGGCGCGTGACGAGGGCTGGCTGGCCGAGCACATGCTCGTGCTGAAGCTGACCCCGCCGCGCGGCGAGGCCAAGTACGTCGCCGCCGCCTTCCCGAGCGCCTGCGGCAAGACCAACCTCGCCATGCTGGAGCCGACCATCCCGGGCTGGACGGTCGAGACCATCGGTGACGACATCGCCTGGATGCGCTTCGGCGAGGACGGCCGGCTGTACGCCATCAACCCCGAGGCGGGCTTCTTCGGTGTCGCGCCCGGCACCGGCGAGCACACCAACGCCAACGCGATGAAGACGCTGTGGGGCAACGCGGTCTTCACCAACGTCGCGCTGACGGACGACGGCGACGTCTGGTGGGAGGGCATGACCGAGGAGCCGCCCGCCCACCTCACCGACTGGAAGGGCAACGACTGGACGCCGGAGTCCGGGACGCCGGCCGCCCACCCCAACGCCCGCTTCACCGTCCCGGCCGCGCAGTGCCCGATCATCGCGCCGGAGTGGGAGGACCCGAAGGGCGTGCCGATCTCGGCGATCCTCTTCGGCGGCCGCCGCGCCACCGCCGTACCGCTGGTGACGGAGTCCTTCGACTGGAACCACGGCGTCTTCCTCGGCGCCAACGTGGCCTCCGAGAAGACCGCCGCCGCCGAGGGCAAGGTCGGCGAACTGCGCCGCGACCCCTTCGCGATGCTGCCGTTCTGCGGCTACAACATGGGCGACTACATGGCCCACTGGATCGACGTGGCCAAGGAGAAGGACCAGTCCAAGCTGCCGAAGATCTACTACGTCAACTGGTTCCGCAAGGACGACGAGGGCAAGTTCGTCTGGCCCGGCTTCGGTGAGAACTCCCGCGTCCTGAAGTGGATCGTGGAGCGCCTGGAGGGCAAGGCGGAGGGCGTCGAGACCCCGATCGGGATCCTGCCGACCAAGGACGCCCTCGACACGAACGGCCTGGAACTGGCCGACTCCGACCTGGACTTCCTGCTCACGGTCGACAAGGAGGTCTGGCGCGAGGAGGCCGCCCTGGTCCCCGAGCACCTCAACACCTTCGGCGAGCACACGCCGAAGGAGCTGTGGGACGAGTACCGCGCGCTGGTGCAGCGCCTGGGCTGAGCCCACCCCCGAACTCCGCGGCCGGCTGGAACCGACAGTGCCCTGACCAGCAACATCGTCACAGCCGGCCGCGGAACACACTGGCGGGGTCCCGCACAACGGCGTGCGGGGTTCCGAGCCCGGCGCCGCCCTCCGTCCGCCCCGACGGACCCGGTGGCGACAGGGCTCATCCCCGCCCGATTCGGCATGGCTCGCCCAGCGGGCTCACGAACGTGCCGATGGATGACTGAGCGCTCCGGTCGGCCCTTCCGAGCCGACCGGAGCGCTCGGCCTTCGCGAGCGCGGTGGGCCGAAGGCCCGCACATCTCTCTGCCGCTGTCCGTCCTGAAGAGCCGCGGCCTGCCGACCGCCGAGCCCCACGCCTTCCGCGCCAACCGCACGACCCTCTCCACATACCGCGTGGTTCCGGGAGGGTCGTCCGCGGGGACTTGTGGCGCCCGGTCCGCGCGTCGCTGCGGGTGCGCGCGGACCGGGGCCGTCAGGGGGAGCCCCCGTGGGGGCTCAGCGGGACGCGAGTTCGCGCGGCTCCAGGGCCGCGGCGTGCGCGTCCATCCGCTCGGCGGACAGGATGGCGGCCGCCGTGTCGGCGCGGGAGGCGGCGACGACCAGCGCGCGGCCGGCCAGCGCGTGCGCCCGCCGGTGCAGGGCCGCCACGCCGCGCTCACGGCGGGTGCCGCTCATCGGCGCGCGGACCGGCGTACGTCCGCCCCGCAGCCGGCTCACCTGCTGCGCGAGCCGCTCCGCCGCGGTGTCCAGGTCGGTCGAGCTCTCGGTGGCCCGCAGCTCGTCCGTGACGGCGAGCAGGGCGGCGAGATGGCCCGCGAGCTGGATGTCCAGCTCTTCCTCGCGGGAGCGGTGGGGAAAGTCGGGGGCGGGGCCGTCCACCGTGCTGTGGACCGACTTGGTGCGGATCGGTTCGTACATGGAAGGCCTCCTGTGTGCTTACAGGAAGCCATCCTAGCTTAGATTTCGTCTAAAGTTGAGTCGTTCGCAATTCCGGACTGGCTGCACACGTACGGTGAGCGCGGCGTCCGGTCAGGCCTGGCTGTAGCCGTCCAGGAAGTGCCCGATCCGGCCCACCGCGTCCCGCAGGTCGCCGACCGTCGGCAGGGTCACCACGCGGAAGTGGTCCGGCTCCGGCCAGTTGAAGCCTGTGCCCTGGACGACCATGATCTTCTCGCGCCGGAGCAGGTCCAGGACCATCCGCCGGTCGTCCTTGATCTTGAAGACCTTGGGGTCCAGGCGCGGGAAGAGATACAGCGCCCCCTTCGGCTTCACGCAGGTCACACCCGGGATCTGGGTCAGCAGCTCGTAGGCGACGTCCCGCTGCTCGCGCAGCCGGCCGCCCGGCAGCACCAGGTCGTTGATCGTCTGGCGTCCGCTGAGCGCCGCGACGACGCCGTGCTGTCCCGGCATGTTCGCGCACAGGCGCATGTTCGCCAGGATCGTCAGGCCCTCGATGTAGGAGTCGGCGTGCGCGCGGGGCCCGGAGATCGACATCCAGCCGACCCGGTAGCCGGCCACCCGGTACGCCTTCGACATGCCGTTGAAGGTGAGGGTCAGCAGGTCGGGGGCGACGGCGGCGGTCGGGGTGTGCGCGGCACCGTCGTAGAGGATCTTGTCGTAGATCTCGTCCGAGCAGATCAGCAGGTTGTGGCGGCGGGCGATGTCGGTGAGCCCCTTGATCATCGCCTCGTCGTAGACGGCCCCGGTCGGGTTGTTGGGGTTGATGATCACGAGCGCCTTGGTGCGGTCGGTGACCTTGCGCTCGATGTCGGCCAGGTCCGGCATCCAGTCGGCCTGCTCGTCGCACCGGTAGTGCACGGCGGTGCCGCCGGACAGGGAGACGGCGGCGGTCCACAGCGGATAGTCCGGGGCGGGCACGAGCACCTCGTCCCCGTCGTCCAGCAGGCCCTGCATCGCCATGACGATCAGCTCGGAGACGCCGTTGCCGATGAAGACGTGCTCGACGTCGGTCTCGATGCCGAGGGTCTGGTTGTGCATGACGACCGCGCGGCGGGCGGCCAGTAGGCCCTTGGCGTCTCCGTACCCATGGGCGGAGGACACGTTCCGGAGGATGTCCTCCAGGATCTCGGGCGGACACTCGAAGCCGAACGCGGCCGGGTTGCCGGTGTTCAGCTTGAGGATGCGGTGACCGGCGGCTTCCAGCCGCATCGCCTCCTCGAGCACCGGGCCCCGGATCTCGTAACAGACGTTGGCGAGCTTGGTCGACTGGATCACCTGCATGTCTGGGAGCTTACGGCGCGGTAATGCGCCACGGGTCGTGTTTTCCGCCACGTGAGACGCGTCGCTTTGGGTGGATATCGTCGCGCGCTGTCCCACCAGCACCTTCGGTGCCTAGAATGCGCCGCCATGTCCAGGCCATCCGAGTACGCCGACGGAGCGACGGGCGGGGCTGCCCAGGGGCCGCCGAACGTCTACCTGCCGCAGGCCGACCCGCCACCGCCCTACGACGCGTACGCCGATCCGGCGGCGGCGCACGGTTGGCAGGACGTGTACGACCCCATGGACGGCCGGAGCCCCATGGACGGCCGGCACCTCACGGACGGCCAGGACGCCGCGCGCGGCACCGGCGGGACGCGAGGCATGGGTGACACGCGCGAGCTGCCGCCGGTGCCGGTGCACGCCCCTGCCGGTGCCGGCCGCCACTCCCGCAAGAGGCGAGCGCCGTGGCGTGCCCGCCGGGTGGCGGTCGCCGTCGGAGCCGTGGGCGCCGTGTCGGCGGCCGCGCTGATCGCCGGTCTCGGCTTCTCCGACGCGCCCTCCGGCGGGACACGTGAGGGTGGCGGCGGCCGGACGGGCCCGACCGCGGGGGAGTCGCCGACGGTGCCGTCGACCGGTACCGGCCGGACACCGACCCCCGGGACCCCCCTCGTCGCCCAACCGGCGAACAGTGACGAGCCGTCCGAGCCGGCGTCCGTGGGCCCGTCCACGGAAGCGAGCCCCACCCCGTCCGAACCGGCCACTCCGAGTCCCTCGGTCGGCACGCCCTCGGCCGCCACCCCGACGACCTCCGCTCCCGCGGCCACCGCCACGCCGCCCGGCCGGACCGACGGAAAGCCCGGACATGGTCCCGGCGGCACGAAGGGCCCCAAGTAGTCCGTCTCCGCGGCCCTGTCACCACCGCTCCGGTCCTGCGCTCCCGACCGCCGAAGCCGCCGGCTTGACGTTCACGCCGACGTGAACGTCGAGGGTGGACGACCTGCGTCTCCTCGACGACTGCCTGCGTGACGAGCTGGTCGGGGACCATGCCTGCGCCGACCCGACTCCCAAGGTCGACGTCTTCGGGCACCGCCTCGCCCTTCTCCAGCAGCGCATCGATGGCCTCGTCGCCGTCCGCGAGCAGCTCCTCGACCGTCTGTCCGAACTCCGCCCGGCGGTTACCAAGGGCCCCAAGTAGTCCGGCCACCAGGGCCGTTGAGTAGGGTCGGGCCGGACGGGCAGGTTCTCCGCGCGGAACAACTCCTTGCCCCATCCGCCTTGCGACGATCACAATGCGCATGACAACACTGCAGGCGGCCGGAAGTTTTCCGGCCGCCTCCGTCGCAAGAGGGGACCCCCCATGAGAAAACCTCTCGCAGCCGCGTTCTGCGCCCTGGCGATAGCCGGGGCCGGCGCGGCTCCCGCGACCGCCGCCGATGCCGCCCCCACGGGCGTCGGCAAGGCCGCGGACACGGGCGCGGTCACGTCCGCCGTCTCGGACGTGGTCACGTCCGCAGCGGAGACCGTGTCCGGGCTCACCAACCCCGCGCCCAAGGGCGTGAACTTCGCCGGCACGGTCGCGCTCAGCAACTGCTCGGGCTCCGTCGTCCGCATGCCGGACTCCGAGGCTGACGACCCCGCGCTGGTGATGACCAACGGACACTGCCTGGAGTCCGGCTTCCCCGGCCCCGGCGAGGTCCAGGTCGACAAGGCGTCCAGCCGCACCTTCAGCCTGCTCAACGCCTCCGGCTCGCGCGTGGCGACCCTGCGCGCCGCCAAGCTCGCGTACGCCACGATGACCGACACGGACGTCGCGTTCTACCAACTCACCACCAGCTACGGGCAGATCAAGAGCTCGTACGGCATCAGCCCGCTGACGCTGAACGACACGCACCCGGTCGCCGGCACCGCCATCAGTATCCCCTCCGGCTACTGGAAGCGGATCTACAGCTGCGACATCGACGGGTTCGCGTACCGCCTGAAGGAGGGCGACTGGACCTGGAAGGACTCGGTCCGTTACACCTCCGCCTGCAACACCATCGGCGGCACGTCCGGCTCGCCCGTCGTCGACCAGGCCACCGGCAAGGTCGTCGCCATCAACAACACCGGCAACGAGGACGGCGAGCGCTGCACGGTGAACAACCCCTGTGAGGTCGACAAGAGCGGCAACGTGACCGTCCGCAAGGGCATCAACTACGCCCAGGAGACCTACCAGATCCCGTCCTGCTTCGGCATCGACAACAAGCTCGACCTGAGCGCGAGCGGCTGCGTCCTGCCCAAGCCGTAAGGCCAGGGCGGGTTCCCGGGTCGGGCGGTCACGCGGGAGTCCTGCGGACCGCCCGGCCCGCCAGGGCGTCCGTGCGACGCCCGTCCTCGATCACGAACCGCCCGCCGACCAGCACGTACGGGATGCCCGTCGGCAGCACGCGCGGCTCGGCGAAGCTCGACCCCGCCGCGACCGTCGCCGGGTCGAAGAGCACCAGGTCGGCGACGTACCCCTCGCGCACCAGGCCCCGGTCCGGCAGCCGCAGCCGGGCCGCCGGGCGCGAGGTGAGGTGCGCGACGCACTCCTCCAGCGACAGCACCCCCAACTCCCGCACGTAATGGCCGAGGTAGTGCGGGAACGTGCCGTAGGCGCGCGGGTGCGGCTTGGCGCCCTGGAGGATGCCGTCCGAGCCCCCGGTGTGTACCCGGTGGCGCATGATCGCCCGGACGTTCTCCTCGTGGCCGACGTGCTGGAGGATCGTCGGCGCCAGCCGGTCGGCCAGCAGCAGCCCGCGCGCGGTCACCCAGGGGGCCTCGCCCCGCCGGTCCGCCGACTCCTGGACCGTCCGGCCGACGTAATCGGCCAGGGCCGGGTCGCCCACGCCGGAGATCTCGATCGTGTCCCACTCGATGGGCACGCCGTGACAGCCGTCCGAGCCGGTGACCTCCAGGTCATGGCGGATCCGCTCGGCTGTCACGTCGTCCGCCAGCCGCTTGAGGGCCTCCTCCGGCCCGCCCTCGCTCGCCCAGCTCGGCAGCATGGCCGCCAGCGTCGTACAGCCCGGGGTGTACGGGTACGTGTCGAGGGTGATGTCCGCCCCGGCCGCCAGCGCCTCGTCCAGCAGGGCCAGCAGCTCCGGCGCCCGGCCCTTGTTCACGCCGAAGTTCATGGTGGCGTGGGCGAGATGCAGGGGGCAGCCCGCCTCCCGGGTCAGCGCGACCATCTCCCGGTACGCCTCCAGGGCGCCCGCGCCGTAGGAGCGGTGGTGCGGACAGTAGTAGCCGCCGTACGACGCCACCACCCGGCACAGCTCGGTCAGTTCGGCGTCCTGCGCGTACATGCCGGGCGTGTACGTCAGCCCCGAGGACATGCCGACGGCGCCCTGCTCCATGCCCTCGGCGACCAACTGCCGCATCCGGTCCAGCTCCCGCGGGGTGGCCTCCCGGTCCTCCCAGCCGACGGCGAGGGCGCGGACCGTGCCCTGGGGGATGAGATAGGCCGCGTTCACGGCGATCCCGCGGTCGAGGCGGTCGAGGTACTCGCCCACCGTCCGCCAGTCGAAGTCGATGTCGTCGCCGGGCCCGTTCCACCCGGCGATCGCCCGGCGCACCTCGCCGAGCGTGCGGTCGTCGACCGGCGCGTACGACAGCCCGTCCTGGCCGATGACCTCCAGCGTGACGCCCTGCGCGGCCTTGGCGCTGTGGTCGGGGTCGCGCAGCAGGGCCAGGTCGCTGTGGGCGTGCATGTCGACGAAGCCGGGGGACAGGACCAGGCCCTCGGCGTCGAGCTCCCGGCGCGCCTTCGGCCGCTGGCAGCCGGCCGCGGCGGCCTCCTTGACGATGGACACGATCCGGCCGCCGTCGACCACGACATCGGCCCGGTAGGAGTCCGAACCGGAGCCGTCGACGACGTCGGCGTCCCGGATGACCAGCTCTTCCATCGCTTCCCGCCTCCTAGAAGAACGTACGGACGTAGTCGACGACCGTGCCGTCCGCCTCGGCGACCGGGATCAGCGGCCACTTGTCGAACGACGTGCACGGGTGGGACAGCCCCAGACCGACCCAGTCACCCACCTCCAGATCCGCCTCCGGCGTGGTGCTCAGCCAGGCGTGCTGGTCGGACAGGGACGTCACCGACACGCCGGTCGCCGGGCGCTCGGCGCCGTCCCGGCGGATCACCTGCGCGAAGGGCAGGTCCAGGTCGTAGGCCGCGTCCCGCTTGCCCGCGTTGACGAAGGCCTGCTCGGCGGTGGGCCGCGACACCACCTGCGTCCACAGCCGGAACGCCGGCTCCAGGGCGCCCTCCTCGGGCACCCGGTTGAACGGGGTCAGCTTGCGGTAGTGGCCGTCGTCGTGCGAGACGTAGGCGCCCGAGCGCAGCAACTTCAGGACGGGCCGGGAGAGTTCGGGGATCTCCGCGAAGACGTCGGCGACCGCGTCGAACCAGGCGCTGCCGCCCGCGCTGACGACGATCTCGTCCACGTCCGTGAAGCGCCCCACCTCGTCGAAGTCGGCGGCCAGCGCGACCAGCCGCCGCAGCCACGCCGTGACCCGCTCCGGGTCCGCCTTCGGCACCTCGCCCTCGTAGCCCGCGACGCCGACCAGCCGCAGGGACCGCGAGCCCGCCACCGCGTCCGCGACCGCCGCGCACTCCGCCTCCGTCCGCACACCGGTACGGGCGCCCTCCCCGGCGGCGAGTTCGACGACGACGTCCAGCGGGCGCCGGGCCTCGCCCAGCGCGGCGTCCATCAGCTCCACCCCGCGCACCGAGTCGACGTAACAGACGAAGCGGAACTCCGGGTCGGCGCCGAGCTCGGCGGAGACCCAGCGCAGGGCCGCCGCGTCGACCAGCTCGTTCGCCAGGAACACGCGCCGGGTCCCGAACGCGCGCGCCACCCGTACCTGATGCGGCACCGCCAGCGTGATGCCCCACGCCCCGTGCTCGATCTGCCGCTGGAACAGCTGCGGCGCCATGGAGGTCTTGCCGTGCGGCGCGAAGGCCAGGCCGTGCCGGTCCGCGTAGGTCTCCATGAGCCTCAGGTTGTGCTCCAGGCGCTCGGCGGACAGCGCGAGCACGGGCGTGGCGAAACCGCCCGTGAACAGGTTCCGGCGCTGGGCGGCGAGCTCGCCCACGGTCAGGCCGTCGGCGTCCGGCGGCAGGCCCTTGAAGCGGTGGTCGACGCGCTCGGCGGCGAGCCGGGCGAGGGACTCGGCGGCGGACCCGGCGGGACTGTCGGCTGTCATGAAGCCTCCTGATCAGCACTGTTGCAGTATCTGCAACCTTCATTGCGTATGTCGCTCAACGCTGTCTAACATCTCGGCCACCCGGGGTCAACGAAAGCGGCCGCACCCGCCGCCCCCGCCGAGCAACCAGGAGCTACGAGCATCGTGACCCCCACCGGACCCTGCAACGCCCCCGACGTCGTGGACGTCGTCGCGCTCGGCGAGTCCATGGTCACGTTCCTGCCGTCCCGGCCGGGACGGCTCGCCGACGTCCCCGCCTTCGACCGGGGCATCGGCGGCGCCGAGTCCAACACGGCGTGCGTGCTGGCCGCCGCCGGGCACTCCGCGCGGTGGGTCAGCCGGGTGGGGGACGACCCGTTCGGCGACCACCTGGTCGAGGCCATCGGCGGGTACGGGGTCGACGTGGCCCATGTCCGGCGCGACCCCGCCCGCCCCACCGGCATCTACTTCCGCACCGCCGGGGACCGGGCCACCGACGCGCACGAGGTGGCGTACTACCGGGCCGGCTCCGCGGCCTCGGCCATGTCGGCCGGCAACGTGGACCTGGACGCGGTCCGCGCCGGCCGCGTGCTGCACCTGTCCGGGATCACGGCCGCGCTGTCCGGGAGCTGCCTGGACCTGATGCGCGAGCTGACCGCGCGCCGGCCCGGCCGCCCCCTGGTCTCCTTCGACGTCAACCACCGGCCCGGACTGTGGCGCGACGCGGACGCCCCGGAAGTGCTGCGGGACCTCGCGCGGGGCGCGGACCTCGTGTTCGTCGGGCAGGACGAGGCCTGGGGGCTGCGCGGCGCCGAGGCCGTCCGCGCCGCCCTGCCCGAACCCGAGGTGCTGGTCGTGAAGCAGGGCGCCGCGGGAGCCACCGTCTTCGAGAAGCGGGACGTCACCTTCGTGCCCGCCCCGCGGGTCGACGTCGTCGTCGCCGCCGTCGGCGCGGGGGACGCCTTCGCCGCCGGGTTCCTCTCCGCCACCCTGCGCGGACTGCCCGTCCGGGACCGGCTGCGGCACGGGCACCTGATGGCCGCCGCCGCGCTCACCGTCCCCGGCGACCTCGCCGCGCCGCCCGCGCGGGAGCACGCCGACCGCCTCGCCGCCCTGGACGACGCCGCATGGGGGAGACTGCGACTCGGCCCCGGCTGGACCGACGACACACAGCGGGCCCCCGAGGAGGTACGTACGCCATGAGCCAGACCGTCGACCGCGCGCTCAGCATCCTGCCGCTGCTCGCCGAGGGCCCCGCCGACCTGGGGCAGGTCGCCGACCGCCTCGGCGTGCACAAGTCCACCGCCCTGCGCCTGCTGCGCACCCTCCACGAGCACGGCCTCGTCTACCGCCAGTCCGACCAGCGCTACCGCCTCGGCGCCCGGCTCTTCGCGCTCGCCCAGGAGGCGATGGAGAACCTCGACGTCCGCGAGATCGCCCATCCCCACCTGGTCCGTCTCAACGAGAGCTGCGGACACACCGTGCACCTCGCCGTGTACGAGGAGAACGAGGTCCTCTACATCGACAAGGTCGAGAGCCGCTACCCGGTGCGGATGTACTCCCGCATCGGCAAGCCCGTCGCCATCACCGTCGCCGCGGTCGCGAAGCTGCTGCTGGCCGACCTGCCCGAGCACGAGCGGCGGGCCGTGGCGGAGAAGCTCGACTACCCCGCGTACACGGCCCGTTCGACACCCAACGCCACCGCGTTCCTGCGCGAGCTGGAGAAGGTGCGCGAACAGGGCTGGGCCACCGACCTCGGCGGCCACGAGGAGTCCATCAACTGCGTCGCGGCGCCCATCCGCGGCGCCGACGGCCGGGTCGTCGCCGCGATGTCGGTCTCCGCGCCGAACGTCGTCGTCACCGCCGACGAACTCCTCACCCTCCTGCCGCTGGTGCGCCGTACGGCGGACGCCATCAGCGGCGAGTACTCCGGCAGAACACCAGTGAAGGGCACCGCATGACGGACAAGACCGCGCTCACCCCCCGGACCCACACCACCCCGCCGGCGAAGTTCTCCCACGGTGTGAAGAAGGGCAACATCCTCCAGGTCGCCGGCCAGGTCGGCTTCCTGCCCGCCGAGGAGGGCAAGCCGCCCACGCCCGCCGGGCCGACCCTGCGCGAGCAGACCCTCCAGACCCTGGCGAACGTCAAGTCCGTCCTCGAGGAGGGCGGCGCCGGCTGGGACGACGCGATGATGATCCGCGTCTACCTCACCGACGTGGCCCACTTCGCCGAGTTCAACGAGATCTACAACGCGTACTTCGAGGAGCAGGGCCTGACCCGGCCGCCGGCCGCGCGCACGACGGTCTACGTCGGCCTGCCCGCGGGTCTCCTCGTCGAGATCGACGCGCTGGCCGTCCTCGGCTGACCCACCCCCCACTCCCGCACGTCCGTGAGGCGCGGCGCCCCCGATGCGCCGCGTCGCGCTCCCCCCTACCCAGAAGCTGCATGCATTTACGTAGAGGACCCCCGAATGTCCCTTTCGCTCGCCGCGTCCGCCCCTGCCGAGACCCCACCCCACACCGGAGGCCTGCTCCTCCTGGTCGACGGTACGGCCGGACTCCTGCTCACCGCCGCGCTCGGCATCGGGCTGCTGCTGTTCCTCATCATCAGAATGAGACTCCAGCCGTTCGTCGCCCTGCTCGCGGTCTCCATAGCCGTCGGCCTCGCGGCCGGCCTGTCGGTCACCGAACTCTTCGGCACCGTCCAGAAGTCGGACGCCGTCTCCACCATCGAGTCCGGCATGGGCGGCATCCTCGGCCATGTCGCGATCATCATCGGCCTGGGCACCATGCTCGGCGCGATCCTCGAAGTCAGCGGCGGCGCCGAGGTGCTGGCCGGTCGCCTGCTCGGCCTGTTCGGCGAGAAGCGCGCCCCGCTCGCCATGGGCCTCACCGGCCTGATCTTCGGCATCCCGGTCTTCTTCGACGTCGGCATCTTCGTCCTGGCGCCGATCGTCTACGCCGCCGCCAAGCGCTCGGGCAAGTCGATCCTGCTCTACTGCCTGCCCCTGCTGGCGGGCCTGTCCGTCACCCACGCCTTCCTGCCCCCGCACCCCGGCCCGGTGGCCGCCGCGGGCCTGCTCCACGTCGACCTCGGCTGGGTCATCCTCATGGGCATCGTCTGCGGTCTGCCGGCCGTGGCCGCCGCCTGGGCGTACTCGGCGTGGATCGGCCGCCGCATCTTCGTCGCCGTGCCGCAGGACATGGTCGAGGCCGCGGAGGAGGCCAAGCAGGCCGTCGTCGACGAGCAGCGGGCGGCCGGCACGGAGCCGCGCGAGCAGCCCGTCTCCCTCGGCACGGTCCTCGGCATCATCGGCACCCCGCTGGTCCTCATCCTGGCCGCGACGTTCTCCTCGATCGCCCTGGACCCCTCCACCCTCCGCTCGGTGATCGAGTTCTTCGGCAACCCGTTCGTGGCGCTCACTCTCGCCCTGTTCCTCGCGTACTACCTGCTCGGCATCCGGCGCGGCTGGTCCCGCAAGTCGCTGGAGACGGTGTCCACGGCGTCCCTGAAGCCGGTCGGCAACATCCTGCTCGTGGTCGGTGCGGGCGGCATCTTCGGCGCCGTCCTCAAGGCCAGCGGCGTCGCCCAGGCCCTGTCGGACACGTTCAACGACGTGGGCCTCCCGGTGCTCGTCCTGTCGTACCTGATCTCCGTGGTGCTGCGCGTCGCCCAGGGCTCGGCGACGGTGGCGATCGTGACGACGGCGGGCATCGTGGCACCCCTGCTGTCCGAGGGGGACCACTCCCAGGCCTTCGTCGCCCTGGTCATCATGGCCATCTCGGCCGGCTCCATCTTCGCCTCGCACGTCAACGACGGCGGCTTCTGGATGGTCGCCAAGTACTTCGGCATCAGCGAGCGGGACACGCTCAAGTCGTGGACCGTGCTGGAGAGTGTGCTGTCGGTGGCCGGGTTCGCGGTGGCGGCGGTATTGAGCCTGTTCGTGTAGGCGTCTGATAACGAAGTCGGGACCGGCTGTGTGCGGCACAGGTTTGTCGACCATACTGCTCCGCTGTGGAGCAGCAGCGCATAGGTTCGAGCAGCCAGCCCCTGGAGGGCGCCGGATTCGACCCGGCCTTCATCCCCGGGCTCACGTCACCCGCGTCCGGACGGACGGAGGACGACGAGCCGGAGAAGGAGCCCGAGGCCGCCGCGGCCGAGGACGCCGAGGAGTCCTCCCCCGAGCCGGAGGAGACGGCTCGGGCGGCCGCCTCCGAGTCGGAGGAGGCCGACGTCGACGGCCCCGTCTTCGAGGCGTCCGACCGCCGCGCGAGAATAGTCGCCGACCGCAGAGGCGTACGCCTGTCCCTGGACGACCAGGAATGCGAGTTCCGCTGGGACGAGATCGGGGCGGTCGAGACGGAGACCCCCCGCTTCGGCAAGCGCTACACCGTCACCGTCCACACCCCTGACCGGCGCTGGTACCCGATCGAGATCGAGGCGCCGGCCAGGAGCCGTTTCACGGAGTGGGACGAGCAGTTGGACGCGGTTCTGGACGCGTACTTCGAGGAAGACGCGGAGTAACTATCGGCAGTACTGGGTTTCCTTGCCGATCGACCGGTACATGCAGTCCGAGTTCTCCAGCAACTGCAGCACCGCGTCCCGGTTACGGGAGGTCTCCCGCTCGATGACCTCGTCGGGCGGGTAGAACCCCCCACCGCCGGACCTCGGGTACATCTCGAAGGTGTACCCGAAGATCTTGTGGGTGCCCCAGAGGTAGTCGTCGATCGACCCGTCCGTGATGTACAGGTCGCTGGACTGCTCCGCCGTGTACCCGTTGCTCGCGGCCATCTTCTGTCCGACCGCCTTGAACGCCGCGTTGTCGTCCGCGGTCATCCCGGTCGTCGTGTCGGAGTACGTGTAGCCGAACGGCCACAGCACCAGCTCGCTGTACGTGTGGAAGTCGATGCCGGCCTTGATCTGCTGCACGCCGCCGACGACCCGGCTGCGCACGAAGTCGGCGACGACCTTCACCTCGGGGGCCGACTCCGCCGCCCGGCCCCGGTACGTCTCGGACGACGTCGAGCCCGAGGAGCCGCCGCAACATCCCCAGCGGTAGTTCCAGTTGCGGTTGAGGTCGGTCCCGACGTACGAACTGCCGCTGTTGGGCTGGCGGTTCTTGCGCCACGAGCGGTACGACCCGGTCGCGATGTCGTACTCGCCGCCGTCCGGGTTGATGTCCGGGACGATCCAGATCTCACGGTTGTTCACCATGCTGGTGACGCGTGAGTCGGAGCCGTAGTCGGAGGTCAGCTCGCGCAGCAGGTAGAGCGCCATCTCGACGGTGAGGTGCTCGCGGGCGTGCTGGTGGTGAGTGAACAGCACCTCCGGCTCGGACTCGTCGCTGGCCACGTTGTCGCTGATCTTGACGGCGACGATGTCCCGGCCCTGGTACGACGTGCCGATCACACGCCGGCTCGCGATGGACGGGTTGGCCGCGACGATCGAGTTGATCTCGCTCGTCATCTCCGCGTAGTTGTGGTACTTCGAGTCGGCGGACGGGAAGTCGAAGACCCGGACGTCGTCCTCGCCGGCGGACCGGTCGGGCACCGCGCCGAGCGGGGTGACCTCGTAACCCAGCGCGCGCAGCTTCCTGATCTGGTCCGCGCGTCCGGAGACGACGACACCGTGGTCGTGGGCCTCGTCCACGGTCACTCCGGTGCGCTGGAGTGCCGTGCGGTCCTCGGCCGTCGCGTGCAGGTGGATCTCGTACTGCCGGACGTCGTCGGCCGACGGGGCCGCCTTGCGTGCGCTGTCGGCGGTGGCGTCCGGGGTCGTCGCGGACAGGGGTGCCGCGAGGGCGAGTGCGAGGAGGGCGGCGAGGGCGGCGGTGCGTCTGCCGGTGCCGGCACCGGAGCCTCGTATGCGAAGTCGCATGAAATCTCCTTGTCGGAGGTGGGGTTGTTCCGTGCGACGTACGTGGTGCGGGTGGCGCACATCGTTCTGCCAATGGCATGAGCAGGTCAAGATGGAAAGCGGTCGCGCATAGTACGCGGGCGGCGCGGCGGTCGAGCTGTCCTGGTCGAAGTACACCCACGGGTGTGACCCGAGCGTGCATGTATGTACGCAACGGGGGAGAGTGAGGACCCGTGCTAGGGCCTGTCGGCCCTCGGACCACACCCCCAGAGGACTGGCTGATCATGGGCGGATCAGCGCCACGACGGGACCACCAACTGCCGGTCGAGACGACCAGCTTCGTCGACCGGCGTGGCGAACTGACCCAGGGCCGCGAGCTGCTGGCCCGCGCGCGGCTGGTGACGCTCACCGGGCCGGGCGGCGTCGGCAAGACCCGGCTTGCCGCGCGCATCGCGGCCCGGGTGCAGCGGGCCTTCCCGGACGGCGTGCGCTTCGTGCACCTCTCCGGGCTGCACGACCCGGCGCTCGTGCCGCTCGCCGCCGCCGACGCGCTGGGACTGCACGACCACTCCGCCCAGCCCCCGCTGGACGCCCTCGTCGAACAGGTCCGGGACCGGCGGCTGCTGCTCGTCGTCGACAACTGCGAGCATCTGGCGAGCGCGTGCGCCCAGCTCGCCGCGGCCCTGCTGCACGGCACCGAGGGCGTCCGCGTCCTCGCCACCAGCCGGCACCGGCTCGGCCTCACCGAGGAGCACCTGCTGGAGGTGCGGCCCCTGCCGGTGCCCGACCCGGACGGCGACCTCTCCGCCGCCGAGGGCTACCCGGCCCTCACTCTGTTCGCCGACCGGGCCGCCGCGGTCGTCCCCGGCTTCCGCCTCACCCCGGACAACCGCGCCTCCGTGGCCCGCCTGTGCCACCGCCTGGACGGCCTCCCCCTCGCCATCGAACTCGCCGCCGTCCGCATGCGCGTCCTCGACGTCGACCAGCTCCTGGACCGCCTCGACGACCGCTACCGCTTCCTCACCACCGGCAGCCCCGCCGCCCTGCCCCGCCACCAGACCCTGCGTGCGGCG
The DNA here is from genome assembly GCF_040613735.1 of Streptomyces sp. NPDC006235. NCBI lineage: Bacteria > Bacillati > Actinomycetota > Actinomycetes > Kitasatosporales > Streptomycetaceae > Streptomyces > Streptomyces sp. NPDC006235. The sequence goes on from NZ_JBEXSR010000036.1 coordinate 69,320, forward strand.
GTCGCCTGGAGCCACGACCTGTGCACCGGCCCCGAGCAACTCGTGTGGGCCCGGCTGTCGGTCCTCGCGGGCAGCTTCGACCTGGCGACGGCGGAGGCGGTGTGCGCGGACGACACGCCGGAGCCCGGCGCCGGGCCGGGAACGGGTCCGGCACCGACGGAGGCGCGCCTGCCGGGCGGAGCGGGCACGGGTGGTGTCCAGGGCGGGGCACGTCTCGATGTGCCGTCGGGCGGCGCCCGGTTCACGGACGGCTCCGGGGAACGGGCCCTGTCCCTCCCGGTGTTCGCGGGGACGGCGACGCTGCCCACGCTCCACGGCGATCCGGGGAACGTGGTGCCGCCCACGCCGGCTCCGGCAGGCGGTCCCGTGCCGTTGCCCGTGATGCGCCCCGAGCCCCTGATCGTCCCGAGCCCCGGGACCGGCCCGGTGCGGTCTCCGTCCGTGCCCGGTCCCGGGGGCATGGCCTCGTTCCCGCCTGTGCCCCCGTCCGTGCCGGGCGCGAGTTCCGGGACCGGCCTGGGGGGCGGCCCGGTGCGGCTCTCGTCGGTGGCCGGCCCCGGGGTCATGGCCTCGTTCCCGCCTGTGCCCCCGTCCGTGCCGGGCGCGAGTCCCGGGACCGGCCCGGGCGGCGGCCTGACGCGGCCCCCGTCTGTGTCCGACACCGGGGCCATGGCCACGTTCCCGCCTCTGGCCCATTCCGGCGGCCCGATGCTGCCCCCGTCCGTGCCCGGCCCCGGGGCCGTGACGTCGTTTCCGTCTCCGGCCCACTCCAGCGGCCCGATGTCGGCCCCGCCCCTGCCCGACCCGGCAGGCCCTGCCGCACCCCCGCCGGTCGCGGACGCCTCCGGTGCCTGGTCTGCCCGGCCCGGCCAGGGCATCCGTGCCGACGACGTGCTCGACGCCGTCGCCGGGCTCGTCGACAAGTCCGTGCTGTGCCGGGAGCCGGGGCCCGGCGGGGTGCGGTACCGGATGCTCGACACGCTGCGGCAGTACGGGCTGGAGCAGTTGCGGCGGACCGCCGGGGAGGAGGGCGCCGCCCGGCGGCGGCAGCGGGACCGGATGCTGCGGTGGGTCGAGGAGTGCGAGCGCGGCTGGTTCGGGCCCGGGCAGCCGGAGACCGTCGCCCGGCTGCGCGCCGACCGGGACAACCTGCGCGCCGCCCTCGACTTCAGCCTCTCCACCCCGGGCGAGGCCCGCGCGGGGCTGCGGCTCGCCGGCACCCTCTGGTTCTACTGGCACGCCTGCGGCGCCCCGCGCGAGGGCCTGTACTGGCTCGACCGGGCCCTGGCCGCCAACCCCGAACCGACCCCGGAACGGGCCCGCGGCCTCTGGGTCGCCGGGCTGCTCGCCGCCGCCACCCAGGACTTCCCCCGCGGCCGCCGCCACGCCGAGGACGCCCTCGCCCTCGCCCGGGTCCTGGGCGACGCCGCCGAGGCCGCCCACGCCGAGTACGTCATCGGCGTCCTGAGGCTGTTCGGCGACGACCTGCCCGGCGCGCTGCGGCACTTCGAGACCACCGTCGCCCGCGGCCCCGTGCCCGGCCAGCACCTCAGCGTCGTAGGCCTCGACCAGGTCGAACTCGCCTGCGCGCTGGGCTTCCTGGGCGAGGCCGACCGGGCCGTCGAGGTGTGCGAGCGGGCCCTCGGGCTGTGCGAGCGGCACGGCGAGCAGTGGGTACGGTCGTACGTGCTGCGCATGCTCGCCCTCGCGCACAGCGTGCGCCGCGACTGGGCCCGGGCCGAGCGGCACGCCCGGGAGGCCCTGCGCCTCAAGCTCGCCGTCCACGACGTCATCGGCATCGCCCTCACCCTCGACCTGCTCGCGTCGATCGCCACCGAACGCGGCGCCCACCGGCACGCGGCCGTGCTGCTGGGCGGCGCCGACCGGGTCTGGGCCGACATCGACGCCGCCCGATGGGGCGCGCGCACCCTCAACGCCGCACGCCGGGACAGCGAGGAGCGGGCCTGCCGGGCCCTGGGACGGGACGCGTTCGAACGGGCCCACCGGCGCGGCGCCGGACTCGGCCTCGCCGACCTCGTCGGCCAGGCGCTCCAGGAGCCGGCCCGCCCGCACCCCCGCGAGTCCGGGGCCCCGCACGACGACACCCCGGTCCGTCTCACCCGCCGCGAGACCGAGGTCGCCCGGCTCGTCGCCGAAGGGCTCGCCAACCAGCAGATCGCCGACCGTCTGGTGATCGCCCGCCGCACCGCCGAAGGCCATGTGGAACGCATCCTCAGCAAGCTCGGCTTCAGCAACCGCAGCCAGATCGCCGCCTGGGTGACCGCCCAGCGCTGACCCGCCCGTACCGCGAACCCCGAGGGGAACCCATGACCACCCGACAGCCCCCCACGCCCGCCGCGTTCGACCACCGCATGGCCGTCTTCGGCACCGACGACGACTTCGTGGCCGCCGCCCTGCCCTTCCTCGGCGAAGGCCTCGCCGCACCCGGCGAACCACCCCCCGTGGCCGTCGCCGACCCGCGCAACCTCGACCTCCTGCGGGACGCCCTCGGCGGGGACGCCAAGGACGTCACCTGCATCCCGCACACCGACTGGTACACCGGCTCCGCCGCCAACGCCGTCGCCCAGGCCGCCTCCTACCTCACGGCCCACGCCGGTCCCGGGGGCAGGATCCACCTCCTCATGGAGCCCGTCTGGAGCGGCCGGGCCGGCCGCTCGGCCCGCGAGACCACCGAGTGGATCCGCTACGAGGCCCTCGCCAACCTCCTCTTCGCGCCCATGGCCACCACCGCCCTGTGCGCGTACGACACCCGCACCGCCGGTCCCGCCGTCGTCGCGGCGGCCCGCCGCGCCCACCCCGACACGGAGGTGTACGAGGATCCGGTGCGGCTCGCGGCCGAACTCGACGCCGTACCGCTGCCGCTGCCACCGGCGGACGCGCAGCCGCTCGCGGAGCCGCACGCCGCGGCCGTGCAGGCCTGGGCGCGCGCCCGGGGGCTGCCCGCCGCCGACGCCGAGTTGTTCGCCGGGGCCGTCGCGGAGACCGCGGCGGTGCTGGCGCCCCTCGACGGCACCGCCTGGCTGTGGGGCGAGGCACCCGCCTGCGTGTGCGAACTGCGGTCGTCCCGCCCCGTCGGCGACCCGCTCGCCGGCTTCGTCCCGCCGCCGCCCACCGGCCCGGAACCCGGACCGGGCCTGTGGTACGCGCGGCAGGTCTGCGCGTACGTCGACATCCGCGACGACGCCCAGGGAGCCACGGTCCGCCTCCAGTACGCGTAACCCGCCCACCTGCGCAAGCAGGTAGGGGATCGGGTAGTCCTCCCCCTGCGCCGGACCGGCCCCGGAGACACCCTGGAGCCATGCTGCAACTCTCCGGGCCCCACCTCCCGGACCCCGACGCCCGGTACGGCCCGTTCCCGCAACCGCCCCTGGGAGCAGGCCACCTGAGCGTCGAGTACGACCCCGAACCCTCCGCCGTCCGCGAGGCACGCGCGCAGGTGCGCAGGCAGCTGGAGGGCTGGGGGCTCGCGGAGCGCGGTGAGGTGGCGGACGTGGCGGAACTGCTCGTCGGTGAACTGGCCACCAACGCCCTGGTGCACGCCGAGAGCCGCTTCAGGCTCACGCTCTTCGCCGCGCACGGCGTCCTGCGCTGCGAGGTGGCCGACACCGAGCGCCGCGTACCCCGGGTGCTGGACGCCGGCACCGGGGAGAACGGCCGTGGGATGTTCCTGGTGGACGCGCTGGCCCAGCGCTGGGGCTGCCACCGGGACGGGCCGGGCAAGACCGTGTGGTTCGAGCTCGGCACGTGCGGATCGGACGGCTGTGGTCGGCGACGGCCGTGACGCTCCGCTGGGTTCGGCCGTCCCCGGGGCTTGCCCTGCCGCCGGGGGGCCGTTCCCGTCCGCGGGTTCGTCGTGGTTGATCGCGCAGTTCCCCGCGCCCCTGAGGTCGGACTACTCCTGCCCTCTTGTCGGCTGAGGCTCTTTGCGGTTTGTTGACCTGCATGGCTGACACCACGGGAAACACCACGGACCACGAGGCGTCGCGACACCCCCAGCCTCGTAAGGCGAGTTGGAAGTACATCGGTCCGGGCATCGTCGTCGCGGCGACCGGTGTCGGCGCGGGCGACCTGGTCGCCACACTGATCGCGGGCAGCAACTTCGGCTACACTCTCCTGTGGGCCGCGATCATCGGCTGCCTGGTGAAGATCTCCCTGGCCGAGGCGGCGGGCCGCTGGCATCTGTCCACGGGCCGCACGCTGTTCGACGGCTGGGCGAGCCTCGGCCGCTGGACGACCTGGTTCTTCGCCGTCTACGTCGTGGTCTGGGGCTTCGTCTACGGCGCGGCGGCGATGTCGTCGAGCGCGCTGCCGCTCCAGGCGCTGTTCCCCGATGTGATGGACCTGAAGTGGTGGGGCATCGCCTGCGGACTGGTCGGTCTGGTCTTCGTCTGGTTCAACAAGTACGCGGTGTTCGAGAAGGTCATGACGGTCCTGGTGGGCGTCATGTTCGTGGTGACGGTGTACCTGGCGATCCGGGTCACGCCCAACATCCCCGACGCCTTCGCGGGCCTCCTCCCGGTGCTGCCCGACGAGAAGGACTCGATCCTCAACACCCTGGGCCTGATCGGCGGCGTCGGCGGCACGATCACCCTCGCGGCCTACGGCTACTGGGTCAACGCCAAGGGCTGGACCGACACCGGCTGGATGAAGGTCATGCGTCTGGACAACCGCGTCGCCTACGCCACGACCGGCATCTTCGTGATCGCCATGCTCTTCGTCGGCGCGGAACTCCTGCACTCGGCGAACGTCGCGATCGCGAGCGGCGACAAGGGCCTGATCCAGCTGGGCGACATCCTGGAGGACGAGTACGGCGCGGCGACGGCCAAGTTCTTCCTGATCGGCTTCTTCGCCACGTCGTTCACCTCCCTGATCGGCGTCTGGCACGGCGTGAGCCTGATGTTCGCCGACTTCGTGGCCCGGCTGTCGGGCACGGGCCAGGCCAAGGGCGAGGAGGTCGCCTCGGGGACCCGCGAACGCTCCTGGCCCTTCCGCGCCTACCTGCTCTGGCTGACCTTCCCGCCCATGATCCTCCTCTTCGAGGGCCAGCCCTTCCGCCTGATCATCATCTACGGCGTCCTCGGCGCGGCCTTCCTGCCCTTCCTCGCCGGCACGCTGATCTGGCTCCTGAACTCCTCCCGGACACCTCGGGAATGGCGCAACGGCCCGCTCAGCAACGCGATGCTCGCCGTCGCGGGCCTGCTGTTCCTGGTCCTGTGCGTGAAGCAGATCTGGGACCAGCCGTGGGGCGACTTCTTCTAGGGCCTGTCGTTTGGATCAGGTCGCAGGGAACCGACAGCGCTGATCAGCGCCGGTGAGCGGGGTCTGGTGCGTGCAGATGCAAGGCGGAGGAGGGCGTCGATGCGGAGCATCGGCAACCGACGACAACGCCGCAGATGCGCGTGCCAGACCCCGCGTCTGCGGCGTGATCCAAACGACAGGCCCTAGGGCGGGAGAATGGCCGGATGACCCAGCACCCGCCACCCGGCCCGGGCTTCGGCCCGCCCCCGCCGCAGTACGCGCCGGCGCCACCCCGTACGCCCCCGCACAGCCTCCGTACACCCAGGCTCCGCCGCCGCCCCAGCAGGCGGCGGCGGGCCCGGACTTCCTGGCCGTCGACAAGCGCAACGCGGTCGTCGTCGACGCGTCCGGCGTCGCCTTCGAGACCTCAGGTCTCACGGTCGAGTTCCGCTGGCCGGAGATCCGCGGCGTCCACTACCGGGCGAGCCCGGACGGCAAGGCGCTGATGGTCGCCGTGGTCCACATGGACGGCAGGTTCTACGAGTGCGTGGTGGAGGCCAGGCCCAGGACGCGGCTTCAGGAGTGGTTCCCGCAGCTGGCCTGGGTCCTCGGCCACTACCGTCCGATGGGATAGGGGCCGCTACGGCAGCCCGTGCACATGCGGGCCCACCGCGCTGGACCACGCGTTGCCGGCCGTCGCGTCCCAGTTGGTCGACCAGGTCATCGCGCCCCTGAGGTCCGGATACGTCCGGGGCGGCTTGAACGAGCCGCAGCCCGAGCCCCTGGTCAGGCAGTCCAGGGCGCTGTTCACCACGGACGGTGCCACGTACCCGCTGCCCGCCGCCCGGGTCGAGGCCGGCACGCCCAGGCCGACCTGGGACGGGGCGAGACCGTTCTCCAGCTGGATGCAGGCCAGGGCGGTGAGGAAGTCGACCGAGCCCTGGCTGTAGACCTTGCCGTCGCAGCCGAGCATGGAACCGCTGTTGTAGTACTGCATGTTGACGACCGTGAGGATGTCCTTGATGTTCAGCGCCGTCCGGAAGTACGCGTTGGACGTCGACTGCATGTCGATCGTCTGCGGCGCCATCGTGATGATCAGCGAGGAGCCCACCTTCGCCGAGAGCGACCGCAGCGCCTGCGTCATGTAGGTGGCGTTCAGGCCGTTCTCCAGGTCGATGTCGACGCCGTCGAAGCCGTACGTCTGCATCAGGGAGTACACGGAGTTCGCGAAGTTCGCCGCGGACGCCGCGTCGTTCACCGCCACCGTGCCGCGTTCACCGCCCACCGAGATGACGACCTTCTTGCCGGCCGCCTGCTTGGCCCTGATGTCCGCCTTGAACTGGTCGACCGTGTAGCCGTTCAGTCCGGCCGAGTCCAGGGTGAAGGTCACCGCACCCGGCGTGGAGGTCGCGTCCGCGAACGAGACGGCGATGATGTCGTAGTGGGAGGGCACGTCGGAGAGCTTCTGGACCGTCGCGCCGTTGTTGAAGTTCTGCCAGTAGCCCGTCACCGCGTGCTTGGGGAGCGCGGGGCCCGGGCCGTTCGGCTTGTTCGTGGTCCCGGTCACCGCCGCCGACTTCGCCGACTCGCCCGCCGCGTTGGTCGCCGTGACCTGGAAGGAGTACGACGTCGAGGCCGCGAGGCCGGTCACCGTCGCCGAGGTGCCGGTCACCGCCGTCACCTTCGTGCCGTCGCGGTAGACGGTGTAACCCGTCGCCCCCGCGACCGCGTTCCAGGCGAGGGAGACCGAGGAGGACGTCGTGCCGGAGACGCTCAGGCCGCCCGGAGCGGACGGGACCGTCGGGCCCGGGTCCGTGCCGCCGCCCCCGTCGGGGCCGAACACCGACACGTCGTCCGCGTAGTACGCCGCCTGCCCGTACCAGCCGTGCGTGTACACCGTCACCGACGTCGTCGACGAACCCGTGGTGAAGGTCGTCGACAGCTGCTTCCAGGAGGCGGAGTCCGGCGTCCAGGTGGACACGTCCGTCGTGCCCGTGCCCGAGACACCGAGGTAGGCGTAACCGCCCCGGACCCAGGCGCCCAGCGTGTACGTCGAGCCGGGCTTCACCCTGACCGTCTGGGCGCACCGGGCGTTGTCCTGCCCCGCCGGGGTCGCCTTCAGCGCCGCCGTGCCGGTGCGCACCGGGGAGGAGACGGTCGTCCCGCTGCCCGCGGAGCAGGTCCAGTCGCTCAGGCCCGACTCGAAGCCGGCGTTCCGGGCGTTGTTGACGTCGGCGGCGGACGCCTGGCCGACGGTCGTGACAGTGAGGGCCAGGGCCGCCGTGAGGGCGCCCGACCACAGCCGCAGGGATCGTCTGTGTCTGGACATGACAAGAAAATGGTCCAGACCAACGACACTGTCAAGAGGTCCAGACCAACCTGTCGAGCAGCAGTCCGACCGCACACCCCGCCAGCAGCACGCCGGTCGACATCCACAACGCCGGCCCCGCCGGGTCCAGCACACCCGGCCGCAGCGCCAGCAACAGCACCTGCGCCGCCGCGGGAGCCGCACACGCCGCGGCCAGATGCCGCACCGGCATCTCCCGCCACGGCTCCGGATGCACCCGCGCCGCCGCCCAGGTGGCGAGTACGACGCACACCAGGTTCGGCAGGTGCACCAGCGCCAGCGCGGCACCGAACGAGCCGACGCCCCGCGGGCCGACGAACGGGCCGTACACCAGCGTCATCTGGACGTACTCGCTGACGACCAGGACGACGATGCCGACGGCCCAGCAGCGTACGAGCGTCATCAACCGCTCCCGAAGATCTCGACGTAGAGGAGGACCGCGAAGCCCAGCGCGGCCATGCCGCAGCCCGCGACCAGGGCGAGCGCCTGGAGCACCGGGGACCAGCTGCCCCGGCCCGCCACCGTCGCCGTGCCCTGCGGATCGCGCGGGTCGTAGGTGACGGTGACCCGGGTGCCCTCCGTCGTCGACCAGCCCGCCAGGTCCTCGAACTCGACCGGCGTGCCGTCGGCCGTACGGAAGGCGAAGAAGTGCCGCCGGGCGTCCGAGCGGTGGTACGGCTCCGTCTCCACCCGGACGCACTCGCCCTCCGCCCGCGCCCCGCGCCGCAGCACCCGCGCCACCGTCACCAGGCGCCGCGCGTACTTCCACGACAGCGCGCCGAACAGCGCCACGAGCAGCGCGAGCACGACGTAACCGGCGCCCGGCACCTCCATGGCTAGTGCACCTCGACCGAGTCGATGATCCGGTCCAGGTCCCCGTCCGGCAGGGACCCCCGCTGCGCGTCGACCCGGACCGCGAAGGCGGTGTCGGCCGAGTCCAGGCCTGCCAGGATCACGCCCTCGACCGGGGTGCCCTTCGGCGGTCCGCCGTCCTCGCCGGTCGCCTCGAAGGTGAAGTCGATCCGCTTCGCCTCGTCCGCGCCGGCCAGCTCCACGTCCTTCTGGCCCTTGACGTCCGCGCCCATCTGGATGCCCGCCTCGGCGGCGATCGCGGCCTGCTCGGCGGAGTTCGCCTCGGTGAAACGGAGCTGCACGGTGATGACCGAGACCTTCCTGCCGCCCTCCGTGCGCACCGCCGCGGCCGCGTTGTGCTTGCCGCGCTCACCGGCGCTCTGCTCCTCGTAGCCCTTCGGATACGAGACGTCGACGCCCTTGGTCCTCAGGGTGCCCCAGCCGTCGGGCACCGAGCCGGCGTCGGAGCTTCCGCAGCCGGTCAGGGCCACGGAGGCCGTCAGCAGGGCGGCGGCCAGGAGGGCACGGCGGGTCTTCATCGGCTTGGACTCCGTCTCGTCAGTTCGCACAGTAGCTGTAGGGAAGATAGGAGCGACCGTCCCCGCGGGGCGCCCCCAGGAACTGGGCGTCGGTCAGCGTCTCCGACTTCTTCTCCGTGCTGATCGTCATGCCCAGACTGAGCCCGAGATTCAACTCGAAGCCGTACTCGGCCGCGTTCACCTCGCCGGTGTACGTCATCCGGCTCGACCTGCCCTTGTCGAACATCAGCTGCCCGAAGGGGTCGTCGGCGCCCGGGCGGGAGGTCGGCGCGTGGTCGTCGAACATGTACTGGAAGGGCGTGGCGATCTGCTCGTTGTTGCTGTCCAGCCACCGCTCGGCGACCGCCCGGTCCGCGTCGCCCTCGGGCCCTGGGTCGAAACTGACGGAGTTGGTGACGATCTCGATGCCGGTCTGCGAGTCCGTGCCCTTCACACCGGCGTTCCCGCCCCGCTTGTCGCCGTCCTGCTTGCCGTTGTCACCACCGGCCTTGGCGCCGTCCTTCTGGCCGCCCTTCTCGACGGTCCGGGTCATGTCGACGCGGACCAGCTTGCCGGTCCCCTTGTCGTAGGTGACCGTGATGGTGCCGGTCTGCGTCGTGTTCGCCGCGTACTCGCCGCTGAGCGGGCCCGCCTCGTAGCCCACCTTGGAGCCGTACTCGATGGACGAGGAGTACGTGTACGACTTGGTGTTCTTGTAGGCGTTGTCCGTCCAGGTGACCTCGGGGGAGTACTTGAAGGTGCCGCCGAGCGCGGCACTCAGCTTCTTCTCGTCGCCCGCCGAGATCTTCAGGCCCGCCGACGCCGAGGCCTCCAGACCCACCTTGCCGTAGGTGATCTTCCGGTTGTCGCCCAGCTGGTCCTTGATCCGGTTCTGGGTGTCCTCCTCGTCCTTGAGCGGACCGGTCCCGAAGAGATAGGCGATGCTGTCGCCGAGACTGGCCTCCGCGCCCCCGGGCATGGTGCGCCGCATCTCGTACATCTGCAGCTTCTCCACGTCGTCCCGGAACCGCTGGGCCTCCTCCGGGCTCTGGAAGACCCAGGTGTCGCCGTTGGTCACCTTGATGCCGAGCCCCAGCTCCACCTTGTCGGTGCCGAACTTGCCGACCTTCATGCCCGGCTTGAAGTCCTTCTTCGCGGCGACGGACGCGGCGTCCGTGAAGGTCAGGTAGACCAGCTGGTCCTCGCCGTCGACCGTGCCGTCGCCGTTGACGTCCGTGTTCGCCTTGATGTGCTGCTCCTGGAAGCCGTACTCCTTGCCGATCTCCCAGAAGAAGATCTTCGCCTTGGAGCCCGCCTTGTCCGTGACGGAGGAGACCTGGCACAGCGCCGGCTCGAAGTCGGCGTCGGTGAGGGGCTTGCCCGGCCCGGGCCCGCCCGAGGCGCAGTCACCACCACCGGCCACCTTGCAGATCTGCGCGGCGATCTTGTCGTAGACGAGCTGCCCGACACCGGTGGCCGAGACGGCCAGGACGATCGCGGCGCTGACGACGACCATGCCGAGGTACTCGGTGCCGGTCGCGCCGCGATCGTCGAAGGCCGGTCTGTACCCGTACGTCCGTATGCCACCCCCGCCGGCCATACGGCACCCCTCCTTGCCCGAACCACGTGCCTTGGACGGCGAGAGTAGGTACGCGCACCGGCGCAAGGCGTGGGCCTCAGGGCCCAAACGGAGGCCCACCGTCAACACTGGGCCCTCCGGGACCACCGGCCCGGACCCCCCGAGCCCCCGCCCGCGACCGGCAAGATGCTCAACCTGCCCCGTTTTGACGCATCTTGTGCAACGACAGTTGCTCCTCAGCTACACAAACGCTGTTCTCCGGTCACAGAGCCGTGGATACAGTGCTGAGGTAGTCACGCAGTGAAGTCACCGAGGTGGGCCGCAGTGACAAGGCGGCGCGCCGACGGGCATGGGGAAACGGGGAGCTGCGCGTGCCAACTGCCATTGCCGTGACCAGTGCCGACATGGCACTGCCGCCACAGGACGAACGCACCCTGCCCGCCGTCGTCCTGCGGGACGTCGACCGGCGCCCGCTGGAGCAGGCCCTCGCCGACATGCAGACCCTGGTCGAGCACCACGGGCATGTGATCGTGGTCTGCTCCCAGGCCGCTCCCCTCGCCGTGCAGCGACGGCTGTACACCCTGCGCTCCCTCATGGAGACCGACCGGATCGCCCTCTTCCAGCCCGATCTGCCCCCGCTCGGACTCGCCGTCCTGGCCCGCCAGTTACGACAGCTCGCGTCCTGCGACATCAGCCCCGGCGTGCTCGCCTCGGCGGGGCGGCTGCTCGTGCACTACATCCACGCCGGCGCGCTGCTCAACTCCGTCGCCCGGCTCGACCGGGTCCCCGTCGGTCTGAAGTCGCACGCCAAGTCCTGGGTGCCCGGCAGCCAGTTCGGCGTCCTCGCCCACCCCGAGCCGCAGCTCGTCAGGATCACCCCCGAAGCCGCCCTGCCCGGCCCCGAGTTCGGCACTTGGATGCTGGTCGCCAAGGGGCAGCTCCAGTCCGACTGGGTCACCGGCACCCTGGCCCCGTCCTGGAAGGTGCAGGGCCTGCGCGAGACCCCGCTCCCGGCCGAGTCACCCGGCTGGTGGGGCACCGGCAAGCTGATCGAGTTCTGCAGTTATCTGCCCGACCTGTCGGTCCTCTACCAACTGGTCACCTCCGTACGGCGGACCCGCTGCCACTGGTGCGGCATCGACGTCATCGGCGACCGCTGCGTGTTCTGCTCGGCCACGCCGCCCGTCCCCGACCAACCCCGCCAGAACCCGCACGAGAACCAAACACCGGTCGGGTGAGTCCTGAACCACAGGGCGCGCCACGGGACTCGCGTCCCAGGGACCTGGCCCAGGCCCGTACGGACCACCGCTCACACCCATTCGTTTCCGCTCGACCGATATCCCCAATGAGGTTGTACGGTTCATGAACTCCCGTCAGCGCCGCGGCGTGATTCTCCTGCTCCTGTCGGTCGTCTGCGCCCTCGGCGCCTTCGCCGGCGTGCTGTCCGTCATCAGCGACGTGAAGTCCAAGGTCGGCCCCGAGGTCACCGCCTACCGGCTCAAGTCGGACGTACCGCCCTACACCACCCTCAGCACGGGCCAGTTCGAGAAGATCAAGATGCCCGAACGGTGGCTGTCGGACAACGCCGTCACCGACCTGCGCGAGATCCAGGGCAAGATCGCCGTGACCACGCTGCAAGCGGGCTCGCTGCTCCAGTCCGACATGATCGTCCGCCAGCCGGCCCTGCAGCCCGGGCAGCAGGAGGTCGCCATCATGATCGACGCGGCGACCGGCGTGGCCGGCAAGATCACACCCGGATCCTCGGTCAACGTCTACGCCACCTTCGAAGGCAAGCGCGAGGGCGACCCCGACCAGTCGAAGATCATCGTGACGAACGCCAAGGTCCTCGACGTCGGCGAACTCACCGCGCTGAAACCGGACGAGAACAACCGTACCCAGCAGCCCACCGACGCCGTCCCCATCACCTTCGCGCTGTCCGCCCTGGACGCCCAGCGCCTCACCTACGCCGAGTCGTTCGCCCAGCGCGTCCGGCTCGCCCTGGTCGCGCCCGGCAGCGACACCACCGTCCCCGAGCAGGACCGGACGTACGAACTCGCGAAGGACAAGTGAGAGGCTCGCATGCCCACGAGGATCCTCCCGGCAGTCGGTGACGCGGACGCGGTCCGGTCGATCACGACGCTCCTCAGCCAGCTCCCGGACGCCGAGCCGGTCGCCCCGGTGGTCGACTCCACCCAGCTCATCGACACCCTCGCGCGGCTGGCCGCCGAGTCCGTCGACGAACTGCCCGAGGTCGTGGTCGTGCACGAGCGCATCGGCCCGGTCCCCGCGCTGGAACTGATCCGCGAAGTCGCCCTGCGCTTCCCGGCCGTCGGCGTCATCCTCGTCACCTCGGACGCGAGCCCCGGCCTCATGCAGGCCGCCATGGACTACGGCGCCCGCGGCATGGTCGCCCTGCCCCTGAGCTACGAGGAACTCGCCAGCCGCGTCCAGGCGGTCGCCCAGTGGTCCGTCGGCGTACGCCGGCACCTGGGCGCCGGCGCCGACGTGTTCACCGGTGTCGGAGGCACGGTGGTCACGGTGAGCGGAGCCAAGGGCGGCGTGGGCACGACCCTGACGGCGATCCAACTGGCCCTCGCCGCCCAGGCCTCCGGCCGCAGCACGGCGCTGGTCGACATGGACCTGCAGACCGGTGACGTGGCCTCGTACCTGGACGTCCAGTTCCGCCGGTCCGTGGTCGACCTGGCCGCCATCACGGACATCTCCCCGCGTGTCCTGGCCGACGCGGTCTTCCGCCACGACACCGGACTCGTCCTGCTCCTCGCCCCGGCCGAAGGGGAACGCGGCGAGGACGTCACCGACCGCGCCGCCCGCCAGATCGTCAGCGCCCTGCGCTCCCGCTACGAGGTCGTCGTCATCGACTGCGGCGCCCAGCTGAACGGCGCGGGAGCGGCCGCCGTGGAGATGGCCGACAGAGCCCTGCTGATCACGACGCCGGACGTGGTCGCGGTACGGGGCGCCAAGCGTGCGGTGCGGATGTGGGACCGGCTCCAGATCCGCAAGGCGGAGGAGACAACCGTCGTCGTCAACCGGTACTCGCGCGGTACGGAGATCCAGCCGCCGCTGATCCAGAAGATCACCGGCACGGCCGTCGCGGCCACCGCGGTCCCCGCCAACTTCAAGGAACTCCAGAGCGTCGTGGACGCGGGCCGCATCCACGAACTGGAGAGCAAGAGCACGGTGAAGCAGGCCCTGTGGGGCCTGGCCGGCGAACTGGGGCTGGTCAAGGTCACCGAGGGCGCCCAGAAGGCGGGCCGGTTGCGGGGGGACCGGGGGTCGGTGAACTTCCGGCGGCGCAAGGAGGGAGGGGGATGAGAATGCCCGGGTTCGCGAGACGGCGGGACGACGGCCAGGTCACCATCGAGTTCCTCGGCATGATGCCGACGATCATCGTGACGCTGGTGGTGCTGTGGCAGCTCGTGCTGGTGGGCTACACCTACACGCTCGCGGGGAATGCCGCGGATGAAGCGGTGCGGGCGGGGACGGCGGCGGAGCCGGGCGAGCGGGCCGCCGCGTGCCGGGCAGCCGGACTGGACAAGCTGTCGGACGCGTGGCGGGCCGGCGCCGAGGTGGACTGCCCCACCGGTGGCGGCTATGTCACCTCGGACGTCGGGCTCGAGGTCCCCGTCCTCTTCCCGGGCGCGATCTCCTTCCCGTTCACGGTCAGGGGCCACGCGGGTGCGGTCGAGGAGGTGAAGTGAGATGGCGTACGTCCGTAGAGAGCGCGACCGCGGCCAGGTCGCCATCGAGTACCTCGGGTTCCTCCCGATCCTGCTGCTCGTCGCCATGGCGGCCGTACAGCTCGGGCTGATCGCCTACACGGCGCAGCAGGCGGGGACGGCGGCACGGGCGGGGGCGCGCAGCGCGTCTCTCCAGCCGAGCAGCGCCCAACAGGCCTGCACGATCGCGGTCAGCAACTGGCTGGCCGACGGAACCGACTGTTCCGAGGCGCCGGGAGGTGACGAGGTCACGGTCACCGCCTCCGTCGACATCCCGTCCATCGTCCCCGGCTGGGAGTTCGACCCGGCACGCAAGACCGCCACGATGCCGCTCGACCACTGAACGACGAGCAAGGAGCACCGGACGTATGAGCCTGCGAGCACGCATCAACTCCCCGGAGGAGAACGGCAACCGGGGCGAGGACGGCCACATGGTCGCCTCCTACCGGGCCAAGCTCCTGGAGGAGATCGACCTCGCGGAGATGAGTTCGCTGGTCGCCGCCGAGCGCAGAGCGCGGCTGGAGCGGGTGCTCGGGCACATCATCAGCCGTGAGGGCCCGGTGCTGTCGACGGTGGAGCGTTCGCAGCTGATCCGCAGGGTGGTCGACGAGGCGCTGGGCCTCGGCATCCTGGAGCCGCTGCTGGAGGACGCCTCCATCACGGAGATCATGGTCAACGGCCCGGACGCGATCTTCGTGGAGCGCGGCGGCCGCGTGGAGCAGCTGCCGATGCGCTTCGCCTCGAACGACCAGCTGATGCAGACGATCGAGCGGATCGTCTCGACGGTCAACCGCCGCGTGGACGAGTCGAACCCGATGGTCGACGCCCGCCTCCCCTCCGGCGAACGCGTCAACGTCATCATCCCGCCCCTGTCCCTGACCGGCGCCACCCTCACCATCCGCCGCTTCCCACGCTCCTTCACCCTCCAGGAGCTGATCGGCCTGGGCTCGCTGGACGAGCACATGCTGTACCTGCTGGCGGGACTGGTGCAGGCGAAGTTCAACATCATCGTCTCGGGCGCGACGGGCACCGGCAAGACGACCCTGCTGAACGCGCTCTCCGGGCTCATCCCCGAGGGCGAGCGCATCATCACCATCGAGGACTCGGCCGAACTCCAGCTCCAGCAGGCGCACGTGATCCGCCTGGAATCCCGCCCGGCGAACGTGGAGGGCAAGGGCCAGATCACCATCCGCGACCTGGTGCGCAACTCCCTGCGTATGCGCCCCGACCGCATCGTCGTCGGTGAGGTCCGCGGCGGCGAGTCGCTGGACATGCTCCAGGCGATGTCGACGGGCCACGACGGCTCGCTGGCCACCGTCCACGCCAACAGCGCGGAGGACGCGCTGATGCGCCTGCAGACCCTGGCCTCCATGTCGGAGGTGGAGATCCCCTTCGTGGCGCTGCACGACCAGATCAACAGCGCGGTCGATGTCATCGTCCAGCTCACCCGGTTCGCGGACGGCGCCCGCCGCATCACCGAGATCGCGCTGCTGGAGAGCCACGGCAGCGAACCGTACCGACTGGTCACGGTCGCCCGCTTCAACGCCCGGCCCATGGCGGCGGACGGTCGTATCCACGGCGCCTTCGAGTACCACCCCCTCCCGCGCCGCACCGCCGACCGCCTCTACATGGCGAGCCAGCCCATTCCCCAGGCCTTCGGCATCGCCCAGTCCGCGGACCAGCTAGCCACCCGAGAAGCCAGGTAGGAACCGTCCCCATGGAACTGCACACGCTCATCACGCTCACGACCGGCATCACCTTGCTGACCTGCGTCCTGACGGTCATGGGCCTGCACTCCTACGCCATGGGCAAGGCGCAGCGGCAAGCGCTCGTCGACCGTCTGTCGGCCACCGGCCAGATCCAGGTCGGCGGCCGGCGCCGGAACTTCCGCGGGATCGACCGCCGCCTGCGGCGCACCAAGCTCGGCAAGAAACTGGAACTGCGCCTGGCCGCCACCGGCCTGGACATCACCCCCGGCGAGTTCTTCGTCTACATGCTCGCCACGGTCGCCGGCCTGTGGCTGATCGGCCAGGCGGCCCTGGCCCCGTTCTTCGGCCCGCTGGCCGGCCTGCTGGGCATCTGGGCGGCCCTGCAGTTCCTCAACTGGCAGCGGCAGAAACGGATCGAGCAGTTCATCAACCAGCTCCCGGAACTGGCCCGCATCCTCGCCAACGCGACCCAGGCCGGACTCGCGCTGCGCACGGCGATCGGCATGGCCGCGGAGGAACTGGAGGCCCCGGCGGGCGAGGAACTCGGCAAGGTGGCCGACCAACTGGCGATCGGCGCGTCGATGGACGACGCCCTCGGCGAACTCGCCGACCGCCTCCCCTCCCGTGAACTGGTCGTCCTGGTCACCACGCTGGTGCTGTCCAACCGCGCGGGCGGCCAGGTGGTCAGCGCGCTGCGGAACCTGACAGAGACGCTGGAGGAACGCAAGGAGACGCGACGGGAGGTCCGCACGCAGCTGTCGCAGGTGAACATGACGTCGTATGCGGTGCCGGTGCTGGGCGTGGGCTCCCTGTTCCTGATGAACGGCGTGAAGGACGGGGCGCTGGAGCGCATGACGGGCTCACCGTTCGGCCAGGGGGCGGTCATCATCGCCTTCTCCCTCTACGCCGTCGGCTTCATCCTCATCCGCCGCCTGTCCCGCATCGACGTCTGAGAAGGCCGGAGCCGAATCATGGGACTTCTTCTCGCACTGGTCATGGGCCTCAGCGTCTGGGGCGCCTTCGCCGGCATCCGCATGTACCGGGCCGAGGCCAAAC
Source organism: Streptomyces sp. NPDC006235 (assembly GCF_040613735.1). Classification (NCBI taxonomy): domain Bacteria; kingdom Bacillati; phylum Actinomycetota; class Actinomycetes; order Kitasatosporales; family Streptomycetaceae; genus Streptomyces; species Streptomyces sp. NPDC006235. The sequence continues at coordinate 86,377 of NZ_JBEXSR010000036.1, forward strand.
TGCCCGGCGACCTCGCGCTCGCCCTGGAGGTCGGCTCCACCCGTACCGGCGCGGTGGACTCGCTCATCGACCGCCTGGGCATGCGCTACGCCCCCGCGGTGCTGCGCCTGATGGGCCCCAAGCAGGTCGCCAAGTACCGACGCAAGATCGACCTCGCGGGCAACCCCGGCGGCCTGACCATCGACCGCTACGCGGCCCGCCGGGCGGTGTACGGGGCGCTGGGCGGGGTCGGCTTCCTGGTCTTCCTGATGCGGGGCCAGCTCGTCGTGGCACTGCTCCTGCTCGCCTTCGGGGCGTTCTGGACGGAGGTCGGCATCTGGGCGGCGATCCGCATCCGCAAGGACGTGATCGAGCGGACCCTGCCGGACTTCCTGGACGTGCTGGCGGTCGTGGTGAGCGCGGGCCTGGGCTTCCGCCAGGCCCTGGACCGCGTCGCCTCGAAGTACGAGGGCCCCTGGGCCGACGAACTGCGCATCACCCTGCGCCAGATGGACCTGGGCATGAGCCGCCGCCAGGCCTTCGCGGAACTGCGCCGCCGCAACGACTCCGAGCAGGTCGCCATGTTCGTCACGGCGTTGCAGCAGGGTGAGGAACTGGGCGCCCCGATCGTCGACACGCTGGTGGCCCTCGCCAAGGACATGCGCCGTACGGACGCCCAGAACGCCCGCCGCAAGGCCGCGCGTGCCGTTCCCAAGGCCACGATGATGATCACGACCTTCATGGTCCCGGCCACAATGCTCCTCCTCGGCGCCGGCCTGATCCTGGGCTCGGGCACCGACTTCGGCGTTGTCACGGGCGAGTAGGGGGCGACACCATGTCGATGACGGGAGAACGCACCGGGCGGCTGCGCCGCCGCCCGAGAACACCGGAGATCACCACCCCACCGGCAGGCACCGTCCTGCCGGCCCACGTCCGCACAGGCGCCCCCGACATCCCGGTGACGTCGGCGACACCGGCGCTGCCGCCGGGGTGGGAGCGGGCGGACGCGCTGGCGGACGCGCCGGTGGGCAGGGCGTTCGGTGGGGCGGTGGGCGGGGCGCTCACGGCCATGCCGGTATCCGCGAACGGCGGTTCGGCCACCGACGGTGCTCAGCTCCCACCGGGTCCACCCGCACCCGGCAACGAAAGCCGCACGGGTTCCGCGGGTGGTACGGCCGGGAAGCCGATCCCGGTCGAAGGCCGGGCGAAACCCGCCCCCGAACACCCGGCGATACCCATCCAGATCAACGCCCTGCAGGCCATGTGCCGGCAGGTCTTCGGCTTCCGGCTGGCCATGATCGCCCTGGCCACCCCCACCGCCCTCATCAACGCCAACGAGGGCCTCCCCACCCGCCTGGTGGGCGCGGCCGTGGTCGTCACCTTCATGACCTCCTACGTCCTGTTCAGGGACTGGGAACGCTTCGGCCCCCTCCTCCTGCGCCACCCCACTCTCCTGGCCGCGGACACCCTCTTCGGCGCCCTCCTGCTCATCTCGGCGGGCCCGGGCAGCACCCTCGCCTACGTCAGTGTCTGCACCCCTCTCCTCGCCGGCCTGGTCTACGGCTGGCGCGGAGCGGCCGTGTTCGCCTCCCTGCAGGCGCTGCTGCTCCTCCTGATCCAGGCGGCGATGGAGGACCCCCAGCCCGGCATCGCCGAGTCGTCCCTCCTCCCCGGCCTCTGTGTCATCGCCGGAGCCGTCGGCTCCAGCCTCCGCAACCTCATGCTCCGCTTCGGCGCGGCCACCCAGGCTCTGACGACGGTCCAGGCCCGCCTGGCCGTCACGGAGGCGGTCGGCGCGGAACGGGCCCGGCTGGCCCGCGAGATGCACGACTCGGTCGCCAAGACCCTGCACGGCGTGGCCCTGGCCGCAGACGGTCTGGCGGGCTCGGCGGGCGCCGCCCACATGGACGCGGCCCTGGTGAAGCAGCAGGCCGACCTGGTCGCCCGGTCGGCCCGCCGAGCCGCGGCCGAATCCCGCGAGCTCCTGGCGGACCTGCGCCGCGAATCGGATCCCGGCCAGGGCACGGACGTCCTGGTCGAACTGGCCGCGCGCACCCGGGACTTCAGCGCCCGCACGGGCCTCCCGGCGGTCTACCGCCCCACCGGTGACCACTCCGTACCCCCCGTGCCGCCCGCCGTGGCCCGCCAGCTCCTCACCATCGCCTCGGAGGCCATGGAGAATGCCCACCGCCACGCGGGCCCGACCCGGGTCGACGTCCGCGCGGGCGTCCACGGCGACCTGCTCCGCATCAGCGTCTACGACGACGGCCGCGGCCTCCCGCCCGGAACCACCCTCGAACAACTGCGCCGAGCGGGCCACTTCGGCTTGGTCGGCATGGTCGAGCGGGCGGCCTCGGTGGGCGCCCGCATCCGCATCGGCCGGGGCGGCCACCCCAAGGGAACGGAAGTCCGCCTGGAGCTACCGCTGGCGGCCCTGACCGCACCACCAGGCTGACCACCCATGACATCCCTGACCACGCCGAACACGTCCCCCACGACACGAGAGGAGGCAGCCGATGCCGGACCAGACGACCCCACACCCCGGCGCCTCACAGCCGCCACCGCAACAGAACCCGTTCGACTTCCCGCAGCCCGCACAGCCGAGCCGACTCAGGGTCGTCGTGGCCGATGACAACCCGGTGGTCCGCGCCGGCCTCACCGCCCTGCTCTCCGGCCGCGAGGACATCACGGTCGTGGCGGAGGCGGCCGACGGCCGCGAGGCCTACGAGGCCGCCCAACAGCACCAGCCGGACGTCGTCCTCCTCGACGTCCGCATGCCCGGCGTGGACGGCATCTCGGCGCTCCCGTACCTGGTGCGGATCGCCCCGGTCGTCATGCTGACCTACAGCAGGGAGTCGGAGATCGTCCAGGAGGCCCTCCGCCGAGGGGCGGGCGGCTACCTGGTCCACGGCGAGTTCACGGCCGGTCAGCTGGTCGACGCGGTCAGGGACATCAAGCAGGGCCGGGCCCACTTCACCCCCACGGCGGCGGGAGCACTGCTGGCCCAACTCCGGCAGGGCCAGGGGCAGGGACACGGCCAAGGTCCGGGGAACTCGCCGCTACCGGATGGACTGGGACAGGCGAATGCGAATGCATACGGAAATTCCGCTTCCGCATGGTCGCATAATCAACCCCAACAACCCGCTCAACCAGCAGAAATGCCCCTCCCGCACGTCCCACCCCCACCCACTTCCCCAGAAAACCTTTCGCAAGTGCAACCGGATGTGGGACAGTCTTCGTCTGGGTGGACGAGTGGCCGTCCGGCCGCTCCCGACAGGTCGCGGTTCCAACTGAGCACGAGGGAGGCGGAGATCATGGACCTCATCGCGTCCGGCATGAACAACCAGCAGATCGCCGCCACCTGCTTCATCAGCGAGAAGACGGTCAAGAACCACATCAACCGCATCTTCGCCAAGCTCCACAGCACCAGCCGCTCCGAGGCCGCGGCGAAGTGGCTCGGCACGGCACCGGGCTCATACCGAGGACTGGGGTGACCTTCGGTGACGGTATGGGGGAAGAGTTCGTTGGGCCCGCGCGATTGGGCCCTGGATTGGGCCCTGGGACCCTCTGGTGGACGGGGTGTTCCGCCGTACGTTTCTCGTGTCGAAAGCGGCACCGGCAAGGAGGAAACCGGAAACGCCGTTAGCGCCCAAGAGACGTGTACGTCGGCCGGTAGGCGGCCGGCCGGTACTGGAGGGGAACACCACCATGAGCAACTGGATCAACACCACCGTCTCGTACCTGCAGGCCCGCGCAGCTCGCAACGACAAGGGACAGACCGCGGTCGAGTACCTGGGGATCATTGCGGTGGTCGTGGCGATCGTGTTGGCGATCACGGGTACGGATATCGGCCAGTCCATCTTCGAGGCGATCACCGACAAGATCACCGAGGTCACCGACGGCTGATGAGGCCCCGTAAGTACAGCGACGCAGGGCAGGCCTTCCCCATCTACATCACGGTGGTGGCGGGCCTGCTCTTCCTTGCGTTCGCGTACCTTGCGGTCGGCCAGGCCGCGGCGACACGGAACGGCGCGCAGACGGCGGCGGACGCAGCTGCCCTCGGGGCTGCGCAGGATCAGCGGAACCAACTCGTGGGCAGATGGCTGGACAACCTGCTCAATCCGGACCTCTGGCAGGACATCCTCCAAGGGAAGGTGGAGGGGCTCGACCCCTCATGCTGGCGGGCGCAGCAACTCGCCGACGCCAACGACGCACACGTCGTGGGAGGCGGCTGCGAGCCCGAGTTGGACCCGCTGGGCTACACGGTCGAGGTCAAGACGAACGATCCCGTCGGCGACAGCATCGTCCCCGGCACGGAAAGTACGTACGCCACGGCAGAAGCCAGGGCCGTGATCGAGCCGCGCTGTTCCTTGCAACCGCCCGAGGAGGGCAACGACAACGACGAGGACCTGCCGCAGCTCAACTGCGGAGGCAAGGACTGGGACCTCGACGCAGACGATCCCTCGGATCTGCCCGGTCCCGATGACCTCTTCGACGTCCATCTGGCCGACTGATAAAGATTGACGAACAAAGGAAGCGGAACTCATGAGCATTCGGTTCACCACGACGGCCCGCAGGGGGATGGCCGCAGCGGCAGTTGTGGTCAGCCTGGCCCTCGGCGTGGCCGGCTGCAGCAACGGCGACGACAAGAGCGGTGACACGTCAGCGTCCGCTTCCAAGGACTCCGGCTCGAATCCGAGCGCGCAGGAGGGCCGGTCGGAGGAGCCGCTCGCTGAGTTGAAGGGCCCGGACGGTCTGCTTCTGCAGATCACTTCGGCTGAGCGGGACTCAGGCGGGTTCCTTACGCTCGGAGGGAACTTGAAGAACGACGGCGGTGACACAGTCAACGTGCCTCCCCAACTCAGTGGAAACGAGACCGAGATCATCAGGAACGGCCGGTCGCTCGGAGGTGCCACCTTGGTGGACGCCAAGGGGAAGAAGCGGTATTACGTGCTCCGCGACACAGAAGGCCGCCCGCTCACCACGACCAACTTCCCTTCCATGAAGGCCGGCGAGTCCATCCCTGTCTTCATGCAGTTCCCGGCGCCGCCCGAGAGCTCGACCGAAGCGTCGTTCCAGCTGCCGCAGTTTGCCGCCGCCACCATCAAGATCTCCGGCTGAGGCAGACCACCATGACCCACACCCGGACCCGAGCCCCACGCCTGACAGTCATCCTCACCGCAGCCTCAGTCATGGTCGTCACGAACCTTTTCGGTGCCGTTTCCGCTCACGCGGCCGACGGCCCGAGCTATCCACCGGGCACCGAGCCGAAGGCGAGCGCGCCGGTCAAAATCGACGCGAACGACCCCGACCTGAAGCTGGTCGACGGCGCGACTCTCGCGGAGCCCAAGATCCTCGACATCAAATCCGTCATAGAGGACCAGGGCGGCGAGGAGCGCCGCGAGGACACCAACTCGGACGTGAAGTTCGCGCTGCAGGCGGAGGTGCTGTTCGGCAAGGACAGCGCGAAACTCAGCGGTCAGGCCAAGGCGCGCATCGCCGACATCGCCGAAGAGATCAAGGCTCAGAACGCGAAGAAGGTCCGCGTCTTCGGCTTCACGGACAACCTGGGATCGTCGGCCCACGGCGACGTCCTGTCCCGCAAGCGTGCCTCAGCTGTACACGGTGTCCTGGACGACGAGCTCGCGGACTCGGGTATCACGTATGAGGTGCGCGGCTACGGCGAGCAGTACCCGATCGCGGACAACTCCACGGAAGCGGGCCGCAAGAAGAATCGCCGTGTCGAGGTCTCCTTCCCGCGCACGGAGAGCTGAGCGCCGTTCGGATGCCGGAGGCCCCGTCCCGTACAACCGCGAACTGGGAGGGGCTTCTGGCATGTGTGCCACAGACAGGAGGCGCTCGGCGTATACGTCACGTATACTCTCTGTATGTCCGACGCCATGATTCGCGTGCCCGCCGAAGTCCGTGACCAGCTCGCCGCCGTGGCGGAGGCGCGAGGGACCAGCCTGCGCGCCCTCATGCAGGAGATAGCTGCTCAGACGCTGACTCCCGAGCAGATCAAGGAACGGGCCGAGCACACCCGCGCCCTGCTTGCCGAGCGGTTCGGGCATTATGTGACGGATGAGGACTCTGCGGAGATGCGGCGCAAGATGCGTGAAGCCACTGCCGCTCATCGGGCCGCGCTCGCCGAGGCGGAGTCGTCGCGTTGAACCTCACCGAACACTATGTCCTCGACACCGCCACGCTCCTGGCGATGGGAGGCAACAAGCAGGTCTCCGGTCTCATCCATGCGGCGGCGGCCAGCGATGACGTGCGCCTGTGGGTGCCAGTTCTGTGCCTCCTCGAGGCTGAGCGCGAGCGTGGGGGGATCGTCGCTCACGCCGGTGTGCTGCTGGACGTCCTCCGCATCGTCGAAGACGACTACGCGATGGCTGTGACCGTTGCCGAGCTGTGCCGAGACGGTCTCGGCTTCGGCGTAGCGGCAGCCGTACATACTGCGCGGCCGAACGCGATGCTCCCCGACGGAGGGCTCCTGACCACTGTCGCGCCGGAACTCTATGCCGGGCTCGGAGTCGGGGTCATGGACCTGAACCGCTGACCAGCCCGACTCCGGTGAGAGAGCTGTGCCTCGCCGTGAGTGACCTCGTGGGGGCAACTGCGGTTCAGGCGGGCCCAGGGTTGGGTCCAGGGGCCCATGTGTCGGTAATCGATTCTCATTAGCCTCGGCCGGGTGTCCACCTTGAATTGGCGCCCGCGAACTGAGGTCACGTATGTCCGGTGCCGGTAGCTCGATACCCCCGACCGGGATGTGGGGTGCGCAGAACACCCCCTCCTGGGACCGGCGTTCGCCGTTGCCACGAGAGCTGGGCTGGGCGCAGGTACTCCTGTGGGTGCAGTTCGCGCTGACGGCGCTGTACGTGGTCACCGTGCTGTCGGTGGTGACGTACTACTCCGGTGAAATCTTCGGGCTCCTGGTCTACGACTCGCTGCCCAGCGTGGCGGGGGTCTACCTGGCCCGGCGCCTGTGGCGGGGCGGGGTGTGGACGAGCCGCGCATTGATCGCCGTACAGGCGTGGATCGTGTGGCTGTCACTCGGCACGCTGTTGCACGGCGATCTGCGGGGCATCACACAGGCGGCGATGCCGATCGCGGTCATCGTGCTGTTGCGCCGGGCCCGGTCGCGAGAGTGGTTCGAGACCCCTCCCCAGGACAGGGAGGAGCGCCGGGCGTTCAACCTGGCGAGGATGATCCGCTGGCGGCGGGACGAGGGCCAGACCGCGGTGGAGTACGTCGGGCTCATCGCGGTGGTCGCGGCGATCATCGTCGCGCTGTCGGTGGGCGGCCTCGGCGGGCGCATCGCCGACGGCATCCAGTCGGCGGTCTGCTCGGTGACCGGCACGGCCTGCCCCGCTCCGCAGGGCGATGGCACGGAGACGGGTGCGGCCGGGGACAACAACGACGATGCGCAGCAAGACGGTTCGGACACCGGCACCGGCACCGGCACCCACGGCGGCAACGGCGCGGACCCGGACGGCCGCGCGAACGCGGACGGCCGCGCGAACGCGGACGGCGGCGCGAACGCGGACGATGGCGCGGGGGCAGATGCCGCTGGTGGCGCGAACGGCGAGACAGGTACGGAAGGCGACTCGGGCACCCAGGCCGGTCCCGGCGGCCAGGAAGGCACGACCGCCGACGGTGGGACGGGCGGCAACAACACCGACGGCGGTCCGGCCTGGTCGACTCGGATCATCACCTACGAGGGCGCGGGGACGAACGACACGGTCCCTCTCGCTCCGGGGCCGTTCGACCAGAGGTCGCTCTGGGACGACGTACACGACCAGGAACGCCACGACAGGACGTTCATGGACCACGTCCGTGGCTTCTTCGTGGCCCCGACCAAGAGCTTCCTGGCCAGCACCATGGACGTCGTCAGCGACCCGGTCGGCTCGATCAAGGACAGTTGGAACGGCCTGAAGGGCTACACCACGAACTGGTGGGGCGACAAGTCCGACGAGCTGGGCAAGGAGTGGGACAAGGGGAACTACGTCTCCTCCGTATGGGGCTGGGTCAACTCGCCCGAGGACTTCGTGTCCGACCTTGCGACCGACACGTTGATCGACAAGGAGAACTGGGAGAAGGGCAACTACGGCGCCTCCATCGGCAACACCGTCGTCGGCGTCGTCGGCATCTTCAGCCCGAAGACCATCACGAAGTTCACCAAGTTCAAGAAGCTGGCCGAGGTCGGTGAATCCCTCGACAAGGCGGCGGACGCGGCCGAGAAGGCCCGCAAGGCGGCCAAGGCGGGCGATGCCGAGGGCGCCCGGAAGGCGGCGAAGGACGCCGACGAGGCGGCAGACGCGGCCGAGAAGCAGGCCCGCGAGTCGGGCTGCACCATCGCGGCGCCGGCCCGCCGGATCCCGTACGGCGGCAACCCACCCGGCACCACCACTGGCCTCCTCACCGGCTCCTCCGGCACAGGCACCAGGGTCATCGCCGCGGGCCCTTCCGACTCCCCGTACATCGTCCTCGCCGAGGGCGGCTGCGACGAGGAGGCCAAACAGCAGGCCCAGGACGCTCGCAAACAGGCCGACGAGGCGGACAGGGCCGCAGACGGGGCCGAGTTGGCGGATCGCCATGAGGCCGCCAGGAAGGCACTCGACGACGAGGGCGTCCAGCACGCACCGCGGAAGATCGACGAGTTCGTTCAGCGGGCAAAGGACAACCCGGACCCGAACAAAAAGGAGATCGGCAAGGAGGAGGCCGCCCGAGCGCTGGACGACATCTCCAAACTGGCCAGGACGAAGAGCATCTCCAAGGAGGCACGTTCGTCGCTGACCAGCAAGGTCACGAACGCCAAGAACACCGACGAACTCAGCCAGGCACGTGCTGAGCTGAACGCCGTCCAGCGGGCTGCCGACAGCGAGGCAGCACCTGGCACGACTGTGCACACCGCAGTCGGCAAGGATTTCGGCAAGGAGAACGCCGATCTCGGCAACGGCGAAACGGTGAACATCTCCGAGATCAACGACGCCGACGTTCTCTATCGGGGCAAGGACGGCAAGGTTCACGCTGTGGAGGTCAAGAACACGGGTAATGCCACCATCAAGGCTGACTTCGAACGGCAGGTCGAGGATCTCGCCAAATGGCAGAGGAAGGGAAACACAGGCAGGGCTACGCGAGTTGAGGTCGAGACCACAGAGAAATGGACCAATATATTCAGCGGCTACAAGAGCGGAAAGCGGGACGGCGTCAAGTACAAGCCGGAAGGGACACCGGCCGGAACAATGGCGAAAAACGGGGTACCCGTACGGATCGCGGGTACGGACATCTCCCCCAGCCAGCTCAAGCGGATGGAGGCAGAGATCCAGGCCCGGAAGCAGGCTGGGACGATGGAATGGTCCAGGATGAAGAATCCGAAGGAAGCGATGGATTACCTGGGCGTCTCATGACGCCAGCGCCTCGGGAAGCTGCCGGGGCACGGACGGAGAGCGACTTGTGGACACCTACCTGCTGCCCGCAGCCATGCGCGAGCTACCACCGCCTTGGCACGATCTGACATACCGCAGGTCTCAGGCCCTGGAGGCACTTGCCCCCACGGAGGAGAGACGTGAGCAGGCTCGGCACGTGCTGCGCGCGTGCCTGCCCGACCGACGGCAGAGTGTGCACGACTGGGACGAGGAACTACGGGACTTCTACGACGACCGTGATGACCACACCTTGGACGAGGCAGACGCCTGGCTGACCCGGATCATGCCGACCACGTCTCAGGTCACCCGGGAGCGGGTGGTGCAGGTGGTCGGAGCCTGGGCTGACATGGGGATTCCCACGGTGCCCGAGCCACCGACTGAACAGTGGGTCGACAGGGTGGCGGCGGAGTGGGCCGCCTCGGTGCGGCAGGCGCTGGCGTACGACGCCTTCGCTTTCATCGAGCGTGCAACTACCGCGGAATTGCTGAACGATGGGGAGTCTGAAGACGCCGCGCTGCTCGCAGCGGCGTTCGTGCGGGTCGGCATGGCGGTCGAGGCGGCGGTGCGCCTGCTTGTCTCGCTCGGTCGTCCGCGCGGCGAGCAGGCCCTGATGGAACTCGTACGCGACGACCAGGTCCGGGACTTCCGCCCGTATGTGCGTTCCCGGCTTCTCGGGCTGCGCCGTTCGGTGTACGAGGATCGGGCCCGGGAAGTCACCCGAGACGAGGAGCCGCTGCTGCCCGAAGGGCTGCAGAGCCTTCCGCATTCCTGGCAGAACGACTTCGACTGGGGCGCGACCGCGCCGGATTCCCACAGCCTCGCCCAGGCGCGTTCAGCACTGGAGGCGTGTCTGACTGTCGAGCGGGCGCCGGATGACGCGCAGATGTGCAGTGACGCTCCGGCGGACTGCAGTGCCATCGCTGAGGTGGTGCGCGCCCTGATGCCGTACCCACGACTGGTCACTCGCGAGCGAATGGACGAGGCGTGGCGCGAGTGCCAGTCGTTGGGGTTCGAATTTCAAGACATCGACGCCGCGTGCTTCGCCACTGTCTGGTGCAAGAAAATCGCTGACCGGGTCACCGCGGCCGTCTTCCGCTGGCTCGCTGACCTCCCGCAAGGCGGACGAGCGGCAGGCGACAAGGAACCGGCTGTTCTGTCGGCGACGGCCCTCTGGGGCGCGGAACTCGCCGAGCGGTGCGCCCGGCGCGGCAGCGCGGTAGAGGAGGCCATCTGGTTCCTCCATTGCATGGATGACGTGCCGGACAGCCGGGAAGCGCTGGCGCGACTGGCCTTCGACCCGAGCCTGCCGGCCACGACGAGGAACGCCGCGCAGGAGTGGGCGCCATAACGGTAACGCTCTTCAGCGGCTGCTCCCAGGTGATGCCAGCGTCCGGCCGATGTACGGAGTCCCTCGCCTCGAGGCGACTGAGCCGGGGGAGTACGGCGACGAAGACGGTGCGGGCGTACTCCTCGGTCCAAGCAGGGCACCCCGGTACTGTTCCCACCACCCTCGTTCCGTACCCTCGGCCATGGTGACCAGTGCTGACACGTAAGGACCCGAAGTCCGCGATGGAGTATCTGGGGGCCTCATGACCGATGATCAGCAGGTGCCCGAGATCCTCGGGGAACTGGCGGCAGCGATTGCCGACGCTCCGCCGACCACCGACGGCTACTGGACCTCCGAAGAATCGCGCCCTCTATGAGCGGTTTGAGAGGGAGCCTGATCTGCCGCTTACCGATGGCCAGCGGCGGCTCTTCATGGCCCAACGCGCCCGCAATGCGGCGTCGTCACGTGCCCATGGTCTGTTGCGCGCGCTGGAGAAGGCTGTGGAGCACGGCCAGGTGACCGCCGTCCCAGAGGCCGCCGTTCTTGCTGAGGCGTGTGTGCACGCCAGATTTGCGGCGTTCGATGCGATCAGCGTCCTCTACCGCCTGGGCGTGCCGTATGGCGAGCAGGGAGGAATTCGGTGATTTGTGGGCCACGCGCATTGGCGCCTGGACCGCGGAAGGCATTCTGTCCTGGCTTTGGCGAGAGGACCAGTTCTCCCCGTGGGCCCAGGACCTCGCCAGGCGCTACATCGACCGGAATGTCGCCGTGGCCGAGGCGACGCGCCTGCTCTCCGAGGCGGCAGCGGCGGAGAGCGGCTCCTGAATCCGTGGCATACGACGAGGGTCACGCGGAGGTTCCGGACGACCGCTCGGCTGCGCTCCTCGGAGAGTTGGAGGCGGCGATCGCCGCTCCGCCGCCGGGAACGCCGAGGCAGCGGAGGCCGGCTCGGAGTGGGGGCCTACAGCAGATGGTCGGCCTTGCCCGCCTTGATGTCCCGGATGAGCGCCCGGAGGGCATCGCGGCTGTCGGTCAGATGGCGCTCCTCCTGCCCGGCGACGGCGATGTAGGCGTTGCCGTCGGCGTCGGTGCCTATGCGGAAGCAGTTGTTGCCTTCAGCGCAGTAGGGCTCTTCCCACGTGATCTCGGCCATGGTGACTGCTCCTCAGAGGGCTTGGGCAATGCGGTGGATGAAGTCCCGTGATGCCTGCGGGTCCAGCGACTTGGCGTGCCACCAGTCCATGTGTGCACGGTACTTGGCCAACTGGGCCTCGGCGTGAGTGAACTCTCCGCCGTGTGCGGAGTCGAGCTGCACGGTGTCGAGTTGGGGCACAGCCGCGCTGGCGTACAGGACCGCGTGCCCCGCACCTGGGAACACACCAACCTCTACGGGCAGGACCCGTACGTCGACGTTGTCGTGCTCGGACATCTCGCACAGGTGGTGGAGCTGCTCCCTGGCCGTGCGCCGCCCCCCGAACTGCATGCGTAGCGCCAACTCGTGGACATACGCGACGTATTCCACAGGCCTTTCCCGCTCGAGAACCTGCTGCCTCTGCATGCGCTGGGCAACTCGCAGCTCCACCTCCGACTTGGGGAGCGGTGGCAGTGCGGAGCCGAAGACGGCGCGGGCGTACCCGCTCAGTTGCAGCAGTCCGGGTACGTGCACGGTTTGCAAGGACCGCAGCTTTTCGGCGAACCACTCCAACTCGGCGACGTCCAGCAGACCCTGGGGGAGTATGCCGCGGTACTGCTCCCACCAGCCCCGCTTGCGGGAGTCGGCCATGGCGACGAGAGCTTCGACGTAGGCCTGGTCGGCGCAGTCATAGTTGCTGGCGAGGACTCTGATGCGCTCGGGCGAGGTGGCGCGGATCCCCGCCTCCATGTTGGAGACCTTCGTCCGGTCCAACCCGAGTAGCCCGGCTGCGTACTCGGTGGTCCTGCCGGCCGCCAGCCGCATCTTCCGCAACTCGGCACCCAGACGCCGTTGACGTTCGGTGGGCATGGTCCGTGTCGGCATTGGCACCTTCCTCCTCTGTGGTCCGACTCATTCTGCCCTTGCTGAGGAACCGAGCCAACTCAAAGGAGGCAATGTTGAGGAGTAAGTGGCACTAGTGCCGCCAACTGCTCTACCGTCAGTGACAGATCGACTACACAACTCTCCGCCGAAAACGGAAGCGCATCACGCGTGCCCGCCCGCACACTCCTGCCCTGGGAGCGGTGGGCCCGCGTCAGGGAGACGAGCCACCCGGCGGAGCGGAATCCCCCGACGACCAAGGGAGTTGCCATGCCCGCGTCCGTGACCACCTGCTCGTCCCCGGCCACCGCCCCCACACCCCCGACCCCCGAAACCCTCGCCTACAGCCTCACGCTCCCTGCCGCACTCCAAAGCCTGGCCATCGCCCGCACGGCGACGCGGACGATCCTGCGAGCCCACAGCCTGGAGGACGTTACCGACGCAGCCGTGCAAGCGGTCGGCGAACTCGCGGCCTGTGCTTGCCGGTTCACACCCTCCGCAGAGGTCTACATGTCGCTGCGCTACCGGGAGTCCGCCCTGCGCGTGATCCTCTACGACGGCCACCCGCGTCACACGAATCCCCGCCTGGCGGCGGCCTGCGACACCCGCCGCCGAGCGTCCCTGCGGGTGCTCGCCTGTGTGGTCAAGGCGTGCGGCGGCAACTGGGGTTTCGGCGATGCGCGCGAGCCGGGCGGCGGTACGCGCATGTGGGCCGTGCTTCCGCACGACGGCGCCCGGGCGTACGTACGCGGCGCCGGCGTACTCGAGCGATAGGCCCCGTCGTTTAGGCCCCGTTTTGGGGCCACGGGCCCATCCCGTCCCGCCGTCCCCTTCCTACCCTCGGGCCGTGTCGCAGAACGAAGGTTGGGGGGGACATGGCCTCGATCGGGGGAGCGCCGGAGTTCGGGGCCGGGTGGCCGTCGGGGAGTGGTGGGCGGCGGGACCTGCCCGGCTCGCTCGCGACGGCGCTGGTCCTCGTCCACACCCTCTTCGCGGTCACGGTCGTCGGTGGCTTCGGCCTCCTGCTCACCGCGGCCTCGTACGACGCCCTGGACGGCGGCGTACTCGCCCTGACCGCCTACGCCGCCGCCCCAGGAGCAGTCGGCTGGTGGTTGGCCCGACGTACCTGGGAGGGCGGAGCGAGGATCAGGGGCGGGCTGATCGCCGTACAGATCTGGCTGATCCTCGGCTCGATATCCAACATCACCGACGGATCACCGCGCGGCTACACCCAGCTCTTCCTCCCCTCGCTGATCCTCTACTTCCTCACCCGCCGGGACAGCCGCGACTGGTACCGCCTCCCCGAGTCGGCCAGGGCCGAACGCCGCCCCTTCTCCCTGGCCCGGATGATCCGCTGGCGCCGGGACGAGGGCCAGACGGCGGTGGAGTACGTGGGGCTGGTGGCCGTGGTCGCGGCGATCATCGTCGCTCTGCTGGTCGGTGGTCTGGGAACGCAGATATTCACCGGCATTCAGTCGGCGGTGTGCAAGGTCACCGGAACGTCGTGCCCGGCGGAAGCGGGAAACGGCGGGGAGGAGGTTCAGGCCGGCGACGGCGCGAACGAGACCGACGGTGACGGCGCAGCCGGCCAAGGCCAAGGCGGTCAGGGCAAGGGCGGCCAAGGCGCCGAGAACGGCGGATCCGCTGACGGTGACACGGGGAGTGGCGACACAGGCAACGGCGACACAGACAACGGCGACACAGACAACGGCGACACAGACAACGGCGGCACAGGCAACGGCGGCACCGGGAACGACGGCGCCGGCGGAAACGGGCCCGGCGGAGCCGGTTCCGGAGGCCAGGGCACCCCTGGGTCCGACTCGGGCGGCCAGGTCGGTGAGGAGGGCGTCGACAACGGCTCCGCCTCGCAGGGCCGCGAGGACACCACCGTCTCGTACCCCGAGGAGACCGACGAGGAGAAGAACGACGCAGCTGAGGGCGAGCCAGGATGGGAGGAGGACGAGCAGGCCGCCGGGAACAGCGGCGACGACGGCGACGACGGCTGCACCTCCGGCGTCGGGGCCTTCTTCGGCTGTGTGGGGGACCAGTTCAAGCAGGTGGGGCAGGGCCTGTTCGTCGACGGCATCTGGGGTGACGTCACGGGCATCTGGGACACGGTCACCAACCCGGGTGAGGCGTGGGAGGGCCTGAAGGACTACGGCAGCTCGCTGGGCGACCAGTGGTCCGAGGACGCCAAGGACGCAGGCGAGAAGTGGGAGAACGGCGACTACTTCGACGCGCTCACCGACTGGGGCGGCGCGTCGTTGAACACGGGTGTCAAGGTCCTGGACGACACGTTCGTGGGCGACGAGGTCCGTGACCAGTGGAACAACGGCGAGAAAACCCGCGCGGTCACCAACGTCGTCTGGAACGTCGGCTCGCTCTTCATCCCCGGTTACGGCGAAGCCAAGATCGTTCAGAAACTCGGCAAACTCGGGAAACTCGGCAAAGTCGGCAAGCTCACCGAGAAAGCCGCGAAGGCGGCGGAGGACGCCAAGAAGGCGGCCAAGGCCGGTGACGCCGACGCCGCAGCGAAGGCGGCGAAGGAGGCCGACGAGGCGGCGGACGCGGCCGAGGAGAGGGCGAGGAAATCCGGCTGCACCATTGCCTCTGCTCCCGGCCGCCGCGTCCCGTACGGCGACATCCCGGGCCTGACCGGGTCCGCCGGCAGCGGCACCACGGTCCTCGCCGCCGGCGGGTCCCGCGCCCCCTATGTCGTACTGGCCGAAGGCGGCTGCGACGAGGAGGCCAAAAAGCAGGCGGAGGAAGCCCGCAAGCAGGCCGAGGAGGCCGAGGCGGCCGAGAAGGAGGCGAAGAAGGAAGAAAGCCGCAAGAAGGTCGCCAAGTGGAAGAAGCCCTCCTGGTACAACGACCTGAAGAACCCGCGAAAGGGCTCCAAGGACGGCGGTGACGGCCAGTGGAAGGCCAAGAAGGCGGTGGCGTACTGGCCGAGCATGGAGCGCTGGATGCGCTACCAGGAGCAGGTCACCAATGTGAAGCGGGGCAAGGAATACGCTGTCAAGGATCCGAGGACGGGCAGGGATGTCGACTTCGATGGCTGGGACTCGTCACGGCAGACTTACATCGAGGCGAAGTTCGGATACGGCAAGAAGGTCGGCGAGGACGGGACTCTTCAGAAGGCCCAGGCGGACAAGTTCATCGAGCAGGCGCAGCGCCAGCTGCGCGCTGCGAACGGCAAGCCCGTCGAATGGAACTTCTCCAACAAACGGGTGGCCGAGGCCGCACAGAAGGCGTTCGACGACGCCGACCTGGACGTAGTGGTCAAGCACATCCCGGCGGAGAAGTAGGAAAGAGGAGCGCGTATGTCGGGCGAAGTGGTCGTGAAGGTCTCCTGGGGGCCCAGGCCGGAGACGCCTGAGCAATTGGCTCAGCGGTGGCTGGAGCTCCTGACCGGCCTGTCGGAGCTGTCCGAGCTGTCGGAGGGGGCGCCGGCCGAGTGGCGCTGGGAGGAGGATTCCGGCCCGGGGCAGCTCGTACCCGTGGAATCCGAGGAATTCGCTGCGGCACTGGAGGCGGCCAATACCCAGGAGGACCGGGACATCCTCGGCTACACAGCCAATGTCGTGGCCACTCAGTCGGACGGCGCATACGTGCGGGCCAGGGTGATCGCGGGAGGCTCGAACGAATACTCCCCGTTCACGGCGGTGGTGCACCTGTTCCCCGCGTCCGATTCGGCGGCCGTACCCCTGACGGGCCGGTTCACCGAGGTGCTGGCGCTTCTGGCGGACGTGTGGGACGCGGACCATGGGCTGACTTACGACCGGCCGCTGTACAACGAGCTCAGGTCGGCCTACGGCCTGCGGGCCTCCCACCCACGCGCGGGGTGGGCGGTCTACCTGTCGGAGAGCCGCGCCGCGCGCGTCCCGGACGACTTCTCCGCTCTGCGGCGCCTGCCCGGCAGGCACGGCGGAGTTGTGCTGGAGATCGCGGACAGCTCCGGCGGAACGCCGTCCACCCAGGCGGTGCTCGCCGCTCACAAGACGCTTGCCGGGACCGGTGCTCTGGACCCCCTGCCGGTCCCGGCCACGGAGGCGAAGCTGTGACGGTGCGGGTCGGTGAGCGGTTCAAGATCTCGGTGAACGACGAAACAGTGAGTGCCCCTCGATGAGCGTGCAGCAGTACATCGCCCGCATCGACGAACTCCTGGCCCGCCCCCTGACCGGCGGCGACGCCTACCACCTCGTGACCCTGCGCGAGAGCAGGGACTTCGCTCCGCCGAACGACGACTGGGACGAACTCATGCGGACCAGCGAGGAGTTCGAGGCGGAGCTGAAGGACCTGGCAGCGGCGTTGGACGCCCGGTGGGGTCCGCACGGGTCCATGTCCATGGAGGACTACGCCAACGCCTTCCTGGACCCGGACGACGACGAGCTCCCGCCCTTCTTCCGGGAGCTGTGCGAGAGCGGATACTTCGGCGACCTCCTGTACTGGCGGGTCGGCGACCGCCTGGTCGCAGTGAGCGTCGGCCATGAGGACAAAGAGGAGCCGGTCGTGCTGTTCGCCGGGGTGACCCGTTCCGATGAGGGGTTTCCCGACTAGGTCGTTTCTGATGGCTCTTGGTGGGCTGGGTGATCTCGTAGTTGACCGGGCAGGACGCCCGTATGGTGCGGCGACACGAACTCACGGACGCGCAGTGGCGGAAGATCGAACCCCTCCTGCCCGGCAACGGCAAGCCGGGTGGGCAGTGGGCGGATCACCGCAGGGTGATCAACGG
>NZ_JBEXSR010000037.1:0-103532 GCF_040613735.1 Streptomyces sp. NPDC006235
GGCGCCCCGCCCATGCCGGCCGCGCCGCCGCCCGGCGGCCGCCCCGGCGGATACGGCTACCCGCCGGCCGCGAGCGCCCAGCGGCCCCCGGCCGCCCCGGCCGCCGGCGGACGCACGCGCCACTGGATCGAGATCAACGGCACACGCCATCAGATCTCCCGCCCGACGCTGGTGCTGGGCCGCAGCACCGACGCCGACGTGCGGATCGACGACCCCGGCGTCTCCCGCCGGCACTGCGAGATCCGGACCGGAACGCCCTCGACGATCCAGGATCTCGGATCCACCAACGGCATCGTGGTGGACGGGCAGCACACCACCCGCGCTACGCTCCGCGACGGCTCGCGGATCGTCGTGGGCAGTACCACCATCATTTACCGGCAAGCCGAAGGGTGAAGCGGGGGCAATGTCAGAGCTGACCCTCACGGTCATGCGGCTGGGTTTCCTGGCCGTACTGTGGCTGTTCGTGATCGTGGCCGTGCAGGTCATCCGCAGCGACCTGTTCGGTACGCGCGTCACCCAGCGCGGATCGCGCCGGGAGGCCGGCCGGCAGCAGCAGGCCGCCCGCCAGGCCCCACCGCAGCAGCGCCAGCAGTCCGGCGGCGGCCGGCGCGGCCGTAACGCTCCCACCAAGCTCGTCGTGACCGAGGGCACCCTCACCGGCACCACGGTCGCGCTCCAGGGCCAGACCATCACCCTGGGCCGGGCGCACGACTCGACGATCGTGCTGGACGACGACTACGCCTCCAGCCGCCATGCCAGGATCTACCCGGACCGCGACGGCCAGTGGATCGTCGAGGACCTCGGCTCCACCAACGGCACCTACCTGGACCGGAACCGGCTGACGACTCCCACACCGATTGCGCTGGGCGCGCCGATCCGCATCGGCAAGACCGTCATCGAGCTGCGGAAGTAGTACGACAATGAGCGAGCGGAGCGAGCACGCAGCGGCGGGCCCCACCCCGGGCCCCGGCGCGCTCCCGACCGGAGGGTGGGCAGTGTGGCTCGACACGACCGGCTGTACCCGGAGCCGACAGGCGAGGTGCGCATGAGTCTGTCACTGCGCTTCGCGGCCGGATCGCACAAGGGGATGATCCGGGAGGGCAACGAGGACTCCGGATACGCCGGCCCGCGCCTGCTCGCCATCGCCGACGGCATGGGCGGCGCCGCCGCGGGCGAGGTCGCCTCCTCCGAGGCCATCTCCACGATCGTCGCGCTCGACGACGACGTCCCCGGCTCCGACATCCTCACCTCGCTCGGCACGGCCGTACAGCGCGCCAACGACCAGCTGCGCTCGATGGTCGAGGAGGACCCCCAGCTGGAGGGCATGGGGACGACCCTCACGGCCCTGCTCTGGACCGGCCAGCGCCTCGGCCTGGTGCACGTCGGCGACTCGCGCGCGTACCTCCTGCGTGACGGCGTCCTGACGCAGATCACACAGGACCACACCTGGGTGCAGCGCCTGGTCGACGAGGGCCGCATCACCGAGGAAGAGGCCACCACCCACCCGCAGCGCTCCCTCCTCATGCGCGCGCTCGGCAGCGGCGACCACGTCGAACCGGACCTGTCCATCCGCGAGGTCCGCGCCGGCGACCGCTATCTGATCTGCTCCGACGGCCTGTCCGGCGTGGTGTCCCACCAGACCCTTGAGGACACCCTCGCCAGCTACCAGGGCCCCCAGGAGACCGTCCAGAACCTGATCGAGCTGGCACTGCGCGGCGGCGGCCCGGACAACATCACCGTCATCGTCGCCGACGTCCTCGACCTCGACACCGGCGACACCCTCGCCGGGCAGCTCTCCGACACCCCGGTCGTGGTCGGCGCCGTCGCCGAGAACCAGCACCAGCTCCACGACAACGGCATCATGCAGACCCCCGCCGGCCGCGCCTCCGGGCTCGGCCGCCAGGGACACGGCCAGGGCGGCGGCGAGTTCGGCCCGCCCGGCTCCGGTGACACCACCGGCTACATCCCGGCGGCCGGCCTGGACTACGGCGACGACGACTTCGTCAAGCCCCGCAGGAAGGGCCGCTGGCTGAAGAGATCCTTCTACGGCGCCCTCGCGCTGGCCGTCATCGGCGGCGGCCTGTACGGCGGCTGGCGCTGGACGCAGACGCAGTACTACGTCGGCGCCGAGGACGAACACGTCGCGCTGTACCGGGGCATCAGCCAGGACCTGGCGTGGGTGTCGCTGTCGAAGGTCGAGAAGGACCACCCCGAGATCGAACTCAAGTACTTGCCGCCTTACCAGCAGAAGCTGGTCAAGGCGACCATCGCCGAGGGCGGGCTGAAGAACGCCCAGGCGAAGATCCAGGAACTGTCGGTGCAGGCCTCCGCGTGCAAGAAGCAGGCGCAGCGGCGCGAAGCCGAGAGCCAGAACAACGCCAAGACCGGCGAGGGCGAGGCCGGGGGCACCACGGGAACCACTCCCGCCTCCTTCACGTCCAAGGCCACACCGACGCCGAACCCGTCGAACCCGTCGGGCTCGCCGTCGACGCCTGAGAAGTCCCCGAACCCGTCCACGACCGCACCTACTCCCAGCCCCGGCCCCAGCCTCTCGGAGGAAGAGCAGAAGGTCGTCTCGCTGTGCGGTAAGCAGTAGGCAAGCCGTGAGAGGCCCTGTTACACGATGAGCGGTACGAATACGTCGCACTCGCCGCAGCACCACACGTCCACGATCGGCGCGATCGGCGCACCGAGCAGACGGAACACCGAGCTGGCCCTGCTGGTGTTCGCCGTCGTCATCCCGGTGTTCGCCTACGCCAACGTCGGCCTGGCCATCAACGACTCGGTCCCGCCGGGTCTGTTGAGCTACGGCCTCGGACTCGGGCTCCTCGCGGGCGTCGGCCATCTGGTCGTACGGAAGTTCGCACCGTACGCGGACCCGCTGATGCTGCCGCTGGCTACGCTGCTGAACGGGATCGGCCTGGTCGTCATCTGGCGGCTGGACCAGTCGGAGAAGCTCCAGGCGAGCAGGACGTTCGTCGAGGCGGCTCCCCGCCAGCTGCTGTATTCCGCCATGGGCGTCACTCTGCTCGTGGTCGTACTGATCTTCCTCAAAGATCACCGTGTCCTGCAGCGCTACACCTACATCTCCATGGCCGGCGCGTTGTTCCTGCTGGTCCTGCCGCTCGTGCCCGGACTCGGAGCGGACGTCTACGGCGCCAAGATCTGGATCAAGATCCCCGGCCTCGGTACGCTCCAGCCCGGCGAGTTCGCGAAGATCGCCCTCGCGGTCTTCTTCGCCGGCTACCTCATGGTGAAGAGGGACGCCCTGGCTCTGGCCAGCCGCCGCTTCATGGGCCTGTACCTGCCGCGCGGCCGCGACCTCGGTCCGATCCTCGTCGTCTGGGTGATCTCGATCCTCGTGCTGGTCTTCGAGACCGACCTCGGCACGTCGCTGCTGTTCTTCGGAATGTTCGTCATCATGCTGTACGTCGCCACCGAGCGGACCAGCTGGATCGTCTTCGGTCTGCTGATGTCCGCGGTCGGCGCCGTCGGCGTGGCGAGCTTCGAGCCGCACATCCAGACGCGTGTGCAGGCCTGGCTCGACCCGATGCGCGAGTACGAACTCTCCCGGGCCGGCGTCCAGGACGGTGTCGTCCACTCCGAGCAGGCGATGCAGGCCCTGTGGGCCTTCGGCTCCGGCGGCACGCTCGGCACCGGCCTCGGTCAGGGCAACTCCGACCTCATCGGCTTCGCCGCCAACTCCGACTTCATCCTCGCCACCTTCGGCGAGGAGTTGGGCCTGGCGGGCGTCATGGCGATCCTGCTGCTCTACGGCCTGATCATCGAGAGGGGCGTACGCACCGCGCTCGCGGCCCGCGACCCGTTCGGCAAGCTGCTGGCCATCGGCCTGTCCGGCGCCTTCGGCCTCCAGGTCTTCGTCGTGGCCGGCGGTGTCATGGGCCTCATCCCGCTGACCGGTATGACGCTGCCGTTCGTGGCCTACGGCGGTTCCTCCGTGATCGCCAACTGGGCCTTGATCGGCATCCTGCTGCGCATCAGCGACACCGCCCGCCGCCCGGCTCCTGCTCCCGCCGGTAACCCCGACGCCGAGATGACTCAGGTGGTCCGCCCGTCATGAACAAGCCCCTGCGCCGAATCGCGATCTTCTGCGGCCTGCTCGTCCTTGCCCTGCTGATCCGCGACAACTGGATCCAGTACGTCAAGGCCGACGAGCTGAGGACCGACACCGAGAACCGTCGCGTCGCGATCGAGCGTTACTCCTCACCGCGCGGCGACATCATCGTCGGCGGCGACCCCATCACCGGGCACGCGACGACCACGTCGGGCGACTTCAAGTACAAGCGCACCTACAAGGACGGGCCCATGTGGGCGCCCGTCACCGGCTTCGTCTCGCAGGCCTTCGGCGCCAACCAGCTGGAGAACATCGAGGACGGCATCCTCAGCGGCAACGACGACCGGCTCTTCTTCCGCAACACGCTCGACATGCTGACGGGCAAGAAGAAGGAGGGCGGCAACGTCGTCACGACGCTCAACGCCGCCGCGCAGAAGGCCGCCTACAACGGCCTGGAGAAGCAGGGCGGCAAGGGCGCGGTCGTGGCGCTGGAGCCGTCCACCGGCAAGATCCTGGCGCTGGCGTCCTTCCCGTCGTACGACCCTTCGTCGATCGCCGGCAACAGTTCCAAGGACGCCGAGGCCTGGAAGAAGCTGGACAAGAAGAACAACCCGGACGACCCGATGCTCAACCGGGCCCTGCGCGAGACCTACCCGCCCGGCTCCACCTTCAAGGTCCTCACCGCGGCCGCCGCCCTGGAGGACGGGCTGTACACGGAAGCGGACCAGAAGACCAAGACGCCGCTGCCGTGGACCATGCCGGGCACCACGACCCAGCTGAAGAACGAGGGGAACATCCCCTGCAAGGACGCGACGCTGCGGGTGGCGCTCCAGTACTCCTGCAACACCGTCTTCGGCAAGATCGGCTCCGACCTCGGCAACGAGAAGATGCTGGAGGCGGCCAAGAAGTTCGGCTTCAACGAGGAGCAGTTCACGCCGGTCCGCTCCAGCGCGTCGGTGTTCTCCGACAACATGAACCCCTCGCAGACCGCGCTCTCCTCCATCGGCCAGTTCAACACCGCGGCCACCCCGCTGCAGATGGCCATGGTCGCCTCGGCCGTCGCCAACAACGGCACCCTGATGAAGCCGTACATGGTCGACGAACTCCAGGCCCCGAACGTCGACACCATCGAGAAGACCGAGCCGGAGGAGATGAGCAAGCCGATGTCGGCCGAGAACGCCCAGATCCTCCAGTCGATGATGGAGACCGTGGTCGAGAAGGGCACGGGTTCGAACGCCAAGATCCCCGGCGTCAAGGTGGGCGGCAAGACCGGTACCGCCCAGCACGGTGTCGACAACAGCGAGAACCCCTACGCCTGGTTCATCTCGTACGCCAAGGGCGACGACGGCAGCTCGCCGGTCGCCGTGGCGGTCGTGATCGAGGACGACAACGCCGTGCGTGACGACATCTCCGGCGGCGGCCTCGCGGCGCCGATCGCGAGGAACGTGATGGAGGCGGTCATCAAGAGCAAGCAGTGACTCCGCTCACGTCTGCTTCACATCGATGCACGTTGCGATACCGGTCCTGTATCGGCTGACGGGCTCGGCCAGGTCACACACAACGAGCCGGGTACGGTAGGCCCGGACGGCAGCCTCCGACCGTACAAGCTTCCGGTCGGGACCGACGGAGAGGGCTGGTAGGTAGCTATGGAAGAGCCGCGTCGCCTCGGCGGCCGGTACGAACTGGGCCAGGTGCTCGGGCGTGGTGGCATGGCGGAGGTCTACCTCGCGCATGACACCCGCCTCGGCCGCACCGTGGCGGTGAAGACGCTGCGCGCGGATCTCGCGCGTGACCCTTCCTTCCAGGCCCGGTTCCGCCGGGAGGCCCAGTCGGCCGCCTCGCTCAACCATCCCGCGATCGTCGCGGTCTACGACACGGGCGAGGACTACATCGACAACGTGTCGATCCCGTACATCGTCATGGAGTACGTAGACGGCTCGACACTCCGCGAACTGCTCCACAGCGGCCGCAAGCTCCTGCCCGAGCGCGCCATGGAAATGACCATCGGCATCCTCCAGGGCCTGGAGTACGCCCACCGCAACGGCATCGTCCACCGCGACATCAAGCCGGCGAACGTCATGCTGACGCGCAACGGCCAGGTCAAGGTGATGGACTTCGGCATCGCCCGCGCCATGGGCGACTCCGGTATGACGATGACGCAGACGGCCGCCGTCATCGGCACCGCCCAGTACCTCTCGCCGGAGCAGGCGAAAGGCGAGCAGGTCGACGCGAGGTCGGACCTCTACTCCACCGGCTGTCTGCTGTATGAGCTCCTGACGGTGCGGCCCCCCTTCGTCGGCGACTCCCCGGTCGCCGTCGCGTACCAGCACGTCCGCGAAGAGGCCCAGGCCCCGTCGGTCTTCGACCCCGAGATCACGCCCGAGATGGACGCGATCGTCCTCAAGGCACTGGTCAAGGACCCCGACTACCGCTACCAGTCGGCCGACGAGATGCGCGCCGACATCGAGGCCTGCCTCGACGGCCAGCCGGTCGCGGCCACGGCCGCGATGGGCTCGGTGGGCTACGGCGGCTACCCCGACGACCAGCCGACGACGGCCCTGCGCGCGGACTCCGGCGCGGGCGCCACGTCGATGCTGCCCCCGATGAACCCGGACGACGACGGCTACGGCTACGACGACCGCCCGGACCGGCGCCGCCAGCAGCAGCGCAAGTCCAACACCTCGACGATCCTGCTGGTCGTGGCGGGCATCCTCGTACTGGTCGGAGCGATCCTGATCGGACGGTGGGCGTTCAGCGGCAACGGAGGCGTGGGCGACGACACCATCCCCGCGCCCAACTTCGTCGGTGAGACCCAGGAGAACGCCCGCAAGCTGGCCGACAACGCCGACCTGAAGCTGACCTTCTCCAAGAAGCCCTGCGAAAAGCAGGTCAAGGGCAACATCTGCTCGCAGGACCCGAAGGCCGAAACAGACGTCCAGAAGGGCGACACCATCGCCCTGGTGGTGTCGACCGGGGCGCCGAAGGTGGCTGTGCCGAGCGTCGTGGGCGACAGCCTCGAAGACGCCAAGGCGAAGCTGGAGGACGACAAGTACGAGTTCGTCGTCGAGACGAAGTCGAAGGAGTCCCCCGAGGAGCCCGGCACCGTCCTGGAGCAGAACCCGCGCCTGGGCGAGGAAGTGGAGAAGGGCTCCACGATCACCCTCACCGTCGCCAAGGAGGCGGAGAAGTCCACCGTCCCGGACGTCCTCGGCCAGAGCTGCGACCAGGCCAAGCAGCAGATGCAGGCCAGCAACCTGGTCGGCAACTGCACCGAGGTGGAGACCGACGACGACAACCAGGTCGGCAAGGTCATCCAGACCACGCCGCAGGCCGGCACGTCGGTCGACCCGAACTCGTCGGTCAACATCCAGATCGGCAAGAAGAAGGAACAGCAGAAGACGCGCGTGCCCCAGGTCGTCGGTCAGAACGTCGGCCAGGCCAAGCAGATCCTCGCGGCGGCCGGCTTCACCAACATCCAGTTCGCGGGCGGCAGCGACCAGAGCGACACCGCCCTCGTCGCCGGCCAGGACCCGCAGGGTAACCAGGAGGTCGACGACCCGGCGGGGACGACGATCACTCTCCAGACCGTCGGCGTCGGCAACAACAACGGCGGCAACAACGGCGGCGGCGGAAACGGCGGCTTCTTCGGCGGCATCAGCGGCCGCGAGGAGGACTGACCGCCAGGGTCGCACCCGGACCGACTCACGGCAGAGCCCCGGCAACCTCCACAGGGTGCCGGGGCTTTGCCGTGCGGTGGCGTGGCCAGTACCGCGGTGCGCTAGAAGCGCAGTTCCTTCGGCGGTGTCCGGTCCGCGTTCACCTTCTCGACCCGCTCCAGCTCGCCCCACACGATGTACCGGTACGTGCTCGTGTACACGGGCGTGCAGGTCGTCAGCGTGATGTAGTGGCCCGGCTTCTTCTTGCCGGACTCCTTCGGGACCTGCGAGAGGACCTTCACGTTGTACTTCGAGGTCTCGGGAAGGATGTCGTAGACCTTGTAGACGTACCACTTGTCCTTCGTCTCGAAGACGATCGGGTCGCCCTTCCTGATCTTGTCGATGTTGTGGAACTTGGCACCGTGCCCGTCCCGGTGGGCCGCCAGGGAGAAGTTGCCCTTCTTGCCCGACATCGGCAGGACCGCCTTGACGGGATCGGTGTAGTACCCGGCAACACCGTCGTTGAGGATCTTGTTCGACGTGCCCTTCTCGACCAGGACCTCGCCGTTGCTCATCGCCGGCACGTGCAGGAACCCGATGCCGTTCTTGGTGTCCAGCGCACCGGGGCCGCCCCGGCCGTGAGCCCAGTCGTCACGGACCTTGTCCGCCTGTTTCCCGGCCGCGCGGTCGGCGACCACGTTCGTCCACCAGAGCGAGTAGGCGACGAACAGGCCCAGCACCAGGCCCGCGGTGATGAGGAGTTCCCCGAAGACGCTCACCGCCATGGCGATCGGGCCGGGACGGCGCCGGGCCGCGGACGGCCGGGACGCCCCCGCGCCGGTGTGCTCTTCGTGCTCCGTGTCGGTGGTCGCTGCCACTGGTCATCTGCCCTTAACTGACGAGCGCATCCGGCTTGCCCTTGCTGCGCGGCCGTTCCTCGACCATCTTGCCCCAGACGATCATCCGGTACTTGCTGGTGAACTCCGGCGTGCACGTGGTCAGCGTGATGTAACGGCCGGGCTCGGTGAACCCCGACCCCGGGGGGACGGGGTTCAGAACGCTCGTGTTGCTGGGCGGCGTGACCGGCAGGATCGACGCCATCTTGTAGACGTAGTACTTGTCCTGCGTCTCCACGACGATCGGATCGCCCTTGGTGAGCCTGTTGATGTACCGGAACGGTTCTCCATGGGTGTTGCGGTGGCCCGCGAGCCCGAAGTTCCCGGTCTTGTCGCCCGGCATCGCCGTCTTCAGCGCGCCCTCGGCGTAGTGGCCGACCATGCCCCGGTCGAGCACGCCCTTGCTGCTCGTGCCCTCGGCGATCGGCACCACCACGTCCAGCTTCGGGATGTGCAGGATGGCGAAGCCCTGCCCGGGCTCGAAGACCCCCGGGTTGCGCTTGCCGTTCGCCCAGTCGTCCTGGAGGCTGCTGGCCTCCTTGCCGGCCTGCGCGTGCGCCCGCACGTTCGTCCACCACAGCTGGTACGTGACGAACAGCAACATCAGCACACCCGTGGTGATGAACACCTCACCTATCGCCCGGCTGGCCACCACCGCCGGACCCGGCTTGCGCGCCCGCGCCTGCCGCCGCGCCTCGACCCGCGACAGCGGCGCCCGCCGCTCCTCCCGCCCCGAGCCCCGCGCCGAGCCCCGCGCCGAGCCCTGGACTGATTCCTGAGCCGAGCGGCCCTCCGAAGCGCCGCCATGACGCCCGTGACGGCGCTTGGCGGCCTTTCTGCGGGCCGCACGGCCGCCGTGGGCGGGTCCGCCGTGCCGCGGCGCGGCAGAGCCCGGAGAGCCGGATACGGGGTCACCGGCCGCGGTCGGTGGCGGATCCGGTATCCGCAGCGCCACCGTCTCCTCGTCGGCCGGAGGCAGATACGGCTCGTCCGGAACGGGCTCGTACGACGTCGGGTACGGCTCGGGCGAGGGCGGCTGCGGCTGCGGTCCCGGCCGCGGAGAAGCCCCGTACGCCCCTCCACCCGACCAGTCCTCGAACGCACCCGGCACCCCGTACGGCTGCTGCCCGTACGAGGTGTCGGACTCGCGCTCGGGGCGCAGCGCCGTCACGCCGTGGCCCTGCCCACCACCGGGGCGAGCCCGGCCGACCTCGCCACCGCGCCCTGGTCCCCGCACTCCACCAGCCAGTTGGCCAGCATCAGGTGCCCGTGCTCGGTCAGCACCGACTCGGGGTGGAACTGCACTCCCTCGACCGGGAGTTCGCGATGCCTCAGACCCATGACGATCCCGTCGTGCGTCCGGGCCGTGACCTCCAGCTCGGCCGGGACCGTCGCGGGCTCGGCGGCCAGCGAGTGGTAGCGCGTCGCCGTGAAGGGCGAGGGCAGGCCGGCGAAGACACCCCGGCCGGTGTGCTCGACCGGCGAGGTCTTGCCGTGCAGCAGCTCGGGCGCACGGTCCACGACCCCGCCGTACGCCACCTGCATCGACTGCATGCCGAGGCAGACACCGAAGACCGGGACGCCCGTGGCGGCGCAGTGCCGGACCATGTCGACACAGACGCCCGCCTGCTCCGGGGTGCCCGGGCCCGGGGAGAGCAGGACACCGTCGAAGCCGTCCTGGGCGTGCGCCGTCGACACCTCGTCGTTGCGCAGGACCTCGCACTCGGCGCCCAGCTGGTACAGGTACTGGACCAGGTTGAAGACAAAGCTGTCGTAGTTGTCGACGACGAGAATGCGCGCGCTCACTGGTTGTCCACCGTCACATCGTTGAAGGGCAGCAGCGGTTCCGCCCACGGGAAGACGTACTGGAAGAGGACGTAGACCACGGCCACGACCAGGACGAGTGAGATCAGCGCCTTCACCCACGTGTTCCCCGGCAGATGCCGCCAGATCCAGCCGTACATGCCGTCCCTTCCGTCGTACCACGGCACCAGACCCACGCCGTACAGCCACCAGACTAACGGCGCAACGCCTCAGGTTTCCCTGCCTCCACAGGCTGTGTGGAGTCCAGGTGCGCCCAGACGATCAGCCGATGACTGTGCCCCCACTCCGGTTCGCACGTGGTCAGCGTCAGATACCGGCCCGCACGCGTGTACCCGGATGTACGTGGGACAGGATCGATCACCTCGATGTCGGAGGGCACTGTTTTGTACGGGCCTTTGTCGATCCGATACGTGAACCAGGTCGTGCCGTCGGTCAGCACCACGGCGTCACCCCGCCTCAGCTGGGGAAAGTCCTTGAAGGGGTCGCCGTGGGTGCGGCGGTGGCCGGCGACCGCGAAGTTCCCCTTCTGACCGAGCTGGGCGGTCTCCGCGTAGTGGCCCAGGCCCTTCTTCAGGGTGCCGGTGGCCGTGCCTTCGAGCACCGGCTTGTTCCACGTGAAACCAAGACGCGGGATGTACATGATCGCGAAAGGCTTGCCCTTGGCGTAGGGCGCGGGTTTCGGCGGGCCCGTGGTGTTCGCGGTGGAGGAGCCGGCCGCCGCGGGAGGCGCGCTCGACTTCGCCCACTGCTCCTGGAGCAGTTCGACCTGGTCTTCCATGACGTCGTCGGCCTTCACGCCGGTCCAGAACAGCACGTAGACCACGAACAGCACGATCACGCCGCCGACGGTGATGCACAGTTCGCTGACGGTCCTGACGATCACACGCACCGGCGGCTCCCCCGGCCAGGCTGCTACTCCACAGGCTTCGCGTAGTGCAGATCCACTGTGCCCGAGTAGCCGGGAAGAGTCACCGGCCCGTTCTCCTCGACTTTCCAGCCGAGCCCGTAGACGTTGACGTAGACCATGTAGTTCTGGATCGCCGGGGACGCCGCGAGCGCCTTCTGCAGCTTGTCCGGGTCGCCGACCGCCGTGATCTTGTAGGGCGGTGAGTAGACGCGGCCCTGGAGGATCAGGGTGTTGCCCACGCAGCGCACGGCGCTGGTGGAGATCAGCCGCTGGTCCATGACCTTGATGCCCTTGGCCCCGCCCTGCCACAGCGCGTTCACCACGGCCTGGAGGTCCTGCTGGTGGATGACCAGGTAGTCGGGCTGCGGCTCGGGATAACCGGGCAGCTTGGCGGTGGCGTCCGGCGGGGCGTCGTTGAGCGTGACGGTGAGCGACTCGCCCGTGAGCTTCTGCGTGCCGGCGCGCTTCTCCAGGGCGGCGAGCTTGTCGTCCTCCGCCTTGGTGCTGCCGTCGTCGCGCTCGGCGAGCGCCTCTATCTCCTTGCGCAGGGTCCCGTTGGTCTCGTCCAGCGCGCCGTTCTCCCGGCTGCGCTCCTGGATGAGGTCGGACAGCTTCAGCAGCGAGGCGTCCGTGCGGATGTCGGTGCCCTTGGCGGTGTTGAAGCTGGTGAAGAAAATGAGCCCCGCGAGAGCGAAGACGGCCGCCGTGAGGATCCGCACGGGCCGGAAACGCCGCGCGCGCTCAGGGGTGGATCCCGTCCCGGGGGAGTCGGCAGAATTGCTCAACGTACCCTTATCTCCTTCGGCGCCACGGAAGCACTACGCTAACGGACGCCCGGGGGAGCACTCAGAGTCCCCTCACGCTGCCCCGAGACCGACCCAGTTACCTGCGCGGCCACGCAGCGCATCGACAGGAGAGACCCTCGTGCCGAAGTCACGTATCCGCAAGAAGGCCGACTACACGCCGCCGCCTGCGAAGCAGACGACCGCCATCAAGCTGAACAGCCGTGCCTGGGTCGCGCCCGTCATGTTGGCCATGTTCCTCATCGGCCTGGCCTGGATCGTCGTCTTCTACGTCACCGACGGGTCGCTGCCCATCGACTCGCTGGGCAACTGGAACATCGTGGTCGGCTTCGGCTTCATCGCCGCCGGATTCGGTGTCTCGACCCAGTGGAAGTAGCGGCCACCCGCAGGTGAACGCAGTTCTGCCCAGGGTTGTTCACTGAGTTATCCACAGCGGTTTTCCACAGGTGGAAAAGAAACGACGATCTGTGGATAACTCGTTGAGTGTTGACGCCGGTATGACGGAAGTACTGCGACTCGAAAACTTGTTCGCCCCCTGCCTGATCTGCGGAAACGCTGGTCAGTGTCAGGGGGCACAGGTGTTCCCGCACCCTATGCACAAGATCCGCCACCCGCTGTGGACAACGCTCGCGCTCAGCTGAGCTGGGACGTCCTCAACAGGGTCAACAGGATGACCACGGCGAGGACCAGCGCACACGTGCCGTACTGGATCAGGGCACGTCGCTCGCGCGGGGCGTGGACCATGGCGTATCCGACGACGACACCGGCGACCAAGCCACCGATGTGGGCCTGCCAGGAGATGTTGAAGCCCGGGCTGAACGTGAAGATCAGGTTGATCACGAGCAGCGCGATGATGGGCCGCATGTCGTAATTGCGCTGGCGCATCAGCACGGCCGTGGCGCCGAACAGGCCGAAGATCGCGCCGGAGGCACCCAGTGTCGCCGTGTTCGGGGAGGCCAGCAGATAGGCCAGGGTGCTGCCCGCGAGTCCGGAGATGAAGTAGAGCGCGAGATAGCGCACACGGCCGAGGGCCGCTTCGAGTGGGCCGCCGAGCCACCAGAGGCTGAGCATGTTGAACCCGATGTGCCAGATCTCCTGGTGCGTGAACATCGACGTCACCATGCGGTACCACTCGCCCCCCGCCACTCCCTGGGTGGGCGTGAAGGGCGCGGGCGGCCAGGCGCCGACCAGGGCGAGATCGGTCGCGAGCGACTCATGGGCCTGGATGGCGATGAAGACGACCAGGTTGATCCCGATGAGGATCTTGGTCAGCAGGCGGGGATCAGCGTGGAGGGTGCCGCCGGCGATCGTCCGGGGCATGGCGGCCGTGGGCGCGTGACCGGTGCCGGAGCCACTGCGGACGCACTCGGGGCACTGGAAGCCGACGGAGGCGTTGACCATGCACTCGGGGCAGATCGGGCGCTCGCAGCGGGTGCAGCGGATGCCCGTCTCGCGGTCCGGGTGGCGGTAGCACATGGGGACGCTGTGGGCGTCCTGCGGGCTGCCCGCAGCCTGGTCGTCCATGGGATCCCCTTGGTCGTGAGAGAAAAGCCCGCCCCGCTCATCTTTACGGACGAGCGGGGCGATTGGTTCCCTGCGAGGGCTTCGGCACTCGGCGGGTCTCAGCGGTTCTCGATGACGACCGACTCGATGACCACGTCGTTGAGCGGGCGGTCGGTGCGCGGGTTCGTCTGGGTCGTGGCGATGGTGTCCACGACCTTCTGGCTGGCCGCGTCGGTGACCTCGCCGAAGATGGTGTGCTTGCGGTTCAGCCACGCCGTCGGGGAGACGGTGATGAAGAACTGCGAGCCGTTGGTGCCCGGGCCGGCGTTGGCCATCGCCAGCAGGTACGGCTTGTCGAAGCGCAGGTCCGGGTGGAACTCGTCCTCGAACTGGTAGCCGGGGCCGCCGGTGCCGTTACCCAGCGGGTCACCGCCCTGGATCATGAAGCCACTGATCACCCGGTGGAAGACCGTGCCGTCGTAGAGCCTGTCCGTGGTCTTCTGGCCCGTCTCCGGGTGGGTCCACTCCCGCTCGCCCTGGGCGAGCTCGACGAAGTTCTTGACCGTCTTGGGGGCGTGGTTCGGCAGAAGCCGGACTTCGATGTCGCCGTGGTTGGTCTTCAGGGTGGCGTAGAGCTGCTCAGCCACGATCTGCCTTCCGTTGTCTTTCTGTGACTCCCTGATCCTCGCATGGACGGGGCTCCGCGTCGCCCGACCTCGGTTCATGGGAGGTAAACCGGGTCGATCGCTTGCGGAAAACCAGTCGACTAGTCCCGGGGCGGGGGCGCGCGGCGGCGATCCGTGGCATTGTCGACGACAAGCTCCTGTTGAACCCTATTCATCCGCTATTGCAGGTGATCGGCTCCCCATCAGTGTTCGGTCCGCTCTTGATCGGTTTTCGACCGGAGGTGACCCGGAGCCGGCTCCCGTGACCCGGATGCCCGCCCGCGCATGCCTGGTGGTGCGCCGGGAGGCATGATCCGTAAAAGGGTGGAAAGTCGAAATACCGTACGCCACCGAGGAGGAGGAACCCGTGACCCGCATCGACAGCGTGCGCGCCGCGACTGGTTCGGCGAAGGACAGCGTGCTGCACGCCGCGGAAGTGGTGGCGCCCTACGCCGACACGGCCAAGGACAGGGCCGCGCACTACGCACACGAGGCACGCGTACGGCTAGCGCCCAAGGTGACGCAGGCCGCCGGGCAGGCGCGCGTCCAGTACGGCGCCCATGTGCAGCCGTATCTGGAGCAGGCCCGCACGCATGTGCCGCCGAAGGTCGACCAGGCCGCCCATGAGGCCGCCGTCCGCACGCGCAAGGCCGCCCGGCAGGCGGCGGAGTACTCCAGGCCGAGGCTCGAGCAGGCGGTGGCCGCGGCCGTGCCCGTCACGAGCGAGGCCGCCGCCCGGAGTGTGGCCGCGATGGCCGCGCTGCGCGGTCAGGTCTCGTCGAAGGAGGTCCAGAAGCTGATCCGCAGGCAGGAACGGCGGGCGAGGGCCGGCCGGGCCATGAAGACGCTGGTCGTTCTGGGCGCCCTCGCGGGCGGTGCCTTCGCGGCGTGGAAGTGGTGGGACAAGCAGGCCAACCCGGACTGGCTGGTGGAGCCGCCCGCCGCGACGGAGGTTCCCGAGTCGGGCCGTCTGTCCTCCGTGGACGGCAGTGGCCAGTCCGTTCTGGACCCGGAGGTCGAGGCGAAGCAGGCCGAGGACGAGGCCACCAAGCCCGACGACCGTCCCTGACGGCCACCGGATCGAATAGCGCGGCGGGGCGGGAGACTTGAGGCTCGGACGTCCGAGCCTGCGAGTCTCCCGCCCCGCCGCGCTGTTTCACGTGAAACGAAAGCCCCCCGAACCACGTTTCCGCAGTTCGGAGGGGTTGAGAGTGGAGCCTAGGGGAGTCGAACCCCTGACATCTGCCATGCAAAGACAGCGCTCTACCAACTGAGCTAAGGCCCCGGAAGAGGAACGTCCGCCCGGAGAAAATCTTGTCCCGGCGGGCGTCGGAGACCAGAGTACCGGGTCACCCCCATGATTCCGCAAAAGGATTGGGGGTCCCCGTCGCCGACCACTCTCCGTAAGATGCTCGGCGTGGTTCGCTACCGCGAACCGCCGTACTTGGGGAAGCGATGGGGAGACGCAATGGACGCCGCACAGCAGGAAGCCACCGCAAGAGCGCGGGAACTGCAGCGGAACTGGTACGGGGAGCCGCTGGGGGCGCTCTTCCGTAGGCTCATCGACGATCTTGGTCTCAACCAGGCTCGTCTCGCGGGGGTTCTGGGACTGTCCGCACCGATGTTGTCGCAGCTCATGAGCGGCCAGCGGGCGAAGATCGGCAACCCCGCTGTGGTGCAGCGGGTGCAGTTGCTTCAGGACCTGGCGGGGCAGGTCGCGGACGGCAGCGTGAGCGCGGCCGAGGCCACGGAGCGCATGGAGGAGATCAAGAAGTCACAGGGGGGCTCGGTGCTCAGCAACACCACGCAGACCACGAGCAGTTCGGGGGCGCCCACGGTCAAGCGGGTCGTCCGGGAGATCCAGTCGCTGCTGCGCTCGGTGGCGGCGGCGGGTGACATCATCGACGCCGCGGAGACGCTCGCCCCGACCCACCCGGAGCTGGCCGAGTTCCTCCGGGTGTACGGCGCCGGCCGCACGTCGGACGCGGTCGCGCACTACCAGTCCCACCAGAACTGACCCGTCGCCCGGCCGCCGAAGGGGGTTCGGCACCGGGCATCGGGTGAGGTGACGAGGGCTGCGTCACGGTACGGGCGGACACGAGGGGGCGTGTGCCGTACGGGGGACCGTTCGACGCGAGGGGGACGTGTATCACTCATCGGGAGAGTCTCGGGGGAGTCATGGGGGGCGCAGGGAGTCGTTTCGCCCGTCGGGGAGTCGTCACGCTCGTCGAGGGGGAAGCAAGGGGGGAGACCACAGGGGGAGGAGCGACGTACAGCCATGGGTGAGGTGTTCGCCGGCCGGTACGAACTGGTCGATCCGATCGGGCGCGGAGGGGTCGGCGCCGTCTGGCGTGCCTGGGACCACCGCCGCCGCCGCTATGTTGCCGCCAAGGTCCTGCTCCAGAGCGACGCGCACTCGCTGCTGCGCTTCGTCCGGGAACAGGCACTGCGGATCGACCATCCCCATGTGCTCGCCCCGACCAGCTGGGCCGCCGACGACGACAAGGTCCTGTTCACCATGGACCTGGTCGCGGGCGGCTCACTGGTCCACCTCGTCGGGGACTACGGGCCTCTGCCGCCGGCCTTCGTCTGCACGCTGCTCGACCAGCTGCTGGCGGGCCTGGCCGCGGTCCACGCGGAGGACGTGGTGCACCGTGACGTCAAACCCGCCAACATCCTGCTGGAAGCCACCGGCACGGGCCGGCCGCGGCTGCGGCTGTCCGACTTCGGCATCGCGATGCGGCTGGGCGAGCCCCGCCTGACCGAGACCAACCTCGTGGTGGGGACGCCCGGTTATCTCGCGCCCGAGCAGATGATGGGCGCGGAGCCGGACTTCCCCGCCGACCTGTTCGCCGTAGGCCTGGTCGCGCTGTATCTGCTGGAGGGCGCCAAGCCGGACAGCAAGGCGCTCATCCAGTACTTCGCCGAGCACGGGACTCCCGGTGCGCCCAAGGGCATCCCGGAGCCGCTGTGGCAGGTGGTGGCCATGCTGCTCCAGCCGGACCCGCAGGCCCGGTTCCGTACGGCCACGGGGGCGCGCAAGGCGCTCGCCGCCGCCGCGGAGCTCCTGCCCGAGCCCGGCCCGGACGACGAACTGATCGAGATCTTCGACCAACTCGGCCCGCTGCCCCCGGGGTTCGCGCCGGACGGCCCGCTGGAGAGAGCGCGGGGTCTGCCGCCGAGAGAGGGCGAACCGGTCGGCCCGGCGACGAACGAGCGGTACCGTCCGGCTGACGAGCCGCGGTCCCGGCAGGACGCCCCGGCCCCCTCGGGAACGGACGCGCCGGTTTCGCGGCAAGGCCCGGACGCCGCGGTCCTACGGCCCGGCCCCGGCCAGGACACCGCCCCGCCGGCCACTCCCGCCCAGCCGCCCTCCATGTCGGACACCGGCAGCTTCCACCTGCCGCCGCCACAGGCCACGGGCACCGGCTCCCCCACACCGGACCATGCCGCACAGGCACAGGCACAGGCAGAAGCACAAGCGCAGGCCTCACCCCAGCACGCCCTCTACTCCCCCTACGACCCCACACACCCGCGGTCGCCCTCGCACCCGGCGCCTCCGGCACACCCGCACCACGCGGGCTATCCCAGTCAGCCGCTGCCCCCGGCAACACAGCAGCTCACCCACACCTCAACAGCCCCGTACACCACGCAGAGCCCGACCCCGCATGCCCCGCCGCCCGGACAAGGGACTCCGCCCGGCCAGGGCACTTCACGGCACCGGGCACGCCGTCCCCGCCGCCCCGGCCCGCCGGCCAAGGTGGCGGTCCCGCTCCTGCTCCTCGCCCTGGCCTGCTACGCCGTAGAGTTCTGGGCCCTGGCCCGCATCTGAACCCTCCTGGACCTCAGAGAGCCTCACCCGGTGCTCCTGCGCCGAGCCACCACGGTCCACACCCCGAGCCCCACCAGCAGCGCGCTCCCGGTGCCGATGCCGCCCACGGCGACGACCCGCATCGCGGTGTCGTCACCCCCGGCCACGCCTTCGGCCGCGGCCTCCCGGTCCTCGTCCGACACCTCGAAGACGCCCTGCGGCTCGGACTCCCCCACGTAGTCGGGACCGCTGCGCGGCTGACCGCTCACCCGGACCCGCAGGGTCATCGGGAACGGCCCGTCCCCGAAGCTGTCGGCGACGCTCTTCGCGAGGTGCGCGACGAGGTAGTAGGAGCCGGCGAAGCGCATCGCACCGACCTGCTTGATGACGGCGTAGCGGTTGGCGTGGTCGACCGGCGGCAGGGGAGGCAGGCTGCCGGACTTCTGGCCGCCGTTGTAGCCGACGCCCACGTCCGCGACGGGGCCGCGCGCCGGGTTGTACAGGGCCAGGTCCAGCGCGTCGGACGTGTAGCCGGTGCCTCCGGAGGCCGTGCTGCCCAGGTCGGCGGTGACATGGAGCTGCTGGCCCCAGTCGACCGGCACCTCGTAGAAGAGGGTCTGGCCGGGCCGGATGTCGTCCCGCCAGACTCCTTGGTCCAGCGGGGTCGCCGCGGCGAACCCCGCACCGCCCCGGCGGTTCTCGGCCTCCTCCTGAAGCGGCTGGGGCGAGGCGGAGTTCCACACCTCGGGTGCGCTGGTCGGCCCGGTCTTCTCCGTCCCGGGCTCCGTCATGGCGACGAGTTCCAGGTCCCAGGCGTCGGGCGAGGAGCCCTCGCCCTTCGGGTCGGCGCGCTCGACGGACACGTAGTAGGTTCCGGCCTCCCGGCACAACGGCTTGGTGGGCGAGATCTCGCGCCGGCCCCACGCCGCGATCGGGTGTGGGCTGCGGGCGGCGCCGAAAGTCGTGACATCGCTGGAGCAGGGGGTGCCGTCGTCGTCCTCCACGGACACCTGGAGCCCGTCGATGACCGAGACGGTGCTGCCGGGGGAGGGGACGGCGGTGACGGAGACGTACGCGTTCGACGTGGCGTCCAGCTGGAGGCGGTAGCTGACCTTGCCGCTGCTCGGGAGTGAGCTCTTGTAGGTCGTGCCGGGCGTCAGCGCCACGGCGTCGGCGGTGCTCCTCGCCCCCTTGATGCTCCGGGCGTCACCGGCGAAGGCGTACGGGCTCGGCGACTGCGCCGTACCGGACGCCCCGGCGGCGGCCAGGGCGGCCTGTCCGGGCACCACGACAGCCGTCGTCCCCAGCACCACCGCCACGGCGCCCAGGCGCACGACCACCGACGGACGCCGACCGCGACGACCGCGCCACACACCCGCTCGCCCCCAGGCCGCACGCCTCCGAGCCGTACGACACCGTCCCCTCACGCGCCACCCCTCACGTCACCGGACCGCAGAACCGCCGTGCGTCCACCAACCGTGGAACCGTGGCCCATCCTGCCCCGCCGCCGCGTCCACCGCCCCGCCGTCCGCCCAAACACACGAAACCCCGACCGCGAGGCGGCCGGGGTGTACTCGCTTTGGGATGTCGTGACTCACGAACCCGTGGGCACGGAGTCAGTCGCCTCCGTCCACAGATCCTGCTCGGCGCGATCCGCCTGGATCTGGCGGTACACGAGGAGCCCGCCGATGGCGGCCAGTGCGACCAGGAGAAGCTTCTTCACCGCGCGACCTCGTCTTTCCTTGACGTAGGGGACCTCTGGCGCCCGACTATACACACCGACCGATACCGATCGGTGACCTGAGTCGGACCTCAACTCCCGCCCGGGAAACCGCGATAGAAGCGGAGTCCAGCGATCCGGCCGGAGAGTGATCACACGCCGACGGACGGTTACTTCGACCGCTCTTCTCCTCCTTCCTCAGCTTTTCGCCCCTCTTGCGTCCATCCGGGTGGTGTTCATCTGAACATCGACGCGCCACGGGCGTCGGTCCACCACTTCTCGCCCCCCATACACATCATGAGGAAAGTACGCAAATCGCCCAACCCGAAAGTGAGGGGTTATGGCCCGGAGCAAGGTCATGAAGCTGTGGACCGCCATCGTCACCGCCTTCCTCGCGCTGTGCACGGCGCTCGGATTCGTCACCGCGACCGCCGCGGCGGCGGTACCGCAGGCCGAGCAGAAGCGCAACAGCGCGCTCATCCCGCAGCAGCGGACGGCACCGGCGGCGACCGTCCCCTGGTCCTTGTCCTACGCCAAGGCCCTGCCCCCCACGATGAAGCAGCGTATCCACGCCGAGGCCCACGGAAAGTCCCCCAGCTGCCGGCACCGCCCGCTCGCGGACACGACGGCGTCACCCACCTCCGACTGCTCCGACGACGACACCGACGCCGACGGTGACGGCGACCCGGCGGACCATCTCACGCCGCTGCAGCGCTGAGATCACCGGAACCTCCCGGCGACGCGCGTACAGGCCCGGCGGCTCCGAGGAGCCACCGGGCCTTCTTCGACGGCGATCAGCCCTTGGAGAGCGTGATCTGTGACTCCTGCTGTCCGGTGTCGACCGTCACCGGGTAGTCCCGGTCATCCGCCCTGGCCCTGCTGCGCATCGTCGCGGTACCGGGCTGGAACGAGGTGCCGGGCTCCTGGCTGGTCAGGCTGACCGACCACGGGACGGGCGCACCCGGGGTGCAGACCACGGTCGTCTGGTAGGACGCGCCCGGTGCCCCCTTCTTCTGGATCTGGAAGACCTGGCCGGCGAGCGAGACGCTCGCGGGCTTGTTGCACGTCACGGTGCCGCCGACGGTGATCCGTCCCTCGGGGACCTCCGCCGTGCCCTCGGGGTCGAGGGTCATCCCCATGGCGAGTTCGGCCGGGGGCTCGGGCATGACCGCGTGCACCGCGCCGCGTAGAGGCACCGCCGAGCCGTTGCAGTACTGCTCGAAGGTGGCGTCGAGCTCGCTGACGTAGCCGTAGGGGCCGAAGGCGATGTGCTCGATGGTGAAGGAACCGGAGGTGGTGTTGCACCCCTTCTCGGTCCCGTTGGCGATCCCGCTGAACACCAGTTCCGGATCCTCCGGCTGGGCGTCGGGCCACTGCTTCGCCCCGGTGTACGTCGTACCCTCGGTCAGCTTCTGGCCATCCGGGGCGGCGACGATGAGACGCCACAGCGTGCCCTGCTCCGCGTCGACGGCGACGGTGAGGCTGTTCCCGTCCGTGCTGCCCTGGACGTCGAACATCTGGACCGCTCCGGCCGTGTACGCGTACGACTGACCGCCGGATATGGGCTCACCCGCGTCACCGCTGAAGCTCAGCGTTCCCGTCGCCGCGCCGTAGGCCTGCGCGGTGCCCGCCAGCGGCGCGACCGCGAGGGCGACGGCCAGCGCCGCGACTACGCCCACCGTCCGGGCCAGGACGCGTCTGGGCATGGTGCTTCTCGTCAAGGTTCCCCCAAGGGAATGCTCCGGGAGGCCGGCCGGCCTCACTGAAGAAGCGCCGGAGCGTCAGCAGGCGTCACAGCGGCCTCAGGAATCCCCTGAGTTTCTCCGCACGCTCACGCGGGTCGTATCCAGGGCCGACGCCCTCGACCAGCACGACGTCCCCGTCGATGTGGTCGGTCCGCAGCCGCAGGATCTCCTGATACGCGGGGGACGCGTACCAGGCGCGGGCCTCGGCCAGGCCGGGGAACTCGATCAGCACCATGCTGCCCGGCCAGCTCCCCTCCACCACCTCGGTCGGCGGGCCGTGGATCAGGAAACGGCCATGGAACGGGTCGAGGGTGTCCTGGATGCGTTCCAGGTACTCCAGGATGTCAGGGTGGTGACGGCGGTCACGTAGGTGCGCAAAGCCATATGCGGGCACGTCCGCTTCCTTCGTTCGCTCCGGTACGACGCCTTGAACGTAGCCAGGCGCTCCGTGCGCCGCGATTACCTGCGAGGTAAGCGCCGGACGGGCCGGCTGGTGTCAGCCGTGGACGTCAAAGACCCCCGGCCCAAGTGGACCGGGGGTCTTTTCGCTGGTGGGGCTAACAGGATTTGAACCTGTGGCCTCATCCTTATCAGGGATGCGCTCTAACCAACTGAGCTATAGCCCCGCCGCGCTCTGCGGTGTGTGTCCCGCGCGCTGACCCCTGAAGATTAGCGCACGACATGGGCAGTCCCAAAATCGGTTGTCGGGACACCGACATCCATCGCCGGGAGGGCTACTCGTCCTCGGCGAGGGTCAGCTCCACACCGCCCACGAAGCCCGCGGACAGGTTGTAGATGAACGCGCCGAGCGTCGCGAGGGCCGTCGCCAGGACGACGTCGATGACCGCGATGACCGACGTGAACATCAGGACGTTGGGCAGCGACAGGAAGGCCTGGAGGTCGAAGCCGTTGGACTCGTTGGAGCCGGTCGCCTCGGAGATCGTGCCGCCGACCGTGGAGAAGACGCCCATCGCGTCCATCACCATCCACAGCACCGCGGCCGCCACGATCGTGCAGATGCCCAGGGCGATGGAGAGCAGGAAGCTGACCTTCATCACCGACCACGGGTCGGCCTTGGCCACCCGCAGGCGGGCCTTGCGGACGCGCGGCGTGGTGCGCGCACCGGTACGCGGACGCCGCACGGCAGCGGCGGCGGCACCGGCTCCCGCACCGGCCGCCGCCGGCTGCGCCGGGTAGGCCTGCGGCGGGTGGTACGGCCCCGCCTGCTGCTGTGTCTGCCGTTCCCCCGGCAGGGGGGAGGCCGTCTGCGCGGCGCCCTTCTCCTGCGCGGCCGGCTCGGGCTGCCGCTGGGCGCCGGAGGCGGACGGGCCCGCTCCAGCGGTGTTCTGCTGGGTCTGCGGACCTCTGGTGTCCGTCACAGTTCCCCCCTGTGATTCATGCCTGTCAGACGAGTCCTTGGTCGGGGACTTGATCGCCTTCAGGTTGGTCGTGTGCGGATCCGCCGCACGCGCGGCGGAGCCACGGCCGCCGTCGTCCGTCTCCGTACCCTTCGGGGTTCCGGTCGGTCCGGCGCCCGTGGCTCCGCTCACGCTGACTCACTCCTCGTGCTACTCGGCCGAGGGCGCCTCACCCTCGTCCGTGCCGGCGGTCGCGGCACCATCGGCGGTCTCGTCGACGACCACGTCGCCGTCGACCTCTTCCGCCTCGCGTCCCGCCTCGGCGTTGCGTGCGATGCCCACGACGGCATCGCGCTTGCCCAGATTGATCAGTTGGACGCCCATGGTGTCACGGCCGGTTTCCCTGATCTCGTTGACTCGCGTACGAATCACACCGCCACCCAGCGTGATGGCGAGGATCTCGTCGGTCTCCTCGACCACCAGCGCGCCGACGAGAGATCCACGGTCCTCCACGATCTTGGCGGCCTTGATGCCGAGGCCGCCGCGGCCCTGGACGCGGTACTCGTCGACGTTGGTCCGCTTCGCGTACCCGCCGTCGGTGGCAGTGAACACGAACGTACCGGGTCGAACAACATTCATCGAGAGCAGCTCGTCGCCCTCGCGGAAGCTCATGCCCTTGACACCCGAGGTGGCACGGCCCATGGGGCGCAGGGTTTCGTCCGAGGCGGTGAACCTGATCGACTGTGCCTTCTTGCTGATCAGAAGCAGATCGTCGTCCGACGAGACGAGCTCGGCTCCGATCAGTTCGTCGTCCGAACCGTCCTCTTGCGCACGGAGGTTGATCGCGATCACACCGCCGGAACGCGGCGAATCGTAATCCTTCAGAGGCGTCTTCTTCACAAGTCCGGCCTTGGTGGCGAGAACGAGGTACGGAACCGCCTCGTAGTCGCGGATCGCCAGGATCTCGGCGATCGCCTCGTCGGGCTGGAAGGCGAGCAGGTTCGCGACGTGCTGGCCGCGCGCGTCCCGGCCGGCGTCGGGCAGCTCGTAGCCCTTGACGCGGTAGACGCGGCCCTTGTTCGTGAAGAACAGCAGCCAGTGGTGCGTCGTGGACACGAAGAAGTGGTCGACGATGTCGTCTTCCTTGAGCTTCGTACCGCGGACGCCCTTGCCGCCGCGCTTCTGGGCGCGGTAGTCGTCGGTCTTGGTGCGCTTGATGTAGCCGCCCCGGGTGACCGTGACGACGATGTCCTCCTCGGCGATCAGGTCCTCGATGGACATGTCGCCCTCGTACGGGATCAGCTTGGTCTTGCGGTCGTCGCCGTACTTCTCGACGATCGCGGCCAGCTCGGCGCTGACGATGCCCCGCTGACGGACCGGGGAGGCCAGGATCTCGTTGTACTCGGTGATCTTCGCCTGGAGCTCGTCGTGCTCCTGGACGATCTTCTGGCGCTCCAGGGCGGCCAGTCGGCGCAGCTGCATCTCGAGGATGGCGTTGGCCTGGATCTCGTCGATCTCCAGGAGGCTCATCAGGCCCCCGCGCGCGATCTCGACGGTGTCGCTGCGCCGGATCAGCGCGATGACCTCGTCGATCGCGTCCAGGGCCTTCAGCAGACCGCGCAGGATGTGCGCCCGCTCCTCGGCCTTGCGCAGGCGGAACTTCGTACGGCGGACGATGACCTCGATCTGGTGCGTCACCCAGTGGCGGATGAACGCGTCGAGCGAGAGCGTGCGCGGCACGCCGTCCACCAGCGCCAGCATGTTGGCGCCGAAGTTCGTCTGCAGATCCGTGTGCTTGTAGAGGTTGTTGAGGACGACCTTGGCGACCGCGTCCCTCTTGAGCACGATGACGAGCCGCTGGCCCGTGCGGGACGACGTCTCGTCACGGACGTCCGCGATGCCGCCGACCTTGCCGTCCTTCACCAGGTCGGCAATCTTCTGGGCGAGGTTGTCCGGGTTGACCTGGTACGGCAGTTCCGTGACCACCAGGCACTGGCGGTTCTGGATCTCCTCGACCTCGATGACCGCGCGCATGGTGATGGAGCCGCGGCCCGTGCGGTACGCCTCCTCGATGCCCTTGCGGCCGACGACGAGCGCACCGGTCGGGAAGTCCGGGCCCTTGATGCGCTCGATGAGCGCGTCCAGGAGCTCCTCGTGCGAGGCCTCGGGGTTCTCCAGGTACCACTGGGCGCCGGCGGCCACCTCGCGCAGGTTGTGCGGCGGGATGTTGGTCGCCATGCCGACCGCGATCCCGGCCGAGCCGTTGATCAGCAGGTTCGGGAAGCGGGCCGGCAGGACGGTCGGCTCCTGGGAGCGGCCGTCGTAGTTGTCCGTGAAGTCGACGGTCTCCTCGTCGATGTCACGGACCATCTCCATCGACAGCGGCGCCATCTTGCACTCGGTGTACCGCATGGCCGCCGCCGGGTCGTTGCCCGGGGAGCCGAAGTTGCCGTTGGAGTCGACGAGCGGCATGCGCATCGACCACGACTGGGCGAGACGCACGAGGGCGTCGTAGATGGAGGAGTCGCCGTGCGGGTGGTAGTTGCCCATGACGTCGCCGACGACGCGGGCGCACTTGTAGAAGCCGCGCTCGGGGCGGTAGCCGCCGTCGTACATGGCGTACAGCACGCGGCGGTGGACGGGCTTGAGGCCGTCGCGGACGTCCGGCAGCGCACGCGAGACGATGACGGACATCGCGTAGTCGAGATACGAGCGCTGCATCTCCGTCTCGAGCCCGACGGGCTCGACGCGCATGGCCAGGGCGTCACCCTCGGGCGTCGTCACGGGAGTGTTCTCGTCGGTCATTGCTGGTGAAGGTCCTTCCTGGTGCGGTCAGCTGAGACCGACTCAGATGTCGAGGAAGCGGACGTCCTTGGCGTTGCGCTGGATGAACGCGCGGCGGGCCTCGACGTCCTCACCCATGAGGACCGAGAACAGGTCGTCGGCCTGGGCGGCGTCGTCGAGGGTGACCTGGCCGAGGACGCGGTGCTCCTGGTCCATGGTCGTGATGCGCAGCTCTTCGGCGTTCATCTCGCCGAGACCCTTGAAGCGCTGCACCGAGTCGTCCCGGATGCGCTTGCCGGCCTGGCGGCCCATCTCGATGAGGGCGTCGCGCTCGCGGTCGGAGTAGGCGTACTCGAAGTCGTCCTTGCCCCACTTGATCTTGTAGAGCGGCGGACGGGAGAGGTACACGTGCCCGGCCTCGACCAGGGGCCGCATGAAGCGGAACAGGAAGGTCAGCAGCAGGGTGTTGATGTGCTGGCCGTCGACGTCGGCGTCGGCCATCAAGATGATCTTGTGGTAGCGGAGCCTCTCGATGTCGAAGTCCTCGTGCACACCCGTGCCGAACGCGGAGATCATCGCCTGGATCTCCTGGTTCTGCAGGATCCGGTCGATGCGCGCCTTCTCGACGTTGAGGATCTTGCCGCGGATCGGGAGGATCGCCTGGTACTGCGGGTTGCGGCCGGACTTGGCCGAACCGCCGGCGGAGTCACCCTCGACGATGAAGATCTCGCACTTGGTCGGGTCGTTCGACTGGCAGTCGGAGAGCTTGCCCGGCAGGGACGCCGTCTCCAGCAGGCCCTTACGACGGGTCAGGTCGCGCGCCTTGCGGGCCGCCACGCGCGCGGTGGCCGCCGCGATGCCCTTGCGGATGATGTCCGCGGCCTCGTTCGGGTTGCGGTCCAGCCAGTCGTTCAGGTGCTCGTAGACGACCCTCTGGACGAAGGTCTTGACCTCGGTGTTGCCCAGCTTCGTCTTCGTCTGGCCTTCGAACTGGGGCTCGCCGAGCTTGACCGAGATGATCGCGGTCAGACCCTCGCGGATGTCGTCACCCGTGAGGTTGTCGTCCTTCTCGCGCAGCAGCCGCTTGTCGCGCGCGTACTTGTTGATCAGCGAGGTCAGCGCGGCCCGGAAGCCCTCTTCGTGCGTACCGCCCTCGTGGGTGTGGATGATGTTGGCGAAGGAGTACACGCCCTCCGTGTAGCCGCTGTTCCACTGCATGGCGACCTCGAGGGACAGCTGCCTGTCCTTGTCCTCGGCCTCCAGGTCGATGACGGTGGGGTGAACCGCCTCGCCCTTGCGGGAGTTGAGGTACTTCACGAAGTCGACGATGCCGCCCTCGTAGTGGTACTTCACCGTCTTGACGTCGGCGGTCTCGTCCGCGCCCGCCTCGTCCGCCCCAGAGGTGGCCTTCGCGGACTCTCGCTCGTCGGTGAGGTTGATGCGCAGGCCCTTGTTGAGGAACGCCATCTCCTGGAAGCGCCGCGAGAGCGTCTCGAAGGAGTAGTCCGTGGTCTCGAAGATGTCCGGGTCGGCCCAGAAGGTGACCGAGGTGCCGGTCTCCTCGGTGGCCTCGTGCTTGGCGAGCGGCGCCGTGGGGA
Source organism: Streptomyces sp. NPDC006235 (assembly GCF_040613735.1). Taxonomy (NCBI): domain Bacteria; kingdom Bacillati; phylum Actinomycetota; class Actinomycetes; order Kitasatosporales; family Streptomycetaceae; genus Streptomyces; species Streptomyces sp. NPDC006235. Next base: position 27,346 of record NZ_JBEXSR010000037.1, read on the forward strand.
CGCCCATCTTGTAGTCCTGCGTCCAGCGGTGGCCGTCGGTCTTGACCTCGACGGCGACCTTCGAGGACAGCGCGTTCACGACGGAGACACCCACGCCGTGCAGACCGCCGGAGACCGCGTAACCGCCGCCGCCGAACTTGCCGCCCGCGTGCAGCACGGTCAGCACGACCTCGAGGGCCGGCTTGCCCTCGGAGGCGACGATGCCCACCGGGATGCCACGGCCGTTGTCGACGACCCGGACGCCACCGTCGGCGAGGATCGTCACGTCGATGGTGTCCGCGTGGCCGGCCAGCGCCTCGTCGACCGAGTTGTCGACGACCTCGTACACGAGGTGGTGCAGTCCTCGCTCACCGGTCGAGCCGATGTACATGCCGGGTCGCTTGCGGACCGCGTCCAGACCCTCGAGGACGGTGATGGCACTGGCGTCGTACGACGCCGTTACGGAGGCCTCGGCGACTCCGGCCGGGGCCTCGGTGGACGGGATGTTCTCGTTGGGGTTGCCGGAATCGGCCACGAAGCGCCCTTTCTGGCACAGCACGAGCCAGGCTCGTCGGCGGGTTGCCGGAGCGGCTGCGGCATGTTGCGTTGGTAAGCCTTGATCAGCGTTGCTCAGCTTTTCCCGGACGGTCCCCACGATTGGGGCGGGATTGCTTCCAGTCTACCGGTAGCACTGACACTGATGGGGGTTTGCCGGTACCTGAGTCCGCATGTGCCGCCCTCAACCGGTCTTCCCCGACTCCCGATATGCGGATGGGGGCCCCAAGAGGCTCACGGAGGCACTCAGCGCTTCCGGCCGTCAACCCTTGGCTACTTCGGAGTCAGGTCGCGATTCGCAACCGTGTGCGGTGGGGCGGAGAGAGGGGCGCCGGGGCTCCGGACGAGCCGTCGGCGCCCATTTTTGTGATGTCAGTCACGTGCTGTGGATTGGCGGGAAACAGGTGCCGATCGGGCCCGTCAGCCGTACGTGTCGCCCGGGCCGGTGCTCCCGGGGGCGCGCAGCGGGCCGTAGCGGCGGTGGGGCCCGCCGGGGCCCTGCACCTTGATCATCTTCACCGTGCCGTGGCCCAGGTCCTCGTTGAGGCGCGCCACCAGGGTCGGGGCGAGCAGCCGGAGGTTCGTCGCCCAGGCCGTGGAGTCGCAGCGCACGGACAGGACGTGCTCGTCCTCGTCGTATCTCTCGGGCACGCAGTGCTTGGCCACGTCCTCGCCGACGATCTGCGGCCAGCGGCCCATCACCCCGCCCACCGCGGCCGGGGCCTCCCAGCCGCGCTCGGTGATCAGCCGGTTGATCGCGGAGCCGAGCGCCATGGGGTCGCGGCCGTCGGCGCGCGCGCCGGAGCGCAGTCCACCGCGGCGCGCCTGCTTCTTCTGCTGTGCCGCGTCGCCACGCGCGCGTGCGGCGTCCTTGGCGGCACGGAGCGCCACGCGCGCGAGGTCCACGCCGGACGGCTCGGGAGACCGGGGCCCGGGCGTCTTCCCGGACGGACTCTCCGCTGTGTTCCCCGGTGTGCTGTCGGGTGCGTTCTCCGGTGTGTTCTCCGTCATACGCGCTCCACCGTCCCCTCGGACACGGCGAACCGCACCCCCGACAGCACATGCGGAACGTCGTCGTCGACAGCGGCCGTCACCAGGACCTGCTCGCCGGGCGCCACGAGCTCGGCGAGGCGCTCACGGCGGCGGGTGTCCAGCTCGGCGAAGACGTCGTCGAGCACCAGCACCGGCTCGTTGCCCTCGGCTCTGAGCAGGTCGTACGAGGCCAGGCGCAGCGCCAGCGCGTAGGACCAGGACTCGCCGTGGGAGGCGTAGCCCTTGGCGGGCAGCTGGCCGAGCTTGAGCAGCAGGTCGTCCCGGTGCGGGCCGACCAGGGTGACGCCCCGCTCGATCTCCTGCTTGCGGGCCTCGGCGAGCGCGGCCATCAGCTGCTCGAACAGGTCCTCGCGGGTGTGGGCCTCGCCGGGCGCGGAGGGCTTGTACTCCAGGGCGACCGGGCCGCCGCCGGGGGCGAGCTGCTCGTACGCCTTGTCGGCGAGCGGCTGCACGGCAGCGATCAGATCCAGACGCTGGGCGAGCAACTCGGCGCCCGCGCGCGCGAGATGCTGGTCCCAGATGTCGAGCGTCGACATGTCCATGCTGCGGCCGCCGTGCCGACGGGCGAGCGCGGCCGACTTCAGGAGGGTGTTGCGCTGCTTGAGGACCCGGTCGTAGTCGGAGCGGACTCCGGCCATGCGCGGGGACCGGGCGGTGATCAGCTCGTCGAGGAAGCGGCGCCGCTCACCGGGGTCGCCCTTGACCAGGGCGAGATCCTCGGGGGCGAACAGCACGGTCCGTACGATTCCCAGCACATCACGCGGCTTGACCTGCGAGGACCGGTTGATACGGGCCCGGTTGGCGCGCCCCGGGTTCAGCTCCAGCTCGACCAGCTGCTGCCGCTCGCCCTGCCGCACCTGGGCCCGGATGATCGCGCGCTCGGCGCCCATGCGGACCAGGGGGGCGTCGGAGGAGACGCGGTGGCTGCCGAGGGTGGCCAGATAGCCGACGGCCTCGACGAGGTTGGTCTTGCCCTGCCCGTTCGGGCCGACGAAGGCCGTCACCCCCGGGTCGAGCGGGACCTCGACCCGGGGATACGAACGGAAGTCGGCCAGCGACAGATGCGTGACGTGCATGGTCGTTTCGCCGACCTCCCTCGGTGCTCGGTTACTTCTTCTCGACCGCGTGGCCGCCGAACTGGTTCCGCAGCGCCGCGATCATCTTCATCTGGGGCGAGTCCTCCTGGCGGGAGGCGAACCGCGCGAACAGCGACGCGGTGATCGCCGGCAGCGGCACCGCGTGGTCGATGGCGGCTTCCACAGTCCAGCGTCCCTCACCGGAGTCCTGTGCATAACCCCGGAGCTTGTCCAGGTGCTCGTCCTCGTCGAGCGCGTTGACCGCGAGGTCCAGCAGCCAGGAACGGATGACCGTGCCCTCCTGCCAGGAGCGGAAGACCTCCCGGACGTCGGTCACGGAGTCGACCTTCTCCAGCAGCTCCCAGCCCTCGGCATAAGCCTGCATCATCGCGTACTCGATGCCGTTGTGGACCATCTTCGCGAAGTGGCCCGCGCCGACCTTGCCCGCGTGCACCGCGCCGAAGTCGCCCTCCGGCTTGAGGGCGTCGAAGACCGGCTGCACCTTGGCGACGTTCTCCGCGTCGCCGCCGTACATCAGCGCGTAGCCGTTCTCCAGGCCCCAGACGCCGCCGGAGACACCGCAGTCGACGAAGCCGATGCCCTTGGCCGCCAGCTCCTCGGCGTGCTTCTCGTCGTCCGTCCAGCGGGAGTTGCCGCCGTCCACGACGACGTCACCGGGCTCCAGCAGGTCGGCGAGCTCGTCGATGGTGGACTGCGTGGCCTCGCCGGCCGGGACCATCACCCAGACCACACGCGGGCCGCTGAGCTTGCCCACAAGCTCCGGCAGGCTGTGGACATCGGCGAGGTCCGGGTTGCGGTCGTATCCGAAGACGGTGTGGCCCGCGCGGCGGATCCGCTCGCGCATGTTGCCGCCCATCTTGCCGAGGCCGACGAGACCGAGCTCCATCAGTTGTGTTCCTTAGGTTTGCAGGTGTCCGATGTGGCGTTGCGGCACTTTCGTACCGTGCCGAGCCTAAACCCGGACGCTCGCGCACATCTGTGGGCATACGCGCTCAGTCGTACGCCCTCACCTGCGGGTTTGCCCCCAGCCTGTGGACAACCGGTCGGAACTCAGCCGCTGAGCCGCACCGGCATGATCAGGTACTTGTAGGCCTCGTCCGCCTCGGCGTCCAGCGCCGGCTTGCCGCTGAGCAGCGCGGGCTTCGTGGACGTCGTGAAGGACAGCTGGGCGACCGGGGAGTCGATGGCGCTCAGGCCGTCCAGCAGGAACGTCGGGTTGAAGGCGATCGAGATGTCGTCGCCCTCCAGCTGGGCGTCGACCCTTTCCACAGCCTGTGCGTCGTCGCTGGAGCCTGCCTCCAGGATGAGCACGCCCTGCTCGAAGCTGAGGCGCACCGGGGTGTTCCGCTCGGCGACCAGGGCCACACGCTTGACGGCCTCGACGAAGGGGGCGGTCTCGATCACGGCGACGCTGTTGAACTCCGTCGGGAACAGCGTGCGGTACTTCGGGAGGTCGCCCTCCAGCAGGCGGGTCGTCGTACGGCGGCCGGCGCCCTCGAAGCCGATCAGGCCCTCGCCCGAGCCCGAGCCGGACAGCGCCAGGATGACCTGGTCGCCGCTCGTCAGGGCCTTGGCGGTGTCCAGCAGCGTCTTGGCGGGCACCAGGGCGACCGCGGAGGCCTCCGGGTTCTCCGGCTTCCACAGGAACTCGCGGACCGCGAAGCGGTAGCGGTCGGTGGACGCCAGCGTGACCGTGTCGCCCTCGATCTCGATGCGGACGCCGGTGAGGACGGGCAGCGTGTCGTCACGGCCGGCCGCGATGGCGACCTGGGCGGCCGCGGAGGCGAAGACCTCGCCGGGGACGGTGCCCGTCGCGTTCGGCATCTGCGGCAGGGCCGGGTACTCCTCCACAGGCAGGGTGTGGAGTGTGAACCGGGAGGAGCCGCAGACCACCGTCGCCCGTACACCGTCTGTGGAGATCTCCACCGGGCGGTTGGGCAGGGCGCGGCAGATGTCCGCGAGGAGGCGGCCGGAGACGAGCACCGTGCCCTCCTCCTCGACCTCGGCCTCCACGGACACCCGCGCGGAGACCTCGTAGTCGAAGCTGGACAGGCTCAGCTGGCCGTCCTCGGCCTTCAGCAGCAGGCCGGCGAGGACAGGCGCCGGCGGACGGGCCGGGAGGCTGCGTGCCGCCCAGGCCACTGCCTCCGCGAGTACGTCGCGTTCCACCCGGATCTTCACTGTTGCCGCCTCCTGCTGTTGCCGGCGCTTCTCGCTCTGCCTGGCCCTCGTCGTCTGTGTCGGTGTCGACGGTCCCTGGGATGGGGAGGACACCGGGGACCAGTCTGACGCACCGCACTGACAGTAGGTGCCTTTCGGGGTCAAGTCGTGACGAGGGGCGGCCGGGCACCGGAGAGCGAGTTGTGCACAGGACCCGCTTCGAAACGAATTCCCAGCTCTCTCTAGTCGGGAGTAGTAGTAGGGCCTGTGGATACCGTGGATAACCACGTTTGCCCAGCTCAGAGCAGGAATTTTGTCCACTGGCCCTGTGGGTGACGGCGGTGGACAACCAGGGGTTTCTGTGGAGAACGGAAAGTTCTGCACACCCCGTGCACAGGGAGAGGCGAGTTCTCCCCAGCGCCGTCCCCAGTTTTACCCAGCTTTCCCACAGCCCAACCCGGCACCTTCGTGTGACGCCTTTCACTCGACCCGGTGATGAGGCGCGTCGCGTTGCCGAACAGTGGACAGCGATGTGGAGAAGCTGGGGATCGCTGGGGACAACCGGCCTCAACCTGTGGGTTGCCGGTGGACAACTCGATGCACAGCCTGTGGATCCCCGCACTGTCCACAGCCTGTGGAGATCGTTCGTCCACGAATCCACATGCCACTGAGCTGGTCTGATGGTCCTTCACTCGAGGCCTCTGTGGACACAGTCTGGACAACTTCCCAGTCCCCAGGGTGTGGACGGGAAAAAGTCACCGAATCTGTGGAGAGCGGCCGTAACCCGGCAGGTATTCGAACAGCCGGCGGCCGACAGCAGGACGACGGCCGGCTTCGCCGTGGCGAGGGTCGGCTGCGGCCGGACGACGGCCGACCCTCGCCACGCCGAAGGGCGCCCCCGGAAACCTGCTCCGGGAGCGCCCTTCGGCGTCGTACAACCGGTCTTGTCAGCCGTTCTTGATGCGGTTGGTCAGCTCGGTGACCTGGTTGTAGATCGAGCGGCGCTCTGCCATCAGATTGCGGATCTTGCGGTCGGCGTGCATGACCGTCGTGTGGTCGCGGCCGCCGAACAGCGCGCCGATCTTCGGCAGCGACAGGTCCGTGAGCTCACGGCACAGGTACATGGCGATCTGCCGGGCGGTGACGAGGGCGCGGCCACGCGACGTGCCGCACAGGTCCTCGACGGTCAGCCCGAAGTAGTCCGCCGTCGCGCCCATGATCGCCGTGGACGTGATCTCGGGCGCGGAGTCCTCGCCGCCGGGGATCAGGTCCTTGAGGACGATCTCCGTCAGGCCGAGGTCGACCGGCTGCCGGTTGAGCGAGGCGAACGCCGTGACCCGGATCAGCGCGCCCTCCAGCTCGCGGATGTTGCGCGAGATCCGGGAGGCGATGAACTCCAGCACCTCCGGCGGCGCGTTCAGCTGCTCCTGCACCGCCTTCTTGCGGAGGATCGCGATCCGCGTCTCCAGCTCGGGCGGCTGCACGTCGGTGATCAGACCCCACTCGAAACGGTTCCGCAGCCGGTCCTCCAGCGTGACCAGCTGCTTGGGCGGCCGGTCGGAGGACAGCACGATCTGCTTGTTGGCGTTGTGGAGTGTGTTGAAGGTGTGGAAGAACTCCTCCTGTGTCGACTCCTTGTCCGCCAGGAACTGGATGTCGTCGACGAGCAGGATGTCCATCTCGCGGTAGCGCTTGCGGAAGCTGTCGCCCTTTCCGTCGCGGATGGAGTTGATGAACTCGTTGGTGAACTCCTCCGAGCTCACGTACCGCACCCGCGTGCCCGGGTAGAGGCTGCGCGCGTAGTGCCCGATCGCGTGCAGCAGGTGCGTCTTGCCGAGCCCGGACTCCCCGTAGATGAACAGGGGGTTGTACGCCTTCGCCGGTGCCTCGGCGACGGCGACCGCGGCGGCGTGCGCGAAGCGGTTGGAGGCGCCGATGACGAACGTGTCGAAGAGGTACTTCGGATTCAGGCGCGCGGTGGGCTCCCCCGGGCCGGTCGCCGGCGCCGGCTGTGCGGCCAGCGGGCCGGGCGCACCGGTCGTGGGCAGGTTCGGGCCGACGGGGCCGCCCCGGTGCACATGACCCGAGCCGGCCGGCGGCTCGGGCAGCTCACGGCGGACCGGGTCCCGCTGGTCGTAGTCGGGGCGTGACGTGTCGTAGTCGGAGCGCGGTGCCTCGTAGGAGGGGCGCTCCATGGACTGCGGGCGGTAGTCCTGGGACGGGGAGCCGTAGGCGTCCTGGGAGGACGAGCCGTAGGAGTCCTGTGAGCCATGCGATCCGTAGGAGTCCTGTGACCCATGGGATCGCTGTGACCCAGGTGAGCCCTGTGAGCCATGTGAGCCCTGTGATCGCTGGGATCCGTAGGGGTCCTGCGACGATCCCTGGGACCCGTATGAATCCTGGGACGAACCGTGCGAACCATGGGATCCGTAGGAGTCCTGGGATCCGTACGCGTCCTGGCCGCCGTACGTGTCCTGGCTGGGTGACGCGTACGGGTCACGCTCGGGGAAGCCGAGGCGTTGCTGCTGCCAGCCGTAGTCGTCCTGCGGCGGCCGCGGCCAGGAGCCGGGTTCGGGGCGCTGGTACTCGGACGGATACGCGGGACGGGCGGAGGGGAGTTGATCTCCGCGCGTAGGCGGGAGCTGGTCGCCTGACGTTCCCGGCAGCTGGTCGGCGCGGTGGCGGCCGTACCCCTCGTAACCGTCGCGGTCCTGGCGCGCGGCCGGAGGCTCGGGCTCCTCGTACCGCGACGGGGGGCGGGCCGGGGGCGCCGTCGTGGCCGGGGGCTCGCCCGCGGAGTCGTCGACGGTGATCGCGATCCGGATCGGGCGGCCGCACTCGCGGCTCAGGGTCTCGCTGACGACGGGCGCCAGGCGGCCCTCGAGTACGCCTTTCGCGAATTCGTTCGGTACGGCGAGCAGGGCCGTGTCCGCGACCAGCGCGAGCGGCTGGCAGCGCCGGATCCAGTGCTCGTCCTTGGACTCGACGCCCTGGCCGCGGCCCTCCCCGAGGAGCTGCTCCAATACGCGTGGCCACACTGCGGCAAGATCGGCAGGTACGTCAGCCACAGGGCACGCTCTCTCACAGGTCCCACGAACGTGTGGTTCTGGGACGGCTCGGGATGTAAATCGGGTGGGGCAGGGATAAGGGAACGAATCGGAGTTCCGTCACGGTAGTCAGGGCGGCCACTGCGGTTCAAGTTGTTGTCCCCAGCCTGTGGACAAGTGTCTGCGGGCGGCTGCCGGTTTGACCGGATGGCGTAGCCGCGCGTACCGTAACCAGGTCGAGTTGTCGATGGCTGCTGCCGCCTGCCTCCGATGGGCACAGATCATTTGGGTGATCGGTCAGCGGTGCACACGGGCGTAACTGCGAGCTACTCGTGGGCGCACGGTGACAGCCAGGACGGCACCCCGCAACTACCGATTTCTTCTGGAGCCCCCGAGTGAGCAAGCGCACCTTCCAGCCGAACAACCGTCGTCGCGCGAAGACCCACGGCTTCCGCCTGCGGATGCGTACCCGTGCCGGTCGCGCGATTCTCGCGAACCGTCGCAGCAAGGGTCGCGCCAACCTGTCCGCCTGATTCCGATCAGGTCATGACGTCGTGCTGCCCACCGAGAACCGGCTGAGGCGGCGCGAGGACTTCGCGACCGCGGTACGGCGGGGGCGCCGGGCTGGACGCCCGCACCTCGTCGTCCACCTTCGTAGCGGTGCCACGGACCCGCATGCGCCTGGGGAGAGCGCTCCCCCGACGCGTGCGGGTTTCGTCGTGAGCAAAGCCGTGGGTGGTGCGGTCGTACGCAACAAAGTCAAGCGCAGGCTTCGCCACCTGATGCGCGACCGAGTCGCCCAGCTGCCCCCCGGTAGCCTGGTAGTCGTACGAGCGCTGCCCGGTGCGGGCGACGCCGACCATGCACAGCTGGCCCGAGACCTGGACGCCGCCCTCCAGCGGCTGCTGGGAGGGGGCGCGCGATGAAGTACCCGCTGCTTGCTCTGATCAAGCTCTACCAGTGGACGATCAGTCCGCTGCTCGGGCCGGTCTGCAAGTACTACCCGTCGTGCTCCCACTACGGCTTCACGGCCATCGACCGGCACGGTGCCATCAAGGGAACGGCACTCACGGCCTGGCGCATCCTGCGGTGCAACCCGTGGTCGCTGGGTGGTGTGGACCATGTCCCGCCGCGCAAGCGCCCGCGGTGGCACGAAATGCTGCGTAACGCGTGGCGTGCACGCAAGGGCGGGCCCTCCGCCGCCGACCCGGCCATCGAAGGACAGACTTCTCCCACAAGTCCCCCGAGTCCTTCGAGCCCGGCCGCAGAGACACCGTCCCATGCCCAAGGAGCATGATTAGTGGACACGATTGCCAGCCTCTTCAGCTTCATCACCACACCCGTCTCCTGGGTCATCGTCCAGTTCCACTCGGTGTACGGCGCCGTCTTCGGCCCCGACACCGGATGGGCCTGGGGCCTGTCGATCGTGTCCCTGGTGATCCTGATCCGTATCTGCCTGATCCCGCTCTTCGTGAAGCAGATCAAGGCGACCCGGGCCATGCAGACGCTCCAGCCCGAGATGAAGAAGATCCAGGAGCGATACAAGAACGACAAGCAGCGTCAGTCCGAAGAGATGATGAAGCTGTACAAGGAGACGGGCACCAACCCGCTCTCCTCGTGCCTTCCCATCCTGGCGCAGTCCCCGTTCTTCTTCGCCCTGTACCACGTGCTCAACAGCATCGCGTCGAACGACACCATCGGCGTGATCAACACCAGCCTTCTGGAGAGCGCGCAGAAGGCGCACATCGTCGGTGCGCCGCTGGCGGTGAAGTTCACCGACAGCGCGTCGAAGGTGGAAGCACTCGGTGCCTCCCTCACCGACGTCCGCGTGGTCACCGCCATCATGATCGTCCTGATGTCGGCGTCGCAGTTCTTCACCCAGCGCCAGCTGATGACGAAGAACGTCGACACCACGGTGAAGACCCCGTTCATGCAGCAGCAGAAGATGCTGATGTACGTCTTCCCCGTCATGTTCGCCGTCTTCGGCATCAACTTCCCGGTCGGTGTCCTCGTCTACTGGCTGACCACCAACGTGTGGACCATGGGCCAGCAGATGTACGTCATCCACAACAACCCGACCCCGGGTTCCAAGGCCCAGGCCTCGTACCTGGAGCGCCTCCACAAGCACGTCACCACGCACGGCAAGGTCAGCCGGCGGCGTGACAAGGTCATCGTGAAGGCGATCGTCGCCAAGGGACGCGACCGTAACGAGTTCGAGCGCAAGTTCATCAACGGCCTCAGCAAGGCCGGCCTCGCCGCTCAGACCGACGGCACCGTGATCAAGAGCGACACCGCTGTCGCTGTCGAGGCCGAGGACGGTACGCCGACCACCGGCACGCCGAAGCGTCAGCAGCCCAAGCGGCAGACCAAGGCACAGCGCCAGTCCGCTGCCGCCAAGGCGGCCGAGGAGTCCGAGCAGAAGACGTCGCTCACCAAGTCCGACGCGCCCGAGGACGCCAAGCCCGCCCCCGCTGCCAAGAAGGGCGGCGCGAAGTCCGGCAGCGGTACCCGCAGCAAGGCCCAGTCCGGACAGCGCAAGGGCCCGCAGCGGCCCAAGTCCCCGTCCAAGAAGTAAGAAGGAGTCCATCCCGTGACGGAAGGCACCACCTCCGCCGCTGCCGAGGGTGCAGACACCCTGACTCGCCTGGAGCAGGAGGGCGAGATCGCGGCGGACTACCTGGAGGGTCTGCTCGACATCGCCGACCTCGACGGCGACATCGACATGGACGTCGAGGCCGACCGTGCCTCTGTCTCGATCATCAGCGACACGGGCAGCCGCGACCTGCAGAAGCTGGTCGGCCGGGACGGCGAGGTGCTGGAGGCGCTCCAGGAGCTCACCCGTCTGGCCGTGCACCGCGAAACCGGTGACCGCAGCCGGCTGATGCTCGACATCGCGGGATACCGCGCCCAGAAGCGCTCCGAGCTGTCGGAGCTGGGCGCCAAGGCCGCCGCCGAGGCCAAGAGCAGCGGCGAGGCCGTGCGGCTGGACCCGATGACGCCGTTCGAGCGCAAGGTCGTGCACGACGCGGTCAAGGCCGCGGGCCTGCGCAGCGAGTCCGAGGGCGAGGAGCCGGAGCGCTTCGTCGTCGTGCTTCCCGCCTGATCGGCCCATACTTCCCCGGCCCCGTCTGTTGCGCAGGCGGGGCCGAACTTTGTCAGCCTGATAGTTCTGGTGGTTCTGGTGTCGGCGCGGGTACGCGCTGACACGGTACGGAAGGACGGTCCCCCGTGACGGAGGCAGCGGAGCTTCCCCCCGCGCCCGAGCAGGCGCGCGAGGTGTTCGGTGATCGCTTCGCGGATGCGGTGCGGTACGCCGAGCTGCTCGCTGAGGCGGGCGTGCAGCGCGGTCTCATCGGCCCGCGTGAAGTGCCCCGCCTGTGGGAGCGGCACCTGCTGAACTGCGCGGTGCTCTCGGAGGTCGTGCCCGAGGGCGTGACGGTGTGCGATGTCGGCTCGGGCGCCGGCCTCCCCGGGATCCCGCTGGCACTGGTCCGGGAGGACCTGAAGATCACGCTGCTGGAGCCGCTGTTGCGGCGTACCAACTTCCTCTCCGAGGTCGTGGAACTGCTCGGCCTGGATCATGTGACCGTCGTGCGCGGCCGGGCCGAGGAGGTGATGGGCAAGATCCAGCCCGTCCACGTCGTGACGGCCCGAGCGGTCGCGCCCCTCGACCGCCTCGCCACATGGGGCATCCCTCTGCTGAGGCCGTACGGGGAGATGCTCGCGCTCAAGGGCGACGCCGCCGAGGAGGAGCTGAAGAGCGCGTCGGCGGCCCTGAGCAAGCTGGGTGCGGTGGAGACGTCCATCCTGCACGTCGGTGAGGGTGTGGTGGATCCGATGTCCACGGTCGTGCGGGTCGAGGTCGGGGAGAGCCCCGGTGGGGTGCGCTTCGCGGCGAAGCGCGCCAAGGCGGCTCGCACGGGGCGGGCCCGTCGGCGACGCTGATCCGTCCTGAGGACGAGACGTACTCCACACAAGCTGCCAAACGTACGCAAGCCGGAGTGTCGCGGCGGTTCGGCCACGGCGGCTGTGCATCGTGTTTCACGTGAAACGTCGCTCACTGTTGCACGGCATCATCAGTCGTGGCCGCGCTGCGGCCGAACCCCGCGACCGTAAGCCTCTTGGGTCACTCGATGAGGGAACCGAGTTGTCCACAGAGGTGGAATTCTCCACAGAACGGAAGGCCTCACTGGTTCACGACCCCGAAGACATGGGAGGCTCTGTTCATTGCGAGCCTGAAGTCGAGGAGAGTGAATCCTTGCGGTCCGACGCCAACATCGCGGGACCGATGACCGATCCGGTCCCCGGTCCCCGTACCGAGTCGATGGGGGCGGATGTTTCACGTGAAACACCGCCTCCGATGGACGACACTCCCATCGGTCGTGCTGCCCAACTGGCGGTGGAGGCTCTAGGCCGCGCCGGCGAGGGCCTGCCACGGCCCGAGCAGACCCGAATCATGGTGGTCGCCAACCAGAAGGGCGGTGTGGGCAAGACGACGACGACCGTCAACCTTGCTGCGTCACTGGCCCTGCACGGTGGCCGGGTTCTGGTGGTCGACCTCGACCCACAGGGCAATGCGTCCACCGCGCTGGGCATTGACCATCACGCCGAAGTTCCGTCCATCTACGACGTGTTGGTGGAGAGCAAACCGCTCTCCGAGGTCGTCCAGCCGGTCCCCGATGTCGAGGGTCTCTTCTGCGCCCCTGCCACGATCGATCTCGCCGGTGCGGAGATCGAGCTGGTGTCCCTGGTGGCACGAGAGAGCCGGCTGCAGCGCGCCATCCAGGCGTACGAACAGCCGCTGGATTACATCCTCATCGACTGTCCGCCCTCGCTCGGCCTTCTGACGGTCAATGCGTTGGTGGCGGGCCAGGAGGTTCTGATCCCGATCCAGTGCGAGTACTACGCGCTGGAAGGCCTGGGTCAGTTGTTGCGAAACGTCGACCTGGTGCGGGGGCACCTCAACCCCGCCCTGCATGTGTCGACCATCCTCCTCACCATGTATGACGGCCGGACGCGACTCGCGTCCCAGGTCGCAGAAGAGGTGCGCACTCACTTCGGCGACGAGGTGCTGCGGACGAGCATTCCCAGGTCCGTCCGTATCTCCGAGGCGCCGAGTTATGGCCAGACGGTCCTGACTTACGATCCTGGATCGAGTGGTGCCCTCTCTTATCTTGAGGCGGCACGAGAGATCGCGCTGAAGGGTGTCGGCATCAGCTATGACGCGACGCACGCCCATATCGGCGCACAGCAGAACGACCCGAGCATGGTGGAGGGCATTCAGTGAGCGAGCGACGGAGGGGGCTGGGCCGTGGTCTCGGCGCACTGATCCCTGCTGCGCCGACGGAGAAGTCGGTGGCCCAGGCTGCGGCAGGGGGTGCCGCTTCCACGTCCCCCGCGGCAGTACCCGTGCTGCCGAACGACCGGGGGGTGGCCGCGGCGAAGGTGGCGACCCTGCCGAATGTTTCACGTGAAACAGAGGAACCGGCGCAGCCCAGTGCTCCCGCCACGCCTGCGCCGCCCATCGGTGCGCACTTCGCCGAGATTCCCCTCGACTCCATCACGCCGAACCCGCGGCAGCCGCGTGAAGTCTTCGACGAGGACGCGCTGGCCGAGCTCATCACCTCCATCAAGGAAGTGGGACTCCTCCAGCCGGTCGTCGTACGGCAGGTGGGCCCGGCCCGCTACGAGCTCATCATGGGCGAACGCCGCTGGAGGGCTTGCCGCGAGGCGGGGCTGGAGGCGATCCCGGCGATCGTGCGCGCCACGGAGGACGAGAAGCTCCTCCTGGACGCCCTGCTGGAGAACCTGCACCGCGCCCAGCTGAATCCGCTGGAAGAGGCAGCCGCCTACGACCAGTTGCTGCGGGACTTCAACTGCACGCACGACCAGCTGGCGGACCGCATCGGCCGATCCCGCCCACAGGTCTCCAACACCCTGCGCCTGCTGAAGCTCTCTCCGGCGGTGCAGCGTCGGGTCGCCGCCGGAGTGCTCTCGGCGGGGCACGCTCGGGCCCTGCTGTCCGTCGAGGACTCGGAGGAGCAGGACCGGCTCGCCCACCGCATCGTGGCCGAGGGACTGTCGGTGCGGGCCGTCGAGGAGATCGTGACCCTGATGGGGTCGCGTCCCCAGAAGGCTCAGCGGCCCAAGGGCCCGCGTGCTGGTGCTCGCGTCTCTCCCGCGCTGTCCGAGCTCGCCACCCGGCTCTCGGACCGCTTCGAGACCCGGGTGAAGGTCGACCTGGGCCAGAAAAAGGGGAAGATCACCGTCGAGTTCGCCTCCATGGAGGACCTTGAGCGGATCCTCGGTTCACTCGCTCCCGGCGAGGGACCGGTTCTGCAGAAGAGCCTGCTGGAGGACGACTCCGAGGAGAGCGAGTCCTGAGCCTCCGGCGGGAGCCGCTGTTGTGGACGACGGAGCGGGCCATGTCCGGTGTGTGCCGGAACGTGGCTCGCTCTTTCCTTTCTGGCGGTATCGATGGAATCGCATCGTGGATACGATGCGTTCGGATACGGCGCACCACCCGGCAGTACCTCTGAGAGGAAGGCAGGGGCCATGCGAACGATGAGCCGCACTGGACTGGTGAGCGCCGGTTTGGGGCTGGGAGCGGTCGGTGGGTTCATCGGCAGTCTCCTCAGGGAACGGAGCGCTCTCACAGCCGCCCGCGACGCGGCAGGCGAAGGAAGCGAGGATCAGCCTTCATGGGTCGCCGGCTCGTACCGCTCACGTTGGACAACCTTCAGGACCTTCCCCAACGCTGTCGGTCGTGTGTCTTCTGGGAGCTCGACCCGGTCAGCGGTGAGGCCGCGGTAAAGGCGGGCGAGTCCGCTCTCGAGAAGGAAGCCTGGATCTCGGCCGTTCTGCTGGACTGGGGCTCCTGCGGCCGGGTCGTGTACGTCGACGACGTGCCCGTGGGATTCGTGCTCTACGCGCCCCCGGCCTATGTCCCGCGCTCTACGGCGTTCCCCACGAGTCCCGTCTCCCCCGACGCGGTTCAGCTGATGACCGCGTTCATCGCGCCGGGGTACCAGGGGCAGGGGCTCGGCCGGGTAATGGTCCAGACGGTCGCCAAAGACCTGCTGCGGCGCGGGTTCAAAGCGATCGAGGCGTTCGGGGATGCGCGCTGGAAGGAACCGGCCTGTGTGCTGCCCGCCGATCACCTCCTGGCGGTGGGCTTCAAGACGGTCCGGCAGCACCCCACCTATCCCCGGTTGAGGCTGGAACTGCGGTCGACGCTCTCCTGGAAGGAAGACGTCGAGATGGCCCTGGACCGGCTCCTGGGAGCCGTGCAGAAGGAGCCGGCGCTGCGGCCCCTGTAGGGCGGTATTCGGCGGCCGCTGTGGGACTGGAACTCGTGGCCGAACAGGAACTGGGTGGCCGCTGTGGGGCAGGAACTCAAACGAATGGGCCAACCCTTCCGGGTTGGCCCATTCGTGTTTCACGTGAAACAGGCACCGTCGCTCCGACGGCTCCGCCGGTTCACTCGGCGATGAACTCCTCGAGGTCACGAACGATCGCGGCCTTAGGCTTGGCGCCCACGATGGTCTTGGCGACCTCGCCACCCTGGTAGACGTTCAGGGTCGGGATGGACATGACGCCGTACTTGGCGGCCGTACCCGGGTTCTCGTCGATGTTCAGCTTGACGACCTCGATCTTGTCGCCGTACTCGGAGGCGATCGCCTCGAGGGACGGCGCGATCTGACGGCACGGACCGCACCAGGCGGCCCAGAAGTCCACCAGGACGGGCTTGTCGCTCTTGAGGACGTCCTGCTCGAAGGAGTCGTCGGTCACATTCTTCAGGGTGCCGGCCACGGCGGGCTCCTTAACTGGTTGGTGCGTGGGGCGGGTAGGGAGAGGTCAGACAGCGGTCTTCTCGGGCTCGGGCTGCTCCTCGTCCGCGAGGGCGGCGAGGTAGCGCTCGGCGTCGAGAGCAGCGGAGCAGCCGGTCCCCGCCGCGGTGATCGCCTGACGGTAGGTGTGGTCGACCACATCGCCGGCACCGAAGACACCGGTCAGGTTGGTGCGGGTCGACGGCGCGGCCACCTTCAGGTAGCCCTCGTCGTCCAGGTCGAGCTGACCCTTGAAGAGCTCGGTGCGAGGGTCGTGGCCGATAGCGATGAAGAGACCGGTCACCGGCAGGTCCGAAAGCTCGCCGGTCTTGAGGTTACGCAGCTTCAGACCCGAGAGCTTCGCGTCACCCTGGATCTCGGCGACCTCGCTGTCCCACACGAACGTGATCTTCGGGTCGGCGAAGGCACGCTCCTGCATGGCCTTGGAGGCGCGCAGGGTGTCGCGGCGGTGGACGACGGTCACGGACTTGGCGAACCGCGAGAGGAAGGTGGCCTCCTCCATGGCGGTGTCGCCACCACCGATCACGGCGATGTCCTGGTCCTTGAAGAAGAACCCGTCACAGGTGGCGCACCACGACACCCCACGACCGGAGAGGGCGTCCTCGTTCGGCAGACCGAGCTTGCGGTGCTGCGAACCGGTGGCGACGATGACGGCCTTCGCGCGGTGGACGGTACCGGACGTGTCCGTGACGGTCTTGATCTCACCGGTCAGGTCGACGTTGACGATGTCGTCCGGAACGAGCTCGGCGCCGAAGCGCTCCGACTGGGCGCGCATGTTGTCCATGAGCTCGGGGCCCATGATGCCGTCCTGGAAGCCCGGGAAGTTCTCGACGTCGGTGGTGTTCATGAGCGCACCGCCCGCGGTGACGGCGCCCTCGAACACCAGTGGCTTCAGCGACGCGCGCGCGGTGTAGAGCGCCGCCGTATAGCCGGCGGGCCCGGAGCCGATGATGATCACGTTACGGACGTCGCTCACGGCTTGATTCCTCGTCTCTGGACTGCGTCGTTCGACCGGTGTGGGAGTTCCTCTCGGAGCTCTCACCCCACCCAACGGATCCTAAGGGGCGAGCATTCCCGCTGTGTCCGGGCACACGGAGATGCGGCGCCGTGGGGGGTACCGCGCAGGGCGAAGACGGAGGCGTGTCTCAGGCGGACGGGTACGAGCGCTGAAGAAGGACCTTGCCCTCGGCGTTGGCCGCAGCATGATCCACACAGGTCGCGTCGACGATGTAGGCGGTGACCCGAGTGGCGTCGGATGCGTCGGGGAGCAGGACCAGCATGGCCTTCTTCCCCTGATACCTGCCGTTCTCGACAGCGAGGGCCGTGTCCTTGCGCCCGATGCCGTCGCGGACGCAGGCGGGCACGGTGGGCTCCCGGAAGACCCGATGATGGTTGGGCTCGGCGGTCTTCGCGCCGAAGGGGGTGCGGGAGCCGCCGCCCTCCTCGCTCTGCTTGTCCGCCAGGAGATCGGTGACCTGCTTCTCGAGCTTCCCCTCGGAGAAGGTGTCCGCGGGGGCGGTCTGCGGTCCGCCCGCCGTGTCACGCGAGGGTTTGCCGTCGTCGAGTGACGACAGCAGGACGGAGCCCAGCCCCAGGACGGCGACGGTGAAGACGGTCCCCAGAACGGCGATCCTCCGGCGCCCGTTCCGCGTGCGGTCCTTGCGGCCCGGGCCGGTGGTGGCAGAACGGGGGCGTCCGGCGGGGCGGTCGGCGGGCGTCGATGTTTCACGTGAAACATGCGCACCGCTGCCGCTCTCGGACGTGGCATGGGGCGTGCTCACCGGCGTCTGGTGCTCTGCGGTTTCCGGCCCCGTGGCGTTCAGCAGGGCCTCGGCGGCGAGCGCGGCATCGATGCGGCCTGCGACATCGGCGGGCATGCGCGGTGGGCCCGGCAGCGTGCCGAGCAGCCCGCGGATCTCCTCCAGGGAGGCGTAGACGTCCGCGCAGAGCTCGCACCCGTCCAGATGCCGGCGCACGTCGGTGCTCCGGGACGGTGGGAGGAGGCCCTCGGTGAGGTCGGAGATCTCCGCGACGTCCGGGTGCCCGGCCATGTCTGTCGTCGACGTCACGCTCGTCCACCTCCGCCCTTCACTGCCGCTGGGTCGCTCGGCCCTGTGTCCGGTGATTCCGCTCGGCGCGGTCCCGCTGCGGGTGGGACGGCTGGCCCCTGCGTCCGGTTCCGTTCCCCGCCAGGCTTCTCGCTCCCACCGGTGCTGTCCGGCCGTAGGTGCGTGAGCAGCGGCAGGAGTCTGGCTCTGCCGCGTGCACATCGGCTCTTCACCGTGCCGGTCGGCACGTCGAGGATGCGGGCCGCTTCGGCGACCGGGTAGCCCTGCATGTCCACCAGGACGAGCGCCGCTCGCTGGTCGGTCGGCAGGGTTCCCAGGGCTTCGATGAGCTGCCTGTGGAGATCGTTGCGCTCGGCGGGTGCCGAAGCCGACTCGTGTGGCTCCAGCAGCTGCTCCAGGCGCTCGGTGTCGTCGACGGGAGAGGTCTTCCGGGAGGCGACCTTGCGGGCGCGGTCCAGGCAGGCGTTCACCGTGATCCTGTGCAGCCAGGTCGTGACGGCCGACTGGCCCCGGAAGGTGTGGGCGGCCCGGTAGGCGGAGACGAGGGCGTCCTGCACCGCGTCAGCGGCCTCCTCGCGGTCTCCCAGCGTCCGCAGGGCGACGGCCCAGAGCCGATCGCGGTGCCGCCGCACGATCTCACCGAAGGCGTCGGGGTCGCCCTCGACATGCCGGGCGAGGAGGTCCTGATCACTTGCACCGCTGTGCTCGGCGCGGTCCGCCATCGAACCCCCTTCCCCTCGGTCGGCTCTCAGCCCGTGAACTTCACTTCGGTGATGGCCTGCTTGTAGCCCGGGCGGCTGTAGTTGGCGGGGTCGTTACCGGAGTACGGCAGGGCCGTGAGCCACACGAGGAGGTACCGGCTCTTCACGGGCTTGTCGACGGTCACCTTCGCGGAGGTGCTGCTCGTCGTGGCCGTGCCCAGCTTCTTCATGGCACTCAGCGGTGTGGACGAACCGAGGGTGTCGGTCGCGTACAGCTCTACCGTGGTGTGGTCGCTGCCGTACCGCAGCGAGAGCGTCGCGGCCGAGACTTCCTTCTCGGACCCGAGGTCGTAGACGATGCCGACACCGGGCTTTATCACCATCTTCGGGCCGTCCAGGTAGCTGCTGGTGCGCCAGGCCGTGGACGGGTCGCCGTCGTAGGTCTTGGTGACGTCGGCGGGGTGCTGGGCGTCGCCCTTGGCGACGTACTCCTCGGCGCCCTTGATGGCGATCGGCTTCGGTGCCGGGCGGTCCTTGTTCTTGTCGCCGCTGTCGTTGTTCTGCGTCTGGCCCGGGTCCTCGTTCTTGCCCCCCTGGTCCATGAGCGCGTCCGCCAGCTGCCAGCTGCCGAGACCCAGCGCGGCGATGAGGAGCGCGGACACGGCCCACTTCAGGGCCTTGCCCGTGCGGCTCTGCAGCGGGGGCGGCGGGGCCGGGACGGGCTGCGTGGCACCGGGGCGCGGGGCCTGGCGGCCGTACGTGCCCTGCTGGTACGCGGTGCGCTGGTACTCGGGCGGGGCGGTGAACGCCGGCTCCGGCGGGCGGATGCGGGGCATCTCGCCGATCGCCTTCACCAACTCCTCGGGGGTGGTGCACGGAGACTCGTGGCGGGAGGCGGTGGCGCCGTCGTTGGCGAGCGCGCGCATGGAGAGCTCGGAGAGGCCGCGGTGCACGCCGGCACGCACCTGGTCGGGCGCGATCAGGCCGATGTCCTTGGGCAGGCCGGACAGCCCGTAGGCATCGCTCTCGTACGGCCAGCGCTGGGTGAGCGACGCGTACAGCAGGGCGCCGATCGCCTCGGTGTCCGTGCGCTGCGGGGTGTCGGACGCGACGCCCCGCAGAGCGGCGTTCACCGCGAGCCCCCGGATGCGCCACTGGCCGGTCGAGGCACGCAGGACGGCGTTGGGGTTCAGCCGCAGATGGGCGAGGCCCTCGCGATGGGCGGCGGCCATGGCGGAGGAGACCTGGCTGACCATCTGGTAGGCGTCGTACGGCTCCAGCGGCCCGGCGGCGAGGAGCGTGGTCAGTTCGGTCGCGTCCGGAAGCCATTCGTGGACGACGTAGACGAGGTCGTTCTCCTCCACCGCGTCCAGCACCTGGACGAAGCGCGGGTCGCCCAGCAGGGCGGAGGAACGGGCGGCGGCCAGGACGGACCGGGCCCGTGAGTGATCCGCGGGCAGGATGTGCACGCCGACGGCACGGCGGAGCTTCTCGTCCACGGCACGCCAACTGCTGAAACCGTCCAGTCGGGTGACGCACTCCTCGAGGCGGTAGCGTCTGGCGAGTTTGTGACCACTGTGCAGTTCAGGCGGCGAGGTCTTCCCTGGACCGTCGGTCCGGGTGCTCTCCTGTACCTCGTCGCTGTCCGTGTCCCGCTCCCGGTTCTTGGCCACCCCGTCGGCCGTGGACTGGTCCGCCTGTGCGGTCAGCGACGACTCGTCGCTGTTGTCTGCCACGTCGACGGCAGCCGTACTCCGTTCCGCCACCGTCGTTCCTGCCTCCCCATCCATTGCGCGCCGCCCGGCATCCGTTGCGCGCCGTTCGACGCCGAAACCAATTGTGCCCACAGTCCGCCGCTATGCACGACACGCGGTGGCTGACGATGGTTGTGCGCCCACCCCCGACTCAGCGCCCCAGGCGTCCGCGGACCATGCCGACCAGCGAGTTGAGTTCCTCGATGCGCATACGGCGGGCGGCGACGAAGAAGATCACGAGTAGTACGGCGCCTCCGGCCAGCACCGCGGCGAGCGAGCCCGCGACGCCCTGGCCGAGCGTGCGGCCGATGCCGTAGCAGGCCGCGCCGCTGAGCAGGGCGGCCGGGACCGACGCGATGCACAGCCGGGCGTAGGTCCGCAGGACACGGGCGCCGTCGAGGTCCCCGCCGAGCCGCTTGCGCAGCCGGCGCCAGGCGACGCCGACGCCGATCGCGTAGGCCAGGCCGTACGAGGCGGCCATACCGACGACGGCCCAGCGCGACGGGATGACGAAGTAGCAGACCGCCGAGGCGCCGGCGTTGACCGCGGCCACGATGACCGTGTTGTAGAAGGGAGTTCGGGTGTCCTCGTAGGCGTAGAAGGCGCGCAGGACGACGTACTGCACGGAGTACGGAATCAGGCCGAGACCGAACGCCATCAGCATGAAGCCCATGTTGGTGGCCTCGCTGGTGCCGGAAGAGCCGAACATCAGCGTGCACATGGGGATGCCGAGGGAGAGGAAACCGAACGCGATCGGCACGATGGCGACCGCCGTGTTGCGCAGGCCCTGGGAGATGTCGTCGCGGACGGCACCGCCGTCGCCCTCGGCCGCCGAGCGCGACAGGCGCGGCAGCAGGGCGGCCATGAGGGAGACCGTGATGATGGCCTGCGGCAGACCCCAGATCAGCTGTGCGTTGGCGTAGGCGGCGAAGCCGGTGCCGTCGACCGGTGAGGCCTTGCCCGCCGCGGTCGACAGCTGGATGACGATCATGGCGCCCGCCTGGTTGGCGAGGACGAACAGGACCGTCCACTTGGCGAGCGTGATGGCCTTGCCGAGGCCCTGGCCCTTCCAGTCGAAGCGCAGCCGCAGCCGGAAGCCGGTCTCGCGCAGGTAGGGGATCATCGCCAGCGCCTGGACCACGAGGCCGAGCAGGACGCCGATGCCGAGCAGGCGCTGGCCCTCCGGCGGGATGTTCGTGACCTTCATCCCGGACTCGGCGGCGGTGCCGTAGACGTAGATGAACATGCCCAGCGTCACGATGATGACGATGTTGTTCAGAACCGGGGTCCACATCATCGCGCCGAACTTCCCGCGGGCGTTGAGGATCTGTCCCATCACCACGTGGACGCCCATGAAGAAGATCGAGGGCAGGAAGTACTGGACGAAGGTGATGCCGACTTGGTTCGCCGCCGGGTCGCTGGCGACCGGGTCGGACAGCATGCGGATGAGCAGTGGCGCGCCGAAGATCGAGAGCGCGGTGAGCGTGCCGAGCGACACCATGACGAGGGTCAGCAGACGGTTGGCGTACGCCTCGCCGCCGTCCTCGTCCTCCTTCATGGCGCGAACGAGTTGAGGCACGAAGACGGAGTTGAGACCGCCGCCGACCGTGAGGATGTAGATCATCGTCGGCAGCTGGTAGGCGACCTGGAAGGTGTCACCGAGGAGACCGACGCCGAGGGCCGACACGATCAGCGCGGAGCGGATGAAGCCGGTGAGGCGGGAGACCATGGTGCCCGCCGCCATCACGGCGCTGGACTTCATCAGGCCCGCGGCGCGACCGCCCTTCTTCGGAGCGGGCGAGGCAGCGGCCTCCGGGGCGGGGGTGTCGTCCACCGCCGGCGTCGCCGCGGTCTCGCCGGGTGCCGGGTACTGGCCCGCCGCGTACTGACCCTGTGCCGCGTACTGCCCCTGCGCCAGCGCGCCCGGGGCCGGTGACGGGCCGGGGACCGACGGCGACTCGTAGGACGGGTGGCCGCTGCCCTGCTGCTGGTCCCGGAAGAGATGCGCGAACGCGTCCGGCTCCTGGCGCGGCTCGCCCGCCTGGGAGACGAGGTCGTCCACGCCCACGAACTGGGTGGTCCGGGCGTCGTCGCCGTACGGCAGGTGCCTGGACGGGCCCTCCGGCTCCGGGGCGGGCGTCTGGGCCCACACCCGGGGGTCGGGCGCGTACGGCGACTGCGGCGGCTGGCCGTACAACTGCTGCTGAGGCTGGTACGTGCCCTCAGGGGGCGGGGGGTGCGCGGAGCGGTCGTAGCGCGCTTCGGCGACCGGGTCCTGGGCGGAGAGGTCCTGCGCCCGGTAGGGGTCCTGGCCGTAGGCGTCCTGGAGGTACATGTCCGCGGGCGGCTGCGGCGGCACCTGGCCGTGTTCGGGCGGCGAGTCCTCGGGCCCGCCCGACTCGGGGTAGCCCGAGCTGCCCACGCCACGGCCGTGGTCACCGTCGTACGGCGCGTTCATGGTTACCCCACCTCATCGTCCCGGGCCCACCGGCCACGACATCTCAACGGTCCACTCTCTCACCCGTGCCGGGCGGGTCGGCGCTTTCCGCTGCGGTGTCCGGGGCCGGGTCACTCGGCTGCTGCGGGGCGTCTGCCCGGGAGCCGGCCTCGGACTCCTCGTTGAGACGGTCGCCGGGGGCCTGCGGGTTCTGCGGAGTACCGACCGGGCTGTCGGCATCGTCCGCCTCCGCGGCGGCGTCCTCGGCGGCCTCACGGGCGGCGGCGCGCTTGCGCTGGGTGTACATACGGAAGCCGGCGAGGACCAGGAGCAGGACACCACCGCCGATGACCAGCATCACGGTGGGCGTGACTTCGGTGACCTTCACGTCGAAGGTGACGGGCTCGCCGTACTTCTGGCCGTCCTCCGTGTACAGCTGGGCCTCCACCTTCGCCCGGCCGTTGGCGTTGGCGGACGTGGTGAACTTCACCGACTGGCTGTGCCCGCCGTTCACCGCGACCCGGTGTTCCTCGTAGGCGTTGCCGGCGATCTTGAGTCGCGTCGGGTTCTGTGACGTGAGCCGCAGCTTCAGGTGCTCGACGCCCTGGACCAGGTTGTTCTGGACGGTGACGGGGATCGTGGCGCTGCGGCCGGAGAGCTTGGTCTCCGACTTCTCGATCAGCTTGACCCCGTCGGTCAGCCCGTCGAGGTAGGACTCGACGTTGTCGCGGTAACCCACCGCCGCGACGCCCCGGCCCCGCCACGACGTGGACATCTCGCGGTTCATGGCCCGCCCGAAGGGAGTGACCACCCGGGACTCGTCGGTGAGGATCACCTTGAAGTTGCCGAGCTTGTCCTGCGTCCTCGCGATCTGTTCGAAGGCGGCCCGCGGCAGCTCCTGCTTGCGCAGCGAGGAGGGGTACGCGGAGGCGGGCGGCACCTTCCTGTTGGCCGACGGGTCCGGCTTGGCCTTCGCGGCGGCCGTGAGGTCCTGCGACTCGGACCAGTTCCCGCCCTCGAGGGCTCCCAGCGCCTCGGCCATCGCCTGCGCCTGGTTCACGGAGGGCATGCGCTGCGGAGCGACGACGACGCTGCGTTGCTTGCCGGTCTGGAGGCCGAGCGTCAGGCTCTGCGCCAGGAAGCGCTGCACGGCCAGCGTGGACGCGGAGGCCTCTGTCAGGTCGCCCTGGAACGCCGTGGACATCCTGGAGTCCGCGACGACCGCCGTGGTGCCGCCGCCGATGGGCCGGGCCGCGGAGGGTGTGTACGACAGGTTGTCCTGGAGGCTGTCGCTGCGGGCGATCACCTTGTCGGCGCCCGCAGACGTCGCGACCTTCATGATCGACGGGTCGACGGCGCCGTCGACGGGCCACGCGAAGTCCTTGGACGGTTTCACGTGGAGGATCGTCTGCACCGTGTTGTCGACGGCGTCGGTGGCTTCCTTGAGGTGGCTCAGCGAACCCGTGACGGCCGTGCCGTTGTGGGCGAGGGAGGCCAGGTCCGGATCGCCGAACGGCAGGGCGACGACCTCTTTGCCCGCCACTGCCTGCTGGAGCTCGGAGAGCCACTGCTTGGCGGCCGCCTGGTTCCTGCCGGGGGTCGTGGCGCCGTCCTCGCCTCTGACCTCGTAGCTCCTGGTCATCGCGTCCACGGACGCCAGCAGGTCCGGGTCGATCACCCAGGTGATGTCGAGGCCTTTGCCCAGTGACACCATCTGGTCCAGGCGCCCGCCCGGGGCGATCTCCTCGGCGAGGTCGTCGTTGCTGAAGACCGGCGTCTGCTGCTCGTTCGACCCCGTCTCGGCCGTCATGTGGACGTCGGAGACGAGCGGCCACAGGAACGTGGTCTTCGTCTTGGTGCCGGCCTCCTCCGGCTGCCACGGCAGGAACGTGCGCTGGACGCCGAGAACCTGGTCCCAGGGCTGCGCGGCAGTCTCGCCGGAGAGCGCGACGGCCAGCTGGTAGACGCCGTCCTGGCCGAGGTCCAGCTCGTCGACCGGCACGGAGATGTTGAAGGGCTCCGCCACGCCGGGGGTGAGCTTGGGGAACTTCTCGGTGTACTTGCCGCCGACTGGCTCGCCGGCGGGGCCCTGGATGTCGTCGCTCTTCTTGGCCAGGCCGTCGATGGCCGAGCGGGTGTCGAGCGAGGGCCCCACCCGCAGGTCGACGTGGGCGTCGGTGACCGGCTGCTTGCCGTTGTTGGTCACCGTGCCCGTCACGTTCACCGTGTCGCCCTCCGTGGGGGCGCTGGGGCTGAGCGAGTCGACAGCGACGGACACCGAGCCGCTCGTGCCGGAGGCAGCCTGGAGGGACTCCTGCCCGGCCGCGTCCGCCGGCGTCGCGGCGGGCAACTGGAGGAGTCCGGCCAGCAGGGGCGCACCGGCGAGCAGTGCCCCGGTGCGCCGCAGCCACCGGCGGGCAGGTGAGGCACTGGTCCCCTGGAAGTCTGCCGCCTCGGCCACGCGCTCGCCCGTCCCTCGTCGTCGTCAGTGGTCGTCGGAATGTGCGTCCACGCATGGTAACGATGCGCGCTGAGGGGAAGTGCCGCGGTCCGTTCCACAAGATCGCGGTCCGGCACCGAGCTGTCCGGTATGTCGCTGTATGGCGGAGAGTGGTTGTCTCCTTCTCAAGAGCATCCCTTGTGCGCGTATGGAGGGACGTGTCTGCATGCGTCATACGGGGAGCTCGGGGGCGCCCGGGCCACGTACCCTCTTCTGTTGTGCCGAACGCCAACGAAGAAATGCCCAGTGCCCTGAGCCAGGTGCAGCACCGCGCAGTGAGTGAACTGCTGCGGGTCGCTCCTGTCGCCGACGACCTCGCCCGCCGCTTCCAGGAGGCCGGGTTCTCACTTGCCCTGGTCGGCGGCTCGGTCCGGGACACGCTGCTGGGTCGGCTCGGCAACGATCTGGACTTCACGACCGATGCCCGCCCCCAGGACGTTCTCAAGATCGTGCGCCCGTGGGCGGACGCCGTCTGGGAGGTCGGGATCGCCTTCGGCACCGTCGGAGTGCAGAAGGACGCCAGCGTCGGAGACGCTGATCGACGCTTTCAGATCGAGGTGACCACCTACCGGTCGGAGGCGTACGACCGGACCTCGCGCAAGCCCGAGGTGTCGTACGGCGACTCCATCGAGGAGGACCTCGTCCGCCGTGACTTCACGGTGAACGCGATGGCCGTCGCGCTGCCGGAGAAGAAGTTCATCGATCCGCACGGCGGGCTCGAGGACCTCGCGTCCCGTGTGCTGCGTACTCCTGGCACGCCTGAGGAGTCCTTCTCCGACGATCCCCTGCGGATGATGCGGGCCGCGCGCTTCGCGGCTCAGCTCGACTTCGAGGTCGCCCCCGAGGTCGTCGCGGCGATGAAGGAGATGGCCGGGCGTATCGAGATCGTCTCGGCCGAGCGGGTGCGGGACGAGCTGAACAAGCTGGTCCTTTCGCCGCACCCGCGTAAGGGCCTGACGCTGCTCGTCGAGACGGGCCTCGCCGACCGCGTGCTGCCCGAGCTGCCGGCCCTGCGTCTGGAGCGTGACGAGCACCACCGGCACAAGGACGTCTACGACCACTCGCTGATCGTCCTGGAGCAGGCGATGGCGCTGGAGGACGACGGTCCCGACCTGACTCTCCGCCTGGCCGCCCTGCTGCACGACATCGGCAAGCCCCGCACGCGTCGCTTCGAGAAGGACGGCCGGGTTTCGTTCCACCACCACGAGGTGGTCGGGGCGAAGATGACCAAGAAGCGCATGACGGCGTTGAAGTACTCCAACGAGCTGGTGAAGGACGTCTCACGTCTGGTCGAACTCCACCTGCGGTTCCACGGCTATGGCACCGGCGAGTGGACGGACTCGGCGGTCCGTCGCTACGTCCGTGACGCCGGCCCGCTTCTCGACCGCCTCCACAAGCTGACCCGCTCGGACTGCACCACGCGCAACAAGCGCAAGGCGGCGGCTCTGTCACGCGCGTACGACGGTCTGGAGGAGAGGATCGCGAAGCTTCAGGAGCAGGAGGAGCTGGACTCGATCCGTCCCGACCTCGACGGCAATCAGATCATGGAGATCCTCGGCGTCGGACCCGGCCCGGTCATCGGCCGCGCGTACCAGCACATGCTGGAGCTGCGCCTGGAGAACGGGCCGATGGAGCACGATTCCGCGGTGGCCGCGCTCAAGGAGTGGTGGGCCGGGCAGGAGAGCTGAGGCCGTGAAACGGGGTCATGTTTCACGTGAAACATGACCCCGGGAGACGGACCGAGGGGCGGTGTTTCACGTGAAACGCCGCCCCCTCGCTGTGTCTGCCTTACTTCTTGTCCTTCAGGCAGAGCAGGAAGTCCTTGCTGTCGCCGCTCTCGGTGTACGTGTACTGGAAGTCCTTGGCCTCGGCCTCGCACTTGCTCGACGCCAGGGTCTGGGTGAGGTAAGAGCCCTCGATCTTGGCCAGCACCACGTACTGAGCCTTCGCATCGCTGCACTCGACGACTTCGAGGTCCGGGTTGTTGTCGTTGGTGCTGCCGCGGTGCATGCAGTCGCCGACGGCCGCCGTCTTGGCGTCGTCCCGGCTCGTTATGTAGCCGCCGATGGCAATGCCCGCCACCGCGATGACGATGGCGATGTTCTTGATGGTCTTGAAGCTGAGCTTGCGGCCGGTCGGCTGCGGCGGAACCGGAGCGTACGGAGCCGCCCCCTGGGGCGGGAAGCCGGGCTGGCCGGGCTGCTGGGGGTAGCCGCCCTGCGGCGGGTACGGAGCCTGCTGGGGCTGACCGGCGGGCTGGCCCTGCGCGAACGGGTTGCCCTGGGGCGGCGGAGTGGTCACTTGGGGTCCCCCTGGAACATGGTTGAGTGACGCGAACATGTCGCGAGATAAGACCCACGTAAGGTAGCGGTCCCCACTGACACCGCAGTAGCCGGATGTGGCTCTGTGTCATTGATGTGACACTTACTGGCGGCCAAACCGGCTCATAGTCACAGCTACTGCCGCGTAGATAACGGCGATCGTGATCACCAGCGGCACGGATCGGCCGTCCGGCGGCAGCATCAGGGCGGCGACGGCGGCGGCGCCGACGAAAGCGACGTTGAAGAGGACGTCGTAGACCGAGAAGATCCGGCCACGGAAGCCGTCCTCGACGGAGGACTGGACGATCGTGTCCGTGGCGATCTTCGCCCCCTGGGTGGTCAGGCCCAGGAGGAAGGCCGCGGCCAGCAGAGGGGCAGCGGCGAACGGCAGCCCGAGAGCGGGTTCCAGCAGCGCGGCGGCCCCCGCGCACACGACGATCCAGCGGCCCGGCCCGAGCCGCCCCGCGGTCCAGGGCGTCACCACGGCCGCCGCGAAGAAGCCGGCGCCTGAGATGCCCAACGCCAGTCCCAGCAGGGCGAGTCCGTCGTCCGTGGTCGTGGTGAGCGCGTACCGGCAGAGCATCAGCAGCATCACCAGCAGGGCGCCGTAGCAGAAGCGCATCAGCGACATGGCCACGAGCGCCCAGGCCGCTTCCCGGCGCTGCGGTGCGGCCAGGTGGCGTACGCCCGCCGCCAGATCGCGAGTGGTGCTCGTGAGAGCCGTCCCGATCCGCACGCGTACCAAGTTCCGGTCGGGGCCGAGGAGTTCCCGCGCCATGCTGAGCGACGCCAGGGCGGCGCACAGATACAGCACGGCTCCCACGAGCACCACGGCTGCGTCGGAGTCCGCCACGAACAGACGGACGACGAAGGCGATACCGCCGCCCGCGGTCGCCGCCAGCGTCCCGGCGGTCGGGGAAAGGGAGTTGGCGAGCACGAGGCGCTCGGCGTCGACCACACGGGGCAGGGCGGCGGACAGGCCGGAAAGGACGAAACGGTTGACGGCGGTGACACACAGGGCGGAGACGTAGAAGAGCCAGTCCGGAGCCGGACTGAGTATCAGCAGCGCTGTGGCGGCGGCCAGCAGTGCGCGCAGCAGGCTGCCGTACAGCAGGACCTGGCGGCGCCGCCAGCGGTCCAGCAGGACACCGGCGAAAGGACCGACGAGGGAGTAGGGGAGCAGCAGCACCGCCATGGCGGAGGCGACCGCGGCCGCCGAGGTCTGCTTCTCCGGCGAGAAGACCACGTACGCGGCGAGCGCGACCTGGTAGACGCCGTCGGCACCCTGGGAGAGCAGGCGCACGCCGAGCAGACGCCTGAAGCCCTGGAAACGCAACAGGACACGCAGGTCACGGACGACGGCCATGGGGCACAGCCTCACATACGGAGAAGGTCCCCGGGTCGTACGACCCGGGGACCCTCACAGCCCTGGCAGGAGCGACTGGTTGCGGCGCCTCAGCGCTCGACCTCACCCTTGATGAACTTTTCGACGTTCTCGCGGGCCTCGTCGTCGTAGTACTGGACGGGCGGGGACTTCATGAAGTAGCTCGATGCGGAGAGCACGGGGCCGCCGATGCCGCGGTCCTTGGCGATCTTCGCGGCGCGCAGGGCGTCGATGATGACGCCGGCGGAGTTCGGGGAGTCCCAGACCTCGAGCTTGTACTCCAGGTTCAGCGGGACGTCACCGAACGCGCGGCCCTCCAGGCGGACGTACGCCCACTTGCGGTCGTCGAGCCAGGCCACGTAGTCGGACGGGCCGATGTGGACGTTGTCCGCGCCCATGTCGCGGTCGCGGATCTGGGAGGTGACGGCCTGCGTCTTGGAGATCTTCTTCGACTCCAGGCGGTCGCGCTCCAGCATGTTCTTGAAGTCCATGTTGCCGCCGACGTTCAGCTGCATCGTGCGGTCCAGGACGACGCCCCGGTCCTCGAACAGCTTCGCCATGACGCGGTGCGTGATGGTGGCGCCGACCTGGGACTTGATGTCGTCGCCGACGATCGGGACGCCCGCCTCGGTGAACTTGTCCGCCCACTCCTTGGTGCCGGCGATGAAGACCGGAAGGGCGTTGACGAAGGCGACCTTGGCGTCGATGGCGCACTGGGCGTAGAACTTCGCCGCGTCCTCGGAGCCGACGGGCAGGTAGCAGACGAGGACGTCGACCTGCTTGTCCTTGAGGACCTGGACGACGTCGACCGGCTCCTCGGCGGACTCCTCGATGGTCTCGCGGTAGTACTTGCCGAGGCCGTCGAGCGTGTGGCCGCGCTGGACCGTCACACCGGTGCTGGGTACGTCGCAGATCTTGATGGTGTTGTTCTCGGAGGCGCCGATGGCGTCCGCCAGGTCGAGGCCGACCTTCTTGGCGTCCACGTCGAACGCGGCGACGAACTCGACGTCGCGGACGTGGTAGTCGCCGAACTGGACGTGCATCAGGCCCGGCACCCTGGACGCCGGGTCGGCGTCCTTGTAGTACTCGACTCCCTGCACCAGCGATGCGGCGCAGTTGCCCACACCGACGATGGCTACGCGAACCGAACCCATTCCGGTTGCTCCCTGTGTGTACGAGTGAGGCCCTTCAACGGGCTCTCACGTGGCGGTGTCGTCAGGCGTATCCGGACGGGGGTCGTCCCCGGTCCGGGGCAGGCCGCCCGACGCTCCAGATGTGGTGTCACGCGAACCGGGCTCCCCCGAGGCGGAACCCTTCAGGTCCCGTCCCGCCCGCTCGCTCTCGATGAGCTCGTTCAGCCAGCGCACTTCGCGCTCCACGGACTCCATCCCGTGGCGCTGGAGCTCAAGCGTGTAGTCGTCGAGGCGCTCCCGGGTCCGGGCCAGGGACAGGCGCATCTTTTCCAGGCGCTCCTCCAGCCGGCTGCGGCGGCCCTCCAGCACGCGCATGCGTACATCGCGTGAGGTCTGCCCGAAGAAGGCGAAACGGGCTGCGAAGGTCTCGTCCTCGTACGCCTCGGGCCCGGTCTGCGAGAGCAGCTGCTCGAAGTGCTCCTTACCCTCCGCCGTCAACCGGTAGACGATCTTGGCGCGGCGGCCGGTGAGGGGAGCGGCCTCGGTGTCGTTCCCCGGCTCCTCGATCAGCCAGCCGTTGGCGACCAGCGTCTTGAGGCAGGGGTACAGCGTCCCGTAGCTGAACGCACGGAACACACCCAGTGATGTGTTGAGTCGTTTGCGCAGCTCATAGCCATGCATCGGAGATTCGCGGAGCAGGCCGAGTACGGCGAACTCGAGGATCCCGGAACGCCGGCTCATCGTCGCCTCCTCTCTGCCGCGGTACCCGATGTCTCGGGCTGATGTCTCGGCTGATGTCTCGAACCGATGTGTCGCGCTGATGTATCGACTCGATACATCTCGACGATAGAACGGCCTTCCGGATGCGACAAGAGGGGATGTGGTGAACGGGATCACATCACCGATTCATCGGACGCGAGTTGCCTGATTTGAGGTGAACTTCAGGCCTCGGCAGGTTTTGGCGGTGCGTAGTCTGTGCGCCATGCACATCACCGGGAACCAAGTGACGCCTGAGGGCGTCGTCGTCTTCGGTGTAGTACGGGTGCATGCGGGACCGATGAATGCGGAGCCGACCGCATCCGTACTTCGGGGGGACCGGAAACTAGCCGCCGTTTCCAGGCGCGCAGGGGTGCGCCTGCCCGAGGAGTAGTCGTTCGATGAGCGAGCACCGTCGCAAACCGCCGCAGCCGCAGGGAGGCGGACGTGCCGCGGCCCGACGCGGCCAGTCCGGCTCGTCCCCCGGCCGCCGCGCGGCCCCGCGAGGCGCCACTGGGTCTCCGTCCGACTCCTATGGGTCGGACTCCTACGGCTCGGGGGGTGAGGAGCGTCCGTACGGCGGTCGTGCCGAGGCCCGGCGTGCGGCGCAGAGAAGTACCGGAGGCGGCCGACGCAGAGCGGCCGAACCGACCCGTGGCGGCCGGCGTGCCGCTCCCGGCGGTCCGGCCGGGCCCGGGCGAGGCAGGGGCCGTGCGCCTGCCTATTCCGACAAGAAACGGCTGATCGACTATCCGCGGGCCGGCAAGTACGGCTGGCAGCGCTGGCTGCCGTCCTGGAGGCTCGTCTCCGGCCTGTGCATCGGCTTCTTCGGCAGCCTGGTGGCCGTGGCGGGCATCGGGTACGCCATGGTCGGCGTCCCGAACGAGGAGAACGCGGCGGCCCGGTCGCAGAACAACGTCTACTACTGGTCCAACGGCCAGCAGATGGTCGCGACGGGTAGCGGCCAGAACCGGCAGAACGTCGGGATCGAGCGGATCCCCAAGGCCATGCAGCAGGCGGTGATCTCGGCCGAGAACAAGACCTTCTACGAGGACTCGGGCGTCGACCCGATGGGCATCGCCCGCGCCCTGGCGAACATGGCCCGGGGCGGTGACACCCAGGGCGGCTCGACGATCACCCAGCAGTTCGTCAAGAACACCTACCTGAGCCAGGAACAGACGATCACCCGTAAGTTCAAGGAGATGTTCATCTCGATCAAGGTGGGCACGAAGCTCACGAAGGACGAGATTCTCCAGGGGTACCTCAATACCTCGTACTACGGGCGTGGCGCCTACGGCATTCAGGCCGCCGCCCAGACCTACTACGGCAAGGATGCGGAGAAGCTCACGCCGAGTGAGTGCGCCTTCCTCGCCGCGCTGCTCAAGGGTCCGACGTACTACGACCCTGCGGGTAACGCGAGCCTCGACACCGCGGCATCGCAACAGGCCAACACCAAGCGCTCCAAGCAGCGCTGGGGCTGGATCCTCGAGCAGATGCACAACGACAAGAAGCTCACGGACGCCCAGTACCAGGAGGCGATCAAGAAGTACCCCATGCCCCAGGGCCGCAAGGCGACCAAGGGCATGAGCGGCCAGATCAGCTACCTGGTGGACACGGCCAAGAAGTACGTCCTGAACCACTCCAACATCACGGAGCAGCAGTTCGACCAGGGCGGCTACCAGATCAAGACGACCTTCGAGAAGAACAAGGTCGAGGCGCTGGCCAAGGCCGTGAAGACGGTCGAGAAGGAAAAGCTGAACCCGGAGAAGCGTGAGCTGGACAAGCACGTCCAGTTCGGCGCGGCGTCGGTGAAGCCCAAGGACGGCGCGATCGTCGCCCTTTACGGTGGTGCGGGGTACGAGAACGGCCACTTCAACAACAACGCGGACACCTCGGGTGTCCCGGTCGGTTCGACGTGGAAGCCGTTCGTGCTCGCCGCAGCCATGGAGCACGGCACCTACCGGAGCGACGGTCCCCTCTCGCCGCTGAGCAAGTACAACGGCAACGACCACCTCAAGGTCAGGAACAACGACGGCTCCTACGTCCTGAAGAAGGACAACACACCGTTCTTCCAGGAGAACGAGAGCGATCACCCCTGGGGCTACATCACCTTGCGCAAGGCGATGGAGCAGTCCGTCAACACCCCGTTCGTCCAGCTCGGCATGGACGTCGGGATGAAGAACGTGCGGGACGTGGCCGAGAAGTCCGGCATCCTGGACGCCAGTTTCGCGACCCTCAACCCGTCGTTCGCGCTCGGTACGTCGACGCCCAGTGCGATCCGCATGGCCGACGCCTACGCGACGTTCGCCGCCGCCGGCAAGCAGGCCTCCCCGTACTCCGTGACCAGCGTCAAGTTCAACGGGCAGGAAATCGAAGGCTTCGACAAGCCGCGCATCACGCAGGCGATGCCCGAGAACGTGGCCAACAACGTCACGGACACTCTGGAGAACGTCATCCAGAACGGTACGGGTAAGAACGCCCTGGCTCTGGGCCGTACGGCGGCCGGTAAGACCGGTACCACGGACGAGAACAAGTCGGCCTGGTTCGTCGGTTACACCCAGCAGCTGTCGACCTCGGTCGCGATGTTCCGTGAGGATCCCAAGAGCGCCAAGCTGCTCTCCATGAACGGCACGGCGGGTGAGGAGTCCATCCACGGTGGTGACACTCCCACCCAGGTGTGGACCGAATACATGAAGGCCGCGCTGAAGGGCGAGCCCGACCTCGGCTTCCCGGAAGCCGAGAGGATCGGTGAGATCCAGCACGAGCTGGGCGCTCCGTCGCCGAAGCCGACACCGAGCGTCACGCCCAGCGAGACCGTGACCGAGTCGCCGAGCGCCACGCCGAGCGAGACCCCCACGTCTCCGTCGCCCACGCCGAGTGACACCTGTGGCTTCTTCGGATGTGAGAACGACGGCGGTACGGAGAACGGCGGCGGTACAGGCGGAGACGTGTCGCCCTCGCCTTCGCCCAGCCTCACGAACGAGAACGGCGGCAACACCAGAGGCAACGGCAACGGCGGCATCTTCGGAGGCCCCGCCGGATAGCCGGCTGATCGCCCGGCATGGGTGTTTCACGTGAAACGCGAAGACGTTTCACGTGAAACACGGGCCGCCGCACCTACCTGGTGCGGCGGCCCTCGGCGTATTGATGGACACGTACGGCAGGATGTGCGGCATGGCCAGTGCAGAATCGACGCAAGCGAGCGTCCACGAGCCGGACCCGGTGCGGCCGACCCAGGAGGACAAGGTCGCCGCGGCCGGCAGCGAGCTGATCGGCGGACCGCTCGGGCGGCGTGCTGTGCTCGGGGCGTCCTGGTGGACTCCCGTACGGGTGATCGCGCTGGTGGCGATCGGTATGTTCGCCCTCGGTCTGGTCCAGAAGGCGCCCTGCTACAACGGCGCCTGGTTCGTCGGTGCCAGCTCCCAGTACACGCACGCGTGTTACTCGGACATCCCGCACCTCTACCAGGGTCGTGGCTTCGCCGACGGGCTCGTGCCGTACTTCGACAAACTCCCCGGCGACATGCAGTACCTGGAGTACCCGGTGCTCACCGGTGTCTTCATGCAGGTCGCCTCCTGGTTCACGCCCGGCAGCGGCACCATCCAGGCCCAGGAGCAGTGGTACTGGATGGTCAACGCCGGGATGCTGATGATCTGCGCGTCGGTCATCGCCGTCTGTGTGACGCGCACCCACGCCCGGCGTCCGTGGGACGGTCTGCTGATCGCCCTGGCACCTGCCTTCGCCTTGACGGCGACCATCAACTGGGACCTGCTGGCGGTCGCCCTGACGGCCGCGGCGATGCTGATGTGGTCGCGCGGCCGCTCCCTCGCCTTCGGTGTCCTCCTGGGGCTGGCCACGGCCGCCAAGCTCTATCCCTTCCTGATCCTCGGGCCGCTGCTGGTGCTCTGCTGGCGGGCGGGCAAGTGGCGTGAGTTCGGGACGGCTCTGGGCGGCGCGGTCGTCGCCTGGGTCGTCGTGAACGGGCCGGTGATGCTCTTCGCGTTCGAGGGCTGGTCGAAGTTCTACACGTTCAGCCAGGAACGGGGCGTCGACTTCGGCTCCTTCTGGCTGATCATGGCGCAGAACTCGGACGACCCGCTCAGCACCGACACCGTCAACACGCTCGCCACGCTGCTGATGCTGGTGTGCTGCGCGGGAGTCGCCGTGCTCGCGCTGACCGCACCGCGCCGCCCGCGGCTCGCCCAGCTGGCCTTCCTGATCGTCGCCGCGTTCATCCTCACCAACAAGGTCTACTCACCGCAGTACGTCCTGTGGCTGGTGCCCCTGGCCGTCCTGGCCCGGCCCAAGTGGCGGGACTTCCTGATCTGGCAGGCCTGCGAGGTGGCGTACTTCCTGGGGATCTGGCTTTACCTCGCGTACACGACCAGCGGAGACGCGCACAAGGGACTGCCCACGGATGGTTACCACTGGGCCATCGGCCTGCACCTGCTGGGCACGCTGTATCTGTGCGTCATGATCGTGCGCGACATCTTCCTGCCGGAGCGCGATCCCGTTCGCCGGTCCGGGGACGACGATCCCTCGGGTGGAGTGCTCGATGGCGCGAAGGACGTCTTCGTCCTTGGCCCCGCGGCACGTCCCGCCCGGCACGCGGCCGCTCAGTTCGACGGGCCGCAGGTCGAGTGGGGCAGGCACGGCGCAACGGGCGGTTCGCTCTGAGCGAACCCCTGCGAAGGCCGCATGAACGATGCGAAGGCCGTACACGGCTTCCCGTGTACGGCCTTCTTGCTGTGCTGGGTCCGTCGACGCGGGTGCCGGTCAGCGGTCCACGATCCTGTCGAACTGCGTGGTGGTGTGCCGCAGATGGGCCACGAGTTCCTCGCCGACCTTCGGCTCCGGCGCGTCCGCGGGCACGAACAGGATCGAGACCTGCATGTGCGGCGGCTCGGCGAACCAGCGCTGCTTGCCGCCCCAGACGAACGGAGAAAGGTTCCGGTTGACCGTCGCGAGGCCGGCCCGGGCGACGCCCTTGGCGCGTGGCATGACGCCGTGCAGCGCCTTGGGGGCCTCCAGGCCCACCCCGTGCGACGTACCGCCCGCCACGACCACCAGGAAGCCGTCGGAGGCCGCCTTCTGCTGCCGGTAGCCGAAGCGCTCGCCCTTGGCCACGCGCGTGACGTCCAGGACCGCGCCGCGGTACTCGGTGGCCTCGTGGTCCCCCAGCCACAGCCGCGTGCCGATGCGGGCACGGAACCGGGTCTGCGGGAACTGCTGCTGGAGCCGGATGAGTTCCTCGGCCTTGAGGTGGCTGACGAACATGGTGTGCAGAGGCAGCCGGGCGGCGCGCAGCCGGTCCATCCAGCCGATGACTTCCTCGACCGCGTCCGAGCCGTCGGTGCGGTCCAGCGGCAGGTGGATCGCGAAGCCTTCCAGGCGGACGTTCTCGATGGCGGCGTGCAGCTGGGCCAGGTCCTGCTCGCCGATGCCGTGCCGCTTCATCGAGGACATCACCTCGATCACCACACGGGCACCAACCAGGCCGTACACGCCGTCTATCGACGAGACCGAGCGGATGACCCGGTCCGGCAGGGGCACGGGCTCCTCGCCGCGCCGGTACGGCGTCAGCACCAGCAGGTCACCGCCGAACCAGTCCTTGATCCGGGCGGCCTCGTACGTCGTGCCGACGGCGAGGACGTCCGAGCCCAGCCGTGTGGCCTCCTCCGCCAGCCGCTCGTGCCCGAAGCCGTAGCCGTTGCCCTTGCAGACCGGCACGAGGCCGGGGAACTGCTCCTGCACGTGCTTGTGGTGCGCCCGCCAGCGCGCGGTGTCGACGTAGAGCGTGAGCGCCATGGCCGGACCTGGAACCTTTCTCGTGGTTGCCGTGAATCAGTGGTTGCCGTGTGTCAGAGGTATAGAAGCACTGAACGTGACGTCAGCGGCGCGACATGTAGATGTCGAGCGCCTTGTGCAGCAGCTTGTTCAGCGGGAAGTCCCACTCGCCGAGGTACTCGGCGGCCTGGCCGCCCGTGCCCACCTTGAACTGGATCAGACCGAAGAGGTGGTCGGTCTCGTCCAGCGAGTCGGAGATGCCGCGCAGGTCGTAGACGGTGGCGCCGAGCGCGTAGGCGTCGCGCAGCATCCGCCACTGCATCGCGTTCGAGGGCCGGACCTCACGGCCGATGTTGTCGGAGGCGCCGTAGGAGTACCAGACGTGCCCTCCGACGATCAGCATCGTCGCCGCCGACAGGTTCACGCCGTTGTGCCGGGCGAAGTACAGCCGCATGCGGTTGGGGTCCTCGGTGTTGAGGGCCGTCCACATGCGCTGGAAGTACGACAGCGGGCGCGGCCGGAAGTGGTCGCGCACGGCCGTGATCTCGTACAGCCGCTGCCATTCCTCGAGGTCCTGGTAGCCGCCCTGGACGACCTCGACGCCGGCCTTCTCGGCCTTCTTGATGTTGCGGCGCCACAGCTGGTTGAAGTTCTTGTGGACCTCTTCCAGGGACCGGTTGGCCAGCGGCACCTGGAAGACGTAGCGGGGCTGGACGTCGCCGAAGCCGGCGCCGCCGTCCTCGCCCTGCTGCCACCCCATGCGGCGCAGTTTGTCGGCGACCTCGAAGGCGCGCGGCTCGATGTGGTCGGCCTCGATGTCGCGCAGCCGCTTCACGTCAGGGTTCTGGATGCCCTGCTTGATGGAGGTGGCCTCCCAGCGCCGGATGACCACCGGCGGGCCCATCTTCACCGAGAAGGCGCCCTGCTGCTTCAGGTGCGCCAGCATCGGCTCGATCCAGTCCTGCAGATTCGGCGCGAACCAGTTGATGACCGGGCCCTCGGGCAGGTAAGCGAGGTAGCGCTTGATCTTGGGAAGCTGCCGGTAGAGGACCAGGCCGGCACCGACCAGCTCGCCCGTCCTGTCGTCGAACCACCCGAGGTTCTCGGAGCGCCACTCCGCCTTGACGTCAGCCCAGGCCGGGACCTGCATGTGGCTCGCCGACGGCAGGCTCTGGATGTAGGCCAGATGCTGCTCTCGACTGATGGTCCTCAGGGTCAGGCTCATTTCGGGGCGCTCCTCGGGCTGGTGTGTCCCCATGGGGTCAGGGGCTCCGGCTCTCGCGCGAAGCCTACTGCGCCTTGGATGCGCGCCGGTTGGGCGTACGGAACCTTCGCCCCGGCCCGTGAGCGGCCGGGGCGTCACCCGGTGTTCAGGAGGGGATGTCCCTGGCGTCAGTCGATGAGACCGCCGAAGAGACCGCCGTGCGCCATACCCAGGAAGAAGCCGACGCCCGCGGCACCGAGGCCGAGGATCAGGCCGAAGCGCTCCCTGGTCGTCTCCGAGACCCACTGGCCGTACGCACCGGTGATGATGCCCACCAGGCCGGTCCAGGAGCTCAGCAGATGCAGGTCCTCGTCGACGAGGGCCGTGATGAACGACGTGACGCCCAGCACCAGGGTCACCGCGAGCAGGGCGTCCTGGAGGGGGTGGGGCTTGCCGTCCGTGGCGAAGAGGCCGCCGGCGGTGTTGGGTCGCAATGCCTGTGCCATAGGGCACCTCCTGCGAAAGTCGGCGCATCGTAGCGCCATACACACCCGATGTGTACAGATTGGCTGCCCTCACGGCCGGATTTCAACCGGAAGCCACTGTGCGGGTAGTCTGTACCGTCCGCACCGGTGTCTGCCCATGTCACGACGAGGGCTTCTCGACAGAACCCCCGACTGTCAGTGGTGGCCGATACCGTTGCTACGCATCACAACCCTCCTGCCACGGAACGACCGTGGCCGCTGAGTCCAAAGGAGGTGGGTTCCACATGCGTCACTACGAGGTGATGGTCATCCTCGACCCCGACGTCGAGGAGCGCGCTGTCTCCCCGCTGATCGAGAACTTCCTCTCTGTCGTCCGTGACGGCGGCGGAAAGGTCGAGAAGATCGACACCTGGGGCCGTCGTCGTCTCGCGTACGAGATCAAGAAGAAGCCCGAGGGCATCTACTCGGTCATCGACCTGCAGGCCGAGCCTGCGGTCGTCAAGGAGCTCGACCGCCAGATGAACCTGAACGAGTCGGTCCTCCGGACCAAGGTCCTCCGTCCCGAGATGCACTGAGCTTCCACGCTCAGCTGATCCCGGGATTCGAGTAGCAAGCAGCCAGAGCAAACCCGCCGAGAGGTTCCCCATGGCAGGCGAGACCGTCATCACGGTGGTCGGCAATCTTGTCGACGACCCCGAGCTGCGCTTCACCCCCTCAGGTGCGGCCGTCGCGAAGTTCCGTGTCGCGTCCACTCCCCGCACCTTCGACCGCCAGACGAACGAGTGGAAGGACGGCGAGAGCCTGTTCCTGACCTGCTCGGTCTGGCGTCAGGCGGCGGAGAACGTCGCCGAGTCGCTCCAGCGAGGCATGCGCGTCATCGTGCAGGGCCGGCTGAAGCAGCGGTCCTACGAGGACCGTGAGGGCGTCAAGCGCACGGTCTACGAGCTGGACGTGGAGGAAGTCGGCGCCAGCCTGCGCAACGCCACGGCCAAGGTCACCAAGACCACCGGCCGCGGTGGCCAGGGCGGCTACGGCGGCGGTGGCGGTGGCGGCCAGGGTGGCGGCGGCTGGGGCGGCGGCCCCGGTGGCGGCCAGCAGGGCGGCGGCGCTCCCGCCGACGACCCGTGGGCGACCGGCGCTCCCGCCGGTGGCAACCAGGGCGCCGGTGGCGGCTGGGGCGGTGGCTCCGGCGGCACCGGTGGCGGTGGCGGCGGCTACTCGGACGAGCCTCCCTTCTAGGACGGGTTCGTACCCCAACTTCTTGATCACACAGGAGATACACCATGGCGAAGCCGCCTGTGCGCAAGCCGAAGAAGAAGGTCTGCGCATTCTGCAAGGACAAGGTCACGTACGTGGACTACAAGGACACGAACATGCTGCGGAAGTTCATTTCCGACCGCGGCAAGATCCGTGCCCGCCGCGTGACCGGCAACTGCACGCAGCACCAGCGTGACGTCGCCACGGCCGTGAAGAACAGCCGTGAGATGGCGCTGCTGCCCTACACCTCCACCGCGCGATAAGGGAAGGGTGACCGACACATGAAGATCATCCTCACCCACGAGGTCTCCGGCCTCGGTGCCGCGGGCGACGTCGTCGACGTCAAGGACGGTTACGCTCGCAACTACCTGATCCCGCGGAAGTTCGCTATCCGCTGGACCAAGGGTGGCGAGAAGGACGTCGAGCAGATCCGTCGTGCTCGCAAGATCCACGAGATCCAGACCATCGAGCAGGCCAACCAGGTGAAGGCCCAGCTCGAGGGCGTCAAGGTCCGCCTGGCGGTCCGCTCCGGCGACGCCGGTCGTCTCTTCGGTTCCGTCACCCCGGCCGACATCGCTTCCGCGATCAAGGCTTCCGGTGGCCCCGAGGTCGACAAGCGCCGCATCGAGCTGGGCTCGCCGATCAAGACGCTGGGCGCTCACGAGACGTCCGTGCGTCTGCACCCCGAGGTTGCCGCCAAGGTCAACATCGAGGTCGTCGCGGCCTGAGTGCCGCGCTCGCTCAAGCAGTGAGCGATGGGGCCGCACCCTTCGGGGTGTGGCCCCATCGTCGTTTCACGTGAAACACGGTGTTTCACGTGAAACAGTCAGCGTGGGCTCAGCCCGGCGGTCAGCGGGTCGCGCCCGTCACGATCCAACGGCCCGAGCGGGTTCGGAGCCACAGCGTCAGCATGCGCACGGTCATCATCAGCGTCATGGTGGCCCAGAGGGCGGTGAGCCCTCCGCCGAGTACCGGCACCATCAGGGCGACCGGGGTGAACACCGCGAGAGTGATCAGCATTGCCCCGGCCAGGTAGGGGCCGTCACCGGCGCCCATCAGAACCCCGTCCAGGACGAAGACGATCCCCGAGATCGGCTGTGAGAGAGCGACAATGAGCAGGGCGGGCAGCGCCGCGTCCTTGACCGCCGAGTCACTGGTGAACAGGGGCAGGAATGCCGGTCGGGTGATGACGACCAGGATGCCGAGGACGACCCCGACGGCGATCCCCCACTCGACCATGCGACGGCATGCGTCGCGGGCCCCTTGTGCGTCGCCGGCTCCGAGATAGCGGCCGATGATGGCCTGTCCTGCGATGGCGATGGCGTCGAGGGCGAAGGCGAGCAGGCTCCACAGGGACAGGATGATCTGGTGTGCGGCGATGTCGGCATCACCGAGACGGGCGGCGACCGCCGTGGCGATCATCAGGATCGCCCGCAGGGAGAGGGTACGAACCAGCAGCGGCACACCGGCCTGTGCCGAGGCCCTGATCCCGGCGGCGTCCGGGCGCAGCGAGGCACCGTGCTTGCGTGCCCCGCGCAGGACCACGGCGAGGTAGACCACGGCCATGCCCCACTGGGCGATGACGGTGCCCCAGGCGGAGCCGGCGATCCCCAGGTCGGCGCCGTAGACGAGCCCCGCGTTGAGGGCGCCGTTGGCGATGAAGCCGGCGACGGCCACATAGAGAGGGGTTTTGGTGTCCTGCAGACCGCGCAGGACGCCGGTCGCGGCGAGGACGACGAGCATGGCGGGTATGCCGAGCGCGGAGATGCGCAGGTAGGTGGTCGCGTAGGGAGCCGCCGCGTCCGAAGCGCCGAAGAGATCGACGACGCCGGACGCCGTCGGCAGGACGATGGCGACGACGGCAGCACCGAGGAGCAGGGCCAGCCAGATGCCGTCCATGCCCTGGCGGATGGCGGCCTGGAGATCGCCCGCGCCCACGCGACGGGCGACCGCCGCTGTCGTGGCGTAGGCGAGGAAGACGAAGACACTGACGGCGGTCATCAACAGGGCCGAGGCGACACCGAGGCCGGCGAGTTGGGCCGTACCCAGATGGCCCACGATGGCGGTGTCGGCCATGAGGAACAGGGGCTCGGCGACGAGGGAGCCGAAGGCCGGCACGGCCAGAGCGACGATCTCTCGGTCGTGCTGTCTTCGGCCGGTACTGCGGCGCGCGGGGGCCTGTGTCATGTGCACCAATCTAATCGTCCACAGGTAAGAGATGCAACGGCCTTGCGTCCCTTACTTTCCGTCCGGAGGTGCGCACTGCTGTGCACTGTTCGAAGCGATCTTGCACCGGTTGGGGAAGTTTTTCTTCTGCACAGCCGGTGGACGATAAAGCAGCAGGTCAGGGCCCTCTCTTCTAGGCAGGTCGAAGCTTGTTCACAGGCCTGTCCACCGGGTCGTGCACA
The DNA here is from genome assembly GCF_040613735.1 of Streptomyces sp. NPDC006235. NCBI lineage: Bacteria > Bacillati > Actinomycetota > Actinomycetes > Kitasatosporales > Streptomycetaceae > Streptomyces > Streptomyces sp. NPDC006235. The sequence continues at coordinate 69,283 of NZ_JBEXSR010000037.1, forward strand.
GGTTTTGAGGAGTTCTCCACAGCATCTGGGCTGTCGTCCACATGGCCTGTGGATAACCAGATTGGCTGACGGTGCCGACAGGCCTAACGTGGTCCGGCGCCCACTCCGTCTGCCGGTTTTCAAAACGTCACAAAACCGGCGTTGGCCAACCGGAGTTGGGCGTCTCATTTGTCAGTGCCGTGCCGTAGAAAAGAGGGGCACGGCGAGGTCTGCTGCGGCGGACGGGAGGAGGTGGCTCGGTGAGCATTTCCGAGCCCTTGGACGACCCGTGGGCCGACAGCGGTCCCAGTGATCGTCTGCCCGCCTCCCGTCGACGTGGCGAGGGATCCCGGGGCCGCGACGAGCAACACGAGCGCGGCAGGGACAGCGGGGCCTGGGACGGTGGTGCCGCCCCGGCGTTCGAGCGGGTACCGCCGCAGGACATCGAGGCCGAGCAGTCCGTCCTGGGCGGCATGCTGCTCTCCAAGGACGCCATCGCCGACGTCGTCGAGATCCTCAAGGGCCACGACTTCTACAAGCCGGCCCACGAGACGATCTACCAGGCCGTCCTCGACGTCTACGCCAAGGGCGAGCCGGCCGACCCCATCACGATCGCGGCCGAGCTCACCAAGCGCGGCGAGATCAACAAGGTCGGCGGGGCCTCGTATCTGCACACCCTCGTCCAGACGGTGCCCACGGCCGCCAACGCCGCCTACTACGCGGAGATCGTCCACGAGCGGGCGGTGCTGCGCCGCCTGGTCGAGGCGGGGACGCGCATCACGCAGATGGGATACGCGGCCGACGACGACGTCGACGAGATCGTCAACCGCGCCCAGGCAGAGGTCTACGCGGTCACCGAGCAGCGCACCAGCGAGGACTACCTGCCGCTCGGCGACATCATGGAGGGCGCGCTCGACGAGATCGAGGCGATCGGCTCGCGCAGCGGCGAGATGACCGGCGTGCCCACGGGGTTCACGGACTTCGACTCGCTCACCAACGGGCTGCACCCGGGCCAGATGATCGTCATCGCCGCGCGTCCCGCCATGGGTAAGTCCACGCTCGCACTGGACTTCGCGCGGGCCGCCTCGATCAAGAACAACCTGCCGAGCGTGATCTTCTCGCTCGAAATGGGGCGCAACGAGATCGCGATGCGTCTGCTGTCCGCCGAAGCGCGGGTCGCCCTGCACCACATGCGGTCCGGCACGATGACGGACGAGGACTGGACCCGCCTGGCCCGGCGGATGCCGGACGTCTCGGCGGCTCCGCTCTACATCGACGACTCCCCGAACCTGTCGATGATGGAGATCCGCGCCAAGTGCCGCCGCCTCAAGCAGCGCAACGACCTCCGGCTGGTGGTCATCGACTACCTCCAGCTGATGCAGTCCGGGGGTTCCAAGCGTGCCGAGAGCCGTCAGCAGGAGGTCTCGGACATGTCCCGTAATCTCAAGCTGCTGGCCAAGGAACTGGAGATCCCGGTCATCGCGCTCTCGCAGCTGAACCGTGGCCCCGAGCAGCGCACGGACAAGAAACCGATGGTCTCCGACCTGCGTGAGTCCGGCTCCATCGAGCAGGACGCCGACATGGTCATCCTGCTGCACCGCGAGGACGCCTACGAGAAGGAGTCGCCGCGCGCGGGCGAGGCCGACCTGATCGTGGCCAAGCACCGAAACGGCCCGACGGCGACGATCACGGTGGCCTTCCAGGGGCACTACTCGCGGTTCGTGGACATGGCGCAGACCTGATCCGGTACCGGCGGCGAAATAAGGTCGACTCGCCGGGCCGGGCCAGGTGGACTGGGGCCATGACGACACCTCAGGAAGAGCTGCTTCCCGCCACGAGCCGTGCGCTGCTGCACCGGATCGCCGTGGCACAGTCCGAGGGACGGGCGCCGTCGCTGGTCGCGGCCGTCGTCCGGGACGGGCGCGCGGTGTGGCACGGCGCCCGGACATCGGTGGCCGGTCAAGAGCCCGACGAGCACGTCCAGTACCGCATCGGCTCGATCACCAAGACCTTCACCGCCGTTCTCGTGATGCGTCTGCGGGACGAGGGCCTGCTCGGACTCGGGGATCCGCTGGAGAAGTACGTGCCGGGTACTGGCGCGGGGGAGGTCACGATCGCCGAACTGCTCGCGCACACGGGCGGGTTGGCGGCCGAGTCGCCCGGGCCGTGGTGGGAGCGCACGCCCGGATCCCTGCGGCCGGAACTGTCCGACGTGCTCGGCGAGCAGCCTCTTCTGCACCCCGTCGGCCGGCGGCACCACTACTCGAACCCCGGCTACACACTGCTGGGCGCGCTGGTGGAGGAGCTGCGGGGGATCTCCTGGGAGGAGGCACTACGGCGTGAAGTGCTCGAACCACTGGGTCTCGACCGGACCGGTGTGCGACCCGAGGCCCCGCACGCGGGTGGCTGGGCCGTACACCCCTGGGCCGACGTGCTGCTGCCCGAGCCCGCCGAGGACCTCGGCCGTATGGCACCTGCCGGTCAACTCTGGTCGACCGCGGCAGACCTGGCCCGGTTCGCGGCCTTCCTGGTGAGGGGCGACGACAGGGTGCTGAGCGCCGAGTCCCTGCGGGAGATGCGGACTCCTGCGGCGCCGCCGGAAGCCGCGGACGTGACGTCCGGTGACGCCTACGCCCTCGGCATGCAGGTGCAGAGCCGCCACGGCCGGTTGCTCGTGGGACACAGCGGGTCCCTGCCGGGATTCCTGGCGAGTGTGAGCATCAGCGTGGAGGACGACGTAGCGGCGGTCGTGCTGGCCAACTGCACCTCGGGCCCTCTGGTGTCCGGCGTCTGCGCCGATCTCGTCCGTATCGTCGCCGAGGCGGAGCCGCGCATCCCCGCTTCGTGGAGGCCACTGCGTGAGGTCGACCCGTCGATGCTCGAGCTGACGGGCCAGTGGTACTGGGGGACATACGCCTTCGCCCTGCGGCTCACGGCCGACGGGCTCGCCTCGCTGGGGCCGCTGTCCGGCAGCGGGCGGCGCTCGCTGTTCCGCCCGAACGGCGACGGCACCTGGACCGGGCTGGAGGGCTATTACGCGGGAGAGCTGCTGAAGGCCGTACAGCGGCCGGACGGGTCCGTGAGCCACCTGGACCTCGGCTCGTTCGTGTTCACGCGGCAGCCGTACGACGAGGCGGCCCCGGTGCCGGGTGGGGTCGATCCCGAGGGGTGGCGCGGCATCGGATAGGCGGTGGCACGGGTGGGCGGGCTGTTTCACGTGAAACAGCCCGCCCACCCGCTTGTGGTCACAGCGGGAGCTTGAAGCCCGTGTGGGAGGCCGTGAAGCCGAGCCGCTCATAGAAGCGGTGGGCGTCGGTGCGGGTCTTGTCGGAAGTCAGCTGGACCAACTGGCACCCCTGGCGCCGGGATTCGTCGATCGCCCACTCGATGAGCTGTGTGCCCAGGCCGCTGCCGCGCTCATCGGCATGGACGCGTACGCCTTCGATGATCGACCTGGTCGCGCCGCGTCGGGACAGCCCGGGAATGATCGTGAGCTGGAGCGTTCCGACGACGCGGCCTTCGCGGACCGCCGCGACCAAGTGCTGGTTGGGGTCGGCGCTGAGCCGTTCCAGCGCGGTCAGGTACGGGGTGAGGTCGTCAGGCGACTCGCGCTGGGCGCCCAGGGGGTCGTCCGCGAGCATGGCGACGATCGCCGGGACGTCGCCGGCGGTCGCGGGGCGTATCTCGAGATCTCCCATGACCGCACCCTACGCAGAGACGCCCAGGGCGGAGGCCGGCTTATGCGGGCACCGGAGCCTTCAGCGTCTCCACGACCCGGACCAGCGGGGCCAGCTCGGGGTTCTTCGCCGCCTCGTCGAGGGCCTCGCGCAGAGCGGCGTCGTTGGTCGGCCGAGCCTCTTCGAGCAGCTGGAGGCCTGCCTCGGTGACGTTCGTGTAGATGCCGCGGCGGTCGGTGGGGCAGAGGTAGCGCTCCAGGAGCCCGCGGTCCTCGAGCCGGGTGACCAGACGGGTGGTCGCGCTCTGGCTGAGGACGACCGCGTCGGCGACCTGCTTCATCTGGAGATGCCCTCCGTCCCCGTCGTGCTGGCGGCTGAGCACGTCGAGCAGGGAGTACTCGCGCGCGCTCAGGTCGTGCTTGGCCTGCAGGGCGCGCTCGATGTGGGCCTCGATCCTCCCGTGGAGCAGGGAGAGTGCGCACCAGCTCTGGGCGAGAGCGGTGAGCGCGGGGTCCGTCGCTGTCATTGGCGTTTCCTCCGTCCCGGAGCGGCTGACATCCAGGATAGAGCAGGTCCGCAATTGACGGCGGTTACCCATAGCCCGCGTGTGCAACTATTGTGGACGCACGCAAAGCGCTCCTGCAATCGTCTGGGAAGGTGTACCTCTCCATGCCTCTCGCGCTTCTGGCCCTCGCGATCGGGGCCTTCGGAATCGGAACGACCGAGTTCGTGATCATGGGTTTGCTGCCCGAGGTCGCGGGCGACTACGGGGTCTCCATTCCCACCGCCGGGTACCTGGTGACCGGCTACGCGCTCGGTGTCATGTTCGGCGCCCCGCTGATGACCGTGCTGGGCACCAAGGTCTCCCGCAAGCGGATGCTGATGCTGCTCATGGGCCTGTTCATCGTCGGCAATCTGCTCTCGGCACTCGCCCCCGCCTTCGCCGTCATGCTGATCGGCCGGATCGTCGCCTCGCTGGCCCACGGTGCCTTCTTCGGTATCGGCTCGGTCGTCGCGGCCGACCTCGTGGCCCCGGACAAGAAGGCCGGAGCCATCGCGATGATGTTCACCGGCCTGACCATCGCCAACGTCGTCGGTGTCCCGTTGGGCACACTCGTCGGGCAGTCCGTCGGCTGGCGGGTGACCTTCGGCATTGTCGCCGCCCTCGGTGTCGTCGGCCTGGCCGGCATCGCCCGGCTCGTCCCCGACATGCCCAAGCCGGAGGGAGTGCGCCTGCGGCACGAGCTCGCCGCGTTCAAGAACGTGCAGGTGCTGCTCGCGATGGCGATGACCGTCCTCGGCTTCGGCGGCGTCTTCGCGGCCATCACCTACATCGCGCCGATGATGACCCACACCGCGGGCTTCGCCGACGGCTCCGTCACCTGGCTGCTGGTCCTCTTCGGCCTCGGCATGGTCGGCGGCAACCTCGTGGGCGGCAAGTTCGCCGACCGCGCCCTGATGCCGATGCTGTACGTGTCCCTGGGCGCCCTGGCCGTCGTCCTGGCGCTGTTCTCCCTGACCGCGCACGACAAGCTGCTGTCGGCCGTCACGATCGCCCTGATCGGCGCGCTGGGCTTCGCCACCGTCCCGCCGCTCCAGAAGCGGGTCCTCGACCAGGCGCACGGAGCCCCCACGCTCGCCTCCGCCGTGAACATCGGCGCCTTCAACCTCGGCAACGCGCTGTCCGCCTGGCTCGGCGGCCTCGTGATCGCGGCGGGCTTCGGTTATACCGCCCCCAACTGGGTCGGCGCCGCCCTGGCCGCGGGAGCCCTGGTCCTGGCCTTCCTCTCGGCCGCCCTGGAACGCCGCGCGGGTGCCCCCGGCACCGTCGTCACGGGATCCGCGCCGAGCGAGCAGCGGACCGCTGTCCACCACTGAGCCACCGGGCCGACCAGGATCACCGCCTTCCCCCGACCCGGACCAGCACCATGTGCACGCTTTCTAGGAGAACCCTTATGAGAACCACCACTGCCGTCGCCCCGCTGACCACCCAGGACGCCGATGTCCTCGTCACCGCCGCCCGGCGTGCCGCCGAGGCCGCAGATATCACCGTCAGCGTCACCGTCCTGGACGCGGGCGGCCATCTGCTCGCCTTCCGGCGTGACGACCGCGCCGTGCTGATCTCCGGCGAGACCAGCACGCGCAAGGCCTACACGGCTCTCCAGCTGAACGCGCCCACCGCCGACCTCGTCGACGCCGTGCAGCCCGGAGGCCTCTTCCACACCCTGCCCACCGCACTCGACCGGCCGCTGCTGTTCATCGCCGGTGGCGTACCGGTGCATCGCGACGGCCGGCTGATCGGCGCGATCGGTGTCGGCGGCGGTGCGCCGGAGCAGGACCACGCCTTCGCCACGGCCGCCCTGGAGGCCCTCGCCTGACCGGGCCCTTCAGCGAGACGACGCCGGCTCCCGATCCCTGGGGAGCCGGTGCTGTCGTATCGGGGTGGGTCATCCCACCGCGACCGTGACCGGGGCGAACCGACGGCTCCAGTCCCCGGGCAGTTCGGTGATCCCATAGGTCATCACCGAGTTGAAGGCCACGGACGCCAGACCGCGCTCCTTCGCCCACGCGAGCAGCTCCGTGTGCCGTACGTCGATGTCGGTGCGCAGGGGGCGGTCCGTGTGGGCGGCGAGGGAGGTGATGAGGGCCTGGGCCACCGACGTGTCACGTGCGATGAGCGGACCGATGACATGGGTGTCCATGTTCGGCCAGGCGGCCGCGTATCCGATGATCCGCCCGTCCTCCTCCGCCACGCGCAACTGGTCGGCGAAGGCCGGCAGTCGGGTGACGATGTGGGTGCGGTCGGTCCCGAACGCCTGCTCGTCGAGCCGGAGGATGACGGAGAGGTCCTCGGCGGTCGCGGCACGGGTGGCGACCACCGACCGCGGCCCGCCAGGAGTGAAACGCCCGCTCACCATCTCCGCCCGCCCGGTGACCTTGAAGCCGAGTTCCTCGTAGAGGGGCCGGCCGTACGGCGTCGCATGCAGGGTGAGGGGCGTGGTGCCCATCGCGGAGACGACGTGGTGCATCAGCCGTCGACCCACGCCCTGTCGGGCATGCCGTTCGGCGACGAGGACCATGCCGATCGCCGCGAGGGCGGGGCGCTCCTGCGGTCCGTACTCGGTGACGACACAGGCGCTCACGAGGCCACCGTCGGGGTCGTCGATGCCGTAACCCCTCCCGGCCGTGAGGAGGAAGCCCCACTTGTGCTCCTCCCGTTGCCACCCCCGGTCCTCGGACAAGTCGGCGCAGGCGGCGAGATCGCGAAGCGTCAGACGGCGGATGGGCAGAGAGTCAAGGGAAGGAGTCGGCACGCAGGTCAGGCTGTCCGACCGGAGCCCCTGACGTCCACCTCTTTCCGTAGACACACGCGAGCTTTTGGCCAGTTGTAGACCCCTGCACAGAGTGCGGACAGACGCCGGACGTTTCACGTGAAACATAGGCGCGTCGCCCGGTGGTTGACCGGGCTGATGATTCGCGCCGTGCCCTCATTCGTGACGGGGCAAGGGGGGACTTGTGTGCACAGCGGTGGCCGGTAGGGTCGACTCCGGTTCACATCCGGGGCGGCTGACCCGTTCTGCGTGGGCCGCGTACAGGGCAATGCAGCCTAACGGGATGGAGAGATCGAAAACCCGCGTTTCCGGTTATGCGACTGAGCCGCCCAGGCGGGTAGGAGGCTCAGGGAGAGCACTGCGGCCAATGTCACACTCTTGCCTTACTTGTCCGTACAGAGCCGGAACACGGGTTGAATGTGGCCGCATCAGCCGCGACACCGGATGGGAACGCCGTCCGTCCACGGGGGAAAGCAGGCACCTTCCGACTGGGGAAGTGCGCAGACCGACCGAAAGATGTTCGAGGCGAGGCACACCATGGACGCTCCGACCACCACGTCGGCCGACAACGGCACTTCTGGCGGCGGGGGCGACTGGTTCACGCCCCGCAACAAGCCGACAACGACGCCGGACAGCGAGTCCGGGACGCCAGACAGCGAGTCCGGGACGCCGGACAACGAGACCGGAACGCCAGCGAGCGACTCCGGGACGCCGGACAGCGAGTCCGGGACGCCGGACGGCCGTCGCCCGGCGGTGATACGCCCGGTGGGCCGGCAGACGGCCCACCCGGGAGCGCCGGCAGCCGGCTCGGCGGCCCCGCCCGTCTCGGCGCCAGACAGCGCGAGCACCGGTGTGCCGGACCAGGAGCGCGCATCCCGCGAATCCCCGGACGCGATACCCGGGGCTGCCTCCACGGCACCGCACTCTGCCCCCTCTCCCGAGGCCTCGTCGCCACGACCCGCGCCCGCGACGGAAACACCGCCTCCGGCGCCCTTCGCCTCCGCGGCGGCGCCTCCCGCTGAGCCGCGCGTCCCCGCCCAGCGGCCCGCCCCGATGTCGCCCCCGGGGCCGGACGCTTCCGCCCCGGCCGGCCAAGCCTCCCCGGACGCCATCCTCGTTCGCCGTGCCATGGCAGAGGTCACGCCCGTGGCCGACAAGGTCACCTCGTACTTCTACGCCCTGCTCTTCGTCCGCTATCCCGACCTGCGCCCGCTTTTCCCGGCCGCCATGGACACCCAGCGGGACCGGCTGCTCAGGGCACTGCTCACGGCCGCAGAGCACATCGACAACACCGATGTCCTGGTCGACTACCTACGGAACCTCGGCCGGGGCCACCGGAAGTACGGCACACGGCCCGAGCACTACCCGGCCGTCGGCGAATGCCTGATCGGCGCGCTGAGCAAGTACGCCGCCGGGGTCTGGGACGCGGAGATGGAGGCGGCCTGGGTCCGGACGTACACGACGATCTCCCAGATCATGATCGACGCGGCGGCCGCCGACGAACTGCGGGCCCCGGCCTGGTGGTACGCCGAGATCGTCACGCACGACCTCAGGACCCCGGACGTCGCGGTCGTCACCGTCCGACCGGACCAGCCCTACCCCTTCCTCGCCGGGCAGTACACGAGCCTGGAGACCCCCTGGTGGCCCCGGATATGGCGGCACTACTCCTTCGCCTCGGCACCCCGCTCCGACGGCCTGCTGTCGTTCCACGTGAAGGCCGTACCGGCGGGCTGGGTCTCCAACGCCCTGGTGCACCGCGCCCGCCCCGGTGACATCGTCCGGCTCGGCCCGCCCGCGGGTTCCATGACCGTGGACCACACCACCGACAGCGGGCTGCTCTGTCTGGGCGGCGGCACGGGCATAGCACCCATCAAGGCGCTGGTCGAGGACGTCGCCGAGCACGGGGAACGCCGGCCGGTCGAGGTCTTCTACGGGGCCCGCACCGACCATGACCTGTACGACATCGACACCATGCTCCGCCTCCAGCAGAGCCACCCCTGGCTCTCGGTCCGCGCGATCATCGACGAGCTGGCACACCAGCAGCTTCCGGACGCGGTACGCGCCTACGGGCCGTGGAACGAGTTCGACGCCTATCTCTCGGGCCCGCCCGGTATGATCCGCAACGGCGTGGACGCCCTGCGGGACATCGGCATCCCGTCGGAGCGCATACGGCACGACTCCGTGGAGGAGCTGGTCGCGGTCGCTCCCTGATCCGCTGCCGGTGTCAGCCCAGGTCGGGAGCGTGCATGGCACGTACGCCCTCGATGTTGCCGTCCAGGTAGTGCCGCAGCGACAGCGGAACGAGATGGACCGAGGCGATGCCGACCCGGGTGAAGGGCACGCGCACGATCTCGTACTCGCCGACCGGCTCGTCCACCTCGGGGCCGTGGCGGAGGGAGGGATCCATGGACTCCAGCCGGCAGACGAAGAAGTGCTGCACCTTCACACCGGTCGCGCCGCCGTCCTCCCCGATGTGCTCCACGGTGTCCACGAAGCAGGGCACCACGTCGGTGATCTTCGCGCCGAGCTCCTCGTACACCTCGCGGTGCAGGGCGTCGACGACGGTCGAGTCGTCGGGCTCGACCCCGCCGCCGGGCGTGAGCCAGTAGGGATCCATGCCCGGTTTGGTGCGCTTGATCAGGATCAGGTCGTCCCCGTCCAGCAGAACGGCACGGGCGGTGCGCTTGACCACGGGTCGGACGGTCATGGGTGAAATGTGGCCCGGCTGGTTCCACGTGAAACATCGCGAAAAGTCACCGGTCGGGCTCTCAGCGTGAGGCCCTGCCCGGGCAGCCGACCTGCGCGCCCCCGCAACCCGGCACCCGCCCTCGGGCGCCCCCTCAGCACCAGTCCGCCGCCGCCCGCTGCAACCACTCGTGGGCTCGCGCGATATGGGGCATCGCGAGCGTCCCGGTGCGCACCACCAGGAAGTACGTGCGCAGCGGCGGCACCGCCGGCTCGTGCAAGGCGACGACGTCACCCCGATCCAACGCGGCCGCGCACAGATAGCGCGGCAGCACCGCCAGGCCCGCGCCCGCGACCGCGCACGCCAGAACCGCACGCAGGTCGGGAACGATGACGGTGCCCGGGGCGGCCGGGCGCGAGTCGAAGGCGGAGGCCCAGTAGCGGGAGACGAAGGGCAGCGACTCGTGCACCTCCACCACGGGCACCTGCTCCAAGGCTGGTTCCGGCTTGCGGTCCGGCTGCCCGGCGCCGATCTGCTCGGCCCAGCGCGGGGCGGCGATCAGGACGTGCTCCTCGTCGCAGAGCGCAGTCGCCGTGAGCAGGGCGCCGCGCGGACGAGCCGTGCTGATGGCCAGATCATGATGCCCGGCGGAAAGCCCTTCCAGCGTTTCCTCGGCGGTCCCGAACGAGGCGCGCAGAGCGAAGCCCTGCCCGTCCTCTCCGGTCAGTTCCGTGAGGGCGGGCAGGGCTCGTTCGGCGGTGAACTCCGGGGGTCCGGCGAGGTGCAGCGTCCGTAAGGAGGAGTCGTCGTCGAGGCCGGTCTCGGCTATCTCCACCAAGGCGTCGAGATGCGGGGCCGCCTTGTGGGCGAGTTCGTCACCGATGCTGGTCGGGGTCACGCCGCGGGCCTGCCGCAGGAACAGAGGGCGGCCCAGCTGCCGTTCCAGCGTACGGATCTGTGAGGTGACGGCCGGCTGGGAGAGGCCGAGCAAGGCGGCGGCGCGGGTGAAGGAGCCGGCCCGGTGCACGGTCACGAAGGTCCGCAGCAAGGCCAGATCCACCGCGCAGTCTCCCCTCTTCGGCCCCGCTCCCAGCCCCCCGGCCGCGCCCAACTATAAATAAGTCGATAGGTCTCTGTCGCTACTGTGATTGGACACTGACAGAGAGTCAACTAGCCTTGGTCGCGCGGTTCTTGCGCGCGGAACCGGGGGACGGTCCGAGCCACGAGGGGGGAGGCTCGGACCGTCCGTGGGGGAGTTCAGGCTGCCGACGCGTCCAGCGCGCGCAGCACATCGGCTACCAGGTCCTGCGGATCCTCGGCGCCGACCGAGAGGCGGATGAAGCCCTCCGGCACCGCGTCGCCGCCCCAGCGTCCGCGCCGTTCGGCCGTGGACCGCACCCCGCCAAAGCTCGTCGCGTCGTCCACGAGCCGCAGGGCGTCGAGGAAACGGTCGGCACGCGCGCGCGTGGGCAGCGTGAACGACACCACGCAGCCGTAGCGCCGCATCTGCTGCGCGGCGATCTTGTGGGCGGGATCGCCGGGAAGTCCGGGGTAGCGCAGCCCGGTCACCTCCGGCCGCTCGCGCAGTGCCTCGGCGACCGCCAGGGCCGTCGCGCTCTGCCGGTCGACGCGCATCTGGAGCGTCGCGATGGAGCGGTGCGCCAGCCAGGCCTCCATCGGCCCGGGAATCGCACCGACGATCTTGCGCCAGCGGCGTACGGCGGTCATGGCCTCGGCGTTCCGGCCGACGACGTAGCCCAGGAGGATGTCGCCGTGCCCGGTGAGCTGCTTGGTGCCGCTGGCCACCGCGAAGTCGGCACCGAGCTCCAGGGGGCGCTGGCCGAGCGGTGTCGCCAGGGTGTTGTCCACGGCCACCAGGGCGCCACGCGCGTGTGCCGCCTCCGCGAGCCGCCTGATGTCGCACACGTCGAGGCCGGGGTTCGACGGCGTCTCGATCCACAGCAGCTTGGCGCCGTCGAGGACGTCGAGCTGGGCGTCGTCACGGGTGGGCGCGGTGCGCACCTCGATGCCGTAGGTCTCCAGCTGGGCGCGTACCAGGGGCAGCGCCTGATAGCCGTCGTCGGGCAGGACGCACACGTCCCCGGCGCGCAGCTGGGAGAAGAGCACGGCCGAGGTCGCGGCCATGCCGGAGGCGAACACGAGCGTCTCGATGCCGTCCTGGCCGGGTGCCTCCAGCTCGCCGACGGCGCGCTCCAGCAGCGTCCAGGTCGGGTTCTCATCGCGGCCGTAGGTGTAGGGGCCGGTGGGCTCGCCCGGCAGGTGGTAGTGGGCGGCGAAGACAGGTCCGGGCAGGGTCGGTTCGTACTTGGCCGGCTCGGGCAGCCCGGCCCGCACCGCGCGCGTGCCGTCGCCCGTCGCGGAATCGCTCATGCCGCCTGTCCCTCCATGTCCTCACGCACCGCGGCGAGCAGACCGGCGCTCGCCGCCTCCACCATCCCAAGGCACTCCTCGAAGCCCTCGGCGCCCCCGTAGTACGGGTCCGGTACGTCGAGGTCACCGCCGGCCGCGGGGTCGTACGAACGCAGCAGACGCACCTTCTGCGCGTCCTGCTCCGTGGGCGCGAGGCGGCGCAGCGCCCTCAGGTGGCCGGAGTCGAGGGCGACGACGAGGTCGAGGCGGGAGAACCACGACGGCTGGAACTGCCGGGCCGTGTGGCCGGTGGCGTAGCCGTTCTCCTCGAGGACGGCCACCGTGCGGGGGTCGGCGCCGTCACCCTCGTGCCAGCCCCCCGTGCCGGCGCTGTCGACCTCGACCAGGCCGTCGAGACCGGCCTCCGCCACGCGTGCGCGGAAGACGATCTCGGCCATCGGCGAACGGCAGATGTTGCCCGTGCAGACGAAGCAGACGCGGTAGGTCATGCGCGTTCAGTCCTTGTCGGGCAGGACGACGTGCAGCGCCCAGGAGACGACAGAAATGATCAGGCCGCCCAGGACGGCCGTCCAGAAGCCCTCCACGTGGAAGCTGAGGTCGAGCTTGTCGGCCAGCCACGAGGTGAGCAGCAGCATCAGCGCGTTGACGACCAGGGTGAACAGGCCCAGCGTCAGGATCAGCAGCGGGAGGCTGAGGAGCTTGACAACCGGCTTGACCAGGAAGTTCACCAGGCCGAAGATCAGCGCGACGATAATCAGGGTGCCGACCTTCTTGCCCGTGCTGTCACCGGTCAGGGTGATCTTGTCGAGCAGCCATACGGCGACCGCCAGGGCACCCGCGTTGGCGATCGTCTTGACTACAAAATTCATCATGTGTCTGATCGTGGCAGACCTGGTCGGACATGGGGACACGAGGCAGGGGCGGACGAAACGATGAAGGCATTCCGGCTGGACGAACTGGAGGCGGAGCGCGCCGCCAACGAGGGCGCCTACCTGCAGTTTCTGCGGGAGCAGAACATGTCGGTCGGCCTGTACGCCCTCGACGCGGGCGACCAGGATCCACAGAAGCCGCACAATCAGGACGAGGTCTACTTCGTTGTGAGCGGCCGTGCCGCGATCACGGTCGGCCTGGAGACGACGCAGGTGGCGCGCGGCAGCGTGATCTACGTACCTGCCGGTGTCGCGCACAAGTTCCACCACATCACCGAGGATCTGAGGGTGCTCGTGGTCTTCTCTCCCCCCGAGAGCTGACGATCCCTCTCGGGGTTCCCTAGGGGATCGGTCAGGGGAGGACAAGGGGTGCGAGGCCCCCGCAGGGCCCCCTCCCGGACCTAGCATCGAGTGCAGGACGTCAAGAGATCCAGAAGACACCGACAGGGCCCGGCACTCGAACGGGTGGAGAGGTAAGGACGAGGGCGATGCGAGAGATCTTCACGGGACTGCCGTGGTGGGTGAAGTGGATCGCGGTGCCGGTCATCGCCCTGGTCGTGTTCGGCGGGCTGATCGCCAGCGTGGTCGGCTTCGTCATGCACCTGCTCTTCAAGGTGCTGGTCTTCGTGGCACTGGTCGGCGGACTGATCTACGTCGTACGGAAGTTCACGGCGAGCTCCTCGTCGCGCAGCGACTGGTGAGACCGGTGGGAAACCGGTGGGGGTAGCGGGAAACACCCGGAGTCACCGGTTCCCTCGGCCGGGGGAAGTTTCCGTTCCGGGCCGTCTGCATGCGGTGGCAGACGAATAGAGTCCGGAACTCGACGCGGGGACATCCCCCGTGAGCGGCACACACCCGTGCCCATCGGCACGGTCTGCCCCCTCGCGCTTCGGGAGTGACCCTTGGCCCCGGCTGACACCGCACCTGTCCACCTGCGCACCGTCCCCGCGCAACCCCGCTCGGCGCCCCCCTCCGAGCACCCGCCTCCCGTCCCGCCACCCCCTCCGGCGACCCTCATCGGGTCCGTGCAGCGCGCGATGCGCCTGCTGGAGACCGTCGCCGCGCACGAATACGGCGCTCCCGCCAAGCAACTGGCCCGGGAGACCGGGCTGGCGCTGCCCACGACCTACCACCTGCTGCGCACCCTCGTGCACGAGGGCTATCTGCACCGGGACAAGGGCCTGTTCTTCCTCGGTGAGGCCGCCGAGCGGCTGAGCAGCAGCGGGGCCCGGCAGAAACGTCGCAGCACGGTCGTCGACGCGCTCGCGCGCTGGCGGGACGTGCTCGGCGTCCCCGTGTACTACGCGGTGTACCGCGAGGGCGAGATCGAGGTCATGTGCGTCTCCGACACCCCGGGCAATCCCGCGGTCGAGGAGTGGGCCGACTTCCGGGAGACCGGGCACGCGCACGCCATCGGGCAGTGCCTGCTGTCGCAGCTGGACGAGGAGGCCCGCCGGGACCACCTCGACCGCTATCCGGTGCAGGCCCTCACGCCGTACACCGTGCGGGACAACCACAGCCTGCTGCGCCGTCTGGAGCGGGTGCGGCGGATGGAACCCGTGACCGAGCGTCAGGAGTACGCCCTGGGCGCCGTCTGCGCGGCGATCCCGCTCACCCTCGGTACGACGGCCGCGACGATGGCCATCTCCCTGCCCGCCCACCAGGAGCACCGGCTGCTCCCGGCGGCCCGGCAGTTGCAGAGCGAGATCGGGAGTCTGCTGGGCTCGCTCGCGCTCTCTATCAGTATGTGAAAACTCACTCCTTGTGATCTGGTGTGTACGTTCAGCAAGATTCCATCAAGTGTCAGAGGTTCGTTCCCGGCCAGTCCACGGCGAATGACGGGGTTAGCGATGCGCGAGTCCGTACAGGCAGAGGTCATGATGAGCTTTCTCGTGTCCGAGGAGCTCTCCTTCCGCATTCCGGTGGAGCTGCGCTATGAGACCAGTGATCCCTATGCCGTCAGGCTGACCTTCCACTTGCCCGGTGATGCCCCGGTGACGTGGGCTTTCGGCCGGGAGTTGCTGATCGACGGTGTCGGACGGCCGTGCGGGGAGGGCGATGTGCGGGTCACGCCCGTCGAACCGGACTCGCTGGGCGAGGTGCTGATCCGGCTTCAGGTGGGCAGCGACCAGGCGCTGTTCCGGTCCTCGACGGCACCCCTGGTCGCCTTCCTCGACCGCACCGACAAGCTGGTGCCGCTGGGCCAGGAGGGCTCGCTCGCCGACTTCGACGCCCATCTCGACGAGGCCCTGGACCGCATCCTGGCGGAACAGGGCGCCGGCTGAGACATCCGTCGGGCGGCACAGGTGGAGTAACGCTTCACCGGATGCCGCCGAACTGTGCAGGAACGCTTCTCCGTACGACGGGACAGCCGGCTTCACCGTTCAGGAGCCCTCAGCGCTTGCGGCGCCGGCCCTTCCCGCCGCGTGCCGGGACCGCGGCGGCCTCCGCAGCGGGCTGCGCTCCCGGGCGGTCGGCCGAGACCACCAGCGCGGCCAGCGCCGTGGTGACCGGCACCGAGGCGACCAGGCCGATCGAACCGACCAGCGTGCGCACGATCTCCTCCGCGACCAGTTCGCTGTTGGCGACCGTCCCGACACCGCTCTGCGCGATGGAGAACAGCAGGAGCAGCGGCAGCGCGGCACCCGCGTATGCGAGGACCAGGGTGTTGACGACCGAGGCGATGTGGTCGCGGCCGATCCGGATCCCCGCGCGGTAGAGGCCACGCCAGCCCATGGTCGGGTTGGCGTCGTGCAGCTCCCAGACCGCCGACGTCTGCGTGACCGTCACGTCGTCGAGCACACCGAGCGATCCGATGATGACGCCGGCGAGCAGCAGACCGCTCATGTCGATCGTCGGGTAGAGGCCGTGGATCAGACCGGTGTTGTCGTCGGTGTTGCCGGTGAGCGCGGCCCAGTCGATGAACAGCGAGCCCAGAACACCGATCAGCAGCAGCGAGACGAGGGTGCCGAGCACCGCCACCGAGGTCCGGGCGGACAGGCCGTGACACAGATACAGGGCGATGAGCATGATGGCGCTCGCGCCCACCACCGCCACGAGCAGCGGGTTCGAGCCCTGAAGGATCGCGGGCAGGATGAAGAGGTTCAGCACCAGGAAGCTGATCGCCAGCGCGACCAGGGCCATGACACCGCGCAGCCGCCCGACGACCACGACGGCCAGGGCGAAGATGCCGGCGAGCAGCGCCATGGGCAGGCGGCGGTTGATGTCGGTGACCGAGTACTGGAGGTCCTTCGGCGCGGAGGGCTCGTAGGCGACCACGACCTCCTGGCCCTCTTCCAGCTGGCGGGACTGGTCCGGCTGGACGATCTCGGTGAAGGTACGGCCCTTGTCCTTGCCGCTGTCGACCCGGATCGTCGCCCGCTTGCAGGTGCCGTTCTCCTGCTGCACCGCGGAGGAACCCTCGGCGGTGGAGGTGTCGCCGGTCGGCGGGACACCCGAGGCGCCGGCCTCCTTGCAGCTCACCGCCACGACCTTGGTGACCGAGCCCTCCTGTGTCTGCCGGTCGAAGCCGACGCCGGTGCGCTCGTGCGGCGGGGCGCCGCCCGGCCACAGCACGGCGAGACCGACCAGCACGGCGGCGGCGAACGGGATCAGGACCGCCGCGATGACCTTGCGCAGGTGCATGGAGACGGGCGTGGCAGGACCGTGGTTGTGACTGTGCCCGTGCCCGCCGTCGGGCCCGTTTCCGTGCCCGTGCCCGTCGCCGCCACCGCCGTGCCCGTCGCCACCACCGTGTCCGTGGCCTCCACCGTGTCCGTGGCCTCCACCGTGTCCGTGGCCTCCACCGGGACCGTGTCCGTCGCCGTACCCGTCGCGTCCGCCGGGCCTGTCGCCTCCGCCGCGCCCGTACCCGTCGCCTCCGCTGTGCCCGTCACCTTCGCCGGAACCGGATCCGGAGCCGGTAGGTTGCCAGCCACCGGAGCCGGCACCGTACGAAGAGGCCGGACCGGCAGGACCGCCGTCCTGTCCGTTCCCCGGACCGGGCCGGTGTCCATGCGTCTGCCCGCGGGCAGGACCGAGCCCGCCCCCGGCGGCGAAATCGTGCTCGCGCCCACGGCCGTTGCCGTTGCCGGCGCCGGACCCGCGAGGCGGTTCGGGCGGTGGGTAGGGAGGACGCTGCGTCGTGGTCACCGACCGATCATCGCAAGAACGAGGGGGGCCCTCTGTTCACCGCGCCAGAATTGCCGCTAGCGTGGAGGCACCTTTTGTACACGCGGGAGCTCGGAGCACCGGGCTGAGAGGGCGCTGACCTCCGTCCCAGCGATGTTTCACATGAAACATCACCGAAGTCGAGTGATGTTTCACACGGAACGTCGGCAGACGGAAGCCGCTGCGTCGACCGCCGAACCTGTTACCGGGTAATGCCGGCGTAGGGAGTAGGTCTCATGACCAACAAGGACGCACGCACGCCTGCCTCCGTTCAGGACGCACAGTCCGAGGAGGCCGGGAAGTCCATCGGCTGGCACAAGGCGTACGTCGAGGGCAGCCGCCCCGACCTGCGGGTGCCGGTCCGTCAGGTGCATCTCACCAACGGGCAGTCGGTCACCCTGTACGACACGTCGGGCCCGTACACCGATCCGCTCGTCGACACCGACGTCCGCAGGGGACTGTCGCCGCTGCGGGAGAACTGGATCATCGCCCGTGGCGACACCGAGGAGTACGCGGGCCGGCCCGTTCGTCCGGAGGACGACGGCATCAAGCACACCTCGCCGCGCGGCGGCCTGCGCAACCTCGACGCCGTCTTCCCCGGCCGGCCGCGTCAGCCGCGCCGCAGCAAGGACGGCACGGCGGTCACACAGCTCGCGTACGCCCGCCGCGGCGAGATCACGCCCGAGATGGAGTATGTGGCCATCCGGGAGAACGTCTCGCCCGAGGTGGTCCGGGACGAGATCGCGGCGGGCCGGGCGGTGCTTCCGGCCAACGTCAACCACCCGGAGATCGAGCCGATGATCATCGGCAAGCGGTTCCTGGTGAAGGTCAACGCCAACATCGGCAACTCGGCGGTGACCTCCTCCATCGAGGAGGAGGTCGAGAAGATGACCTGGGCGACCCGCTGGGGCGCCGACACGGTCATGGACCTGTCCACCGGCCGCAACATCCACACCACGCGCGAGTGGGTGCTGCGCAACTCCCCCGTGCCCATCGGCACCGTGCCGCTCTACCAGGCCCTGGAGAAGGTCGACGGCCGGGCCGAGGAGCTGACCTGGGAGATCTACAAGGACACGGTCATCGAACAGGCCGAGCAGGGCGTGGACTACATGACGGTCCACGCGGGCGTGCGCCTGCCGTACGTGCCGCTGACGGCGAATCGGAAGACCGGCATCGTCTCGCGCGGCGGCTCGATCATGGCGGCCTGGTGCCTCGCGCACCACAAGGAGTCGTTCCTGTACGAGAACTTCGAGGAACTCTGCGAGATCCTCGCCGCGTACGACGTCACGTACTCCCTCGGCGACGGCCTCAGGCCCGGGTCGATCGCGGACGCCAACGACGAGGCGCAGTTCGCGGAACTGCGGACTCTCGGGGAACTCAACCGGATCGCGAAGCGTTTCAACGTACAGACCATGATCGAAGGCCCGGGCCATGTCCCGATGCACAAGATCAAGGAGAACATCGACCTTCAGCAGGAGATCTGCGATGAAGCTCCGTTCTATACGCTCGGCCCGCTGACCACGGACGTCGCGCCGGCGTACGACCACATCACCTCCGGCATCGGCGCCGCGATGATCGCCTGGTGGGGCACGGCGATGCTGTGTTACGTCACGCCCAAGGAGCACCTGGGCCTGCCGAACCGTGACGACGTCAAGACCGGCGTCATCACCTACAAGATCGCCGCCCACGCAGCGGATCTGGCCAAGGGACACCAGGGTGCCCAGGAGTGGGACGACGCGCTGTCCGACGCCCGTTTCGAGTTCCGGTGGGAGGACCAGTTCAACCTCGCCCTCGACCCGGACACGGCACGGGAGTTCCACGACGAGACCCTGCCGGCGGAGCCCGCCAAGACGGCTCACTTCTGCTCGATGTGCGGTCCCAAGTTCTGCAGCATGAAGATCTCGCAGGACATCCGTCGTGAACACGGCGGCACAAAGGCCGAGATCGAGGACGGCATGGCCCAGAAGTCCAAGGAGTTCGCGGCGAGCGGGAACCGCGTGTACCTGCCCATCGCGGACTGAGCCGTCCGCACACGGGCCGAGGGCCGGGGACCGGTGGTCCCTGGTCCCCTGGCCCGCGGGAGGGGTCCGGCCCCGGGCACTGACCCGACGGCTACTCCGGCTGGTGTTCCGGGCCTCCGAAGTCCGGGCTGCTGTAGTCCGGACTGCTGAAGCTCGGCCGAGAGCCGCGGTCGCCGTCGTCCGGGCTGGTGAAACCCGGGCGGTCGTAGCCGAGGTGCGGGATGCGGCTGACCGGCGTGGACGGGGAGGTGTGGTGCAGCGCGGCGGTCGCGCTGGGGTCGACGAGGGCCTCCCGGAGGAAGGGCACGATGCCGCGTTCCAGCAGAGCTTCGCGCCAGGCCTCCCTGGCCCGGTCCACCTCCCCGTGCAGTTCGCCGTGCGGGTCGCTTTCGGCCGTCGGCTTGTTGCGCAGGGCGGTGATGAGCAGTCCCACCGCGGCGACGAGGATCGCGACCGCGGTCACGGCGCCGAACACCCAGCCCGTGGTGAGCATGGTCCGGGCGAACGTCTGCTCGGGATTGAGCATCTGAAGGATGTAGCCGACGAGCAGGAATATCGCCGCGGCGGTTCCGGCCAGGACGGGAGCGAGGACGGCGACGACGGCGACGGCGCCCGCGCCGGCGGTCTCGGCGACCTCGCCCATGGTGGCGGCGAGGCCCGCCGCGCCCGTGTCCGGCTCGGAGGAACCGGATGTGCGCACGGCCGGCCGGTCGGCCGTCGCCGGCCTGCGCTGTGCCTCGCGAACCTTGACGTAGTGCTGGTATTCGGTCGACGCGGCCGCCGTGATGAGCGCGGTGGCGTTCAGCGCCATGGTGCGCAGTTGCTCGGGGTTGAGCCGCTGTCCGACAGCGGCCAGTTCCGGACGGTGTGGTGCGGAGCGCAGCGCCTCATCGAGGATCCGCTCGTATTCCTGGCGGTCCTCGCTCAGCAGGTGCTGCGGAACGCTGTTCATGTGCATCCCCCGATGCTCCGTAGGGCTTGGGGCTCGGCATGCTGACGAGCCGTCGGGCAGAAACGGAGGGGAGCCTGCTACGGATAAGCCGATGGTAGAGCCGTGAAGGTGGGCGGTGACAGGGGGTTTACCGAAATTGGCCCCTCACCGGTCCGGTCCTGTGACGGGAAACGCCTGCCCGGTGAACGTTCACGTACCCAGCGGCAGTTGCTGGACCAGCAGCTTTCCGGCCATGGTCACGCCGCCGTCCATGGCGATGGCGAGTCCGTCGGCGTAGACGTGCGGACCCTCGACCACGGGGTCGGTCCTCTCTTCGTCTTCCTCGGCGCCGACCTCGCCCAGGAGATACGGAATCGGGCTGTGACCGTGAACGATGCGGCTGCCCCCGTACGTATCGAGCAGGGAGCGTACGGCGTCCGCGCCGCCCTCGTCACGGAAGGAGAACCGCTTGGTGAACTTGCGGAACAGGTCCCAGACCTCGTCCGCGTCGTTGCGCGTGAGCGTCTCGCGGACGGTGTCGTTGACCTCTTCGATGGAGCGGCCGTAGTCGAGGTAGGCGGTGGTGTCGGAGTGGACGAGCAGGTGGCCGTCGACCTCCTCGACGGCGTCCAGACGGGCCATCCACTGCAGGTGGTGGTCCTGGAGGCGGTCCATGTCGGTCTTCTGGCCGCCGTTGAGCAGCCAGGCCGCCTGGAACGTGGCGGTGCCGGCGCCGGAGTTGACGGGCGTGTCGCCGAACCGCTTGGCGCCGAGCAGCAGCAGCTCGTGGTTGCCCATGAGTGCCTTGCAGTAGCCGCCGGCCGCGGCGGCCTCGGCGGACAGCCGCATCACCAGGTCGATGACGCCGATGCCGTCGGGGCCGCGGTCGGTGAAGTCGCCGAGGAACCACAGCCGGGCGGTGCCCGCGCACCAGTGGCCGTCGGCGTCGAGGAGGCCCTTCTCCTGGAGGGCCGCCACCAGCTGGTCGAGGTAGCCGTGCACATCGCCCACGACGTACAGCGGGCCCTGCCCGGTGTCGGTCTGGGGGGCTGCGACGGTCTCGGGGTCGACGGCCACCTGGACGGTGTCGCCCCGGTTGATCACGGGCAGATCGCGCTCGGTCGGCGTGTACCCCTCGGGGTAGGTCTCCTCGGCCGGCGGGGCGACCTCGCCGGGCTGGGCGCTGTGGACGTACGGACCGGCCTCGTGGACGTACGCGGGCACCCGGAAGTCGCGCAGCGTCGCCGTCCGCTCCACCTCGGGTCCCTGACCGGCCCCCTGAGTCATCGACCCCTCCACCATCGCGCCGCATCTGCACCGCATCGGACTGCCTGGTCGTAGCGGCCCGCGGGTGTCGTGGGCCCATCATAGGAATGCGGATCGCGCCATGTGATGACCCAGGGGTGGTGAATCAGAGCAAGAGTCCAGTTCACCGCGGCTTTCGCCCCGATTGAGCCGGGCTTTGACCACCGTGTGACCGTCCTCGCTTTCCTTCTCTTCGCGAGAACGATCCCTTCTCTCCGGGGGACCGGCCCTGTTTCTCCCCAGGAGTGCGCACGTTCTCCCCAGGAGTGCGCACTTTTGTTGACCCGATCGGACGGGTCTAGGTCCCCTCGGGTGACCGCGGCGGGCTGACCGTCGTGCGCGGCGGGCGCCGCTGGGACGACGTGCGCACGATCAGCTCCGTCGGTATCACCTGCTCCACCGGACGGTCGGAGTCCACTCCCTCGATGGCGTCGATGAGCAGTTGCACGACCGCCGTGCCGATGCGGCGCGGTTTCAGGGAGAGCGTCGTGATGGGCGGCTCGGTGTTGGCGTACACGGTGGACTCGCTGCAGCAGACCAGCAGCAGGTCGTCGGGTACGCGCAGGCCGTAGCGGCGGGCGGCGGCGAGCAGGTCGGTGCCGTTCGGATCGAACAGGCCGTAGACCGCGTCGGGCCGGTCGGGCCGGGCGAGCAGCCGGTCGGCGGCGACGGCGCCCGCGCACGGATCGTGCGCCGGGTAGGCCTCGTACACCGGATCCTGGCCGACGCGCTCACACCAGCGCAGGTAGGCGGTGGTCGACAGGTGGGTGTACGTGTCCGTGGTCGTACCGGTCAGCAGGCCGATGCGGCGGGCGCCGGCGTCGGCCAGGTGGTCGAGGATGCCGAGGACAGCGGCCTCGTGGTCGTTGTCCACCCAGGCCGTGACCGGCAGCGAGCCGGCCGGACGGCCGTCGGAGACGACCGGCAGGCCCTGGCGGACGAGTTCGCTGACGACCGGGTCCTGGTCGGAGGGGTCGATGACGACCGTGCCGTCCAGGGCGACGTTCGACCACACGTCGTGGCGGGAGGTCGCGGGGAGGATGACGAGGGCGTAGCCGCGGGCGAGCGCCGCGGAGGTGGCGGCCCGCGCCATCTCGGCGAAGTACGCGAACTCGGTGAAGGTGAAAGGTTCATCCCCGTACGTGGTCACGGTCAGGCCGATGAGTCCCGACTTGCCGGTACGGAGGGTCCGGGCGGCAGCCGAGGGCCGGTAGCCCAGCCGGTCGGCGACCTCACGGACATGGCGCCGGGTGGCGTCCGGAAGCCGGCCCTTGCCGTTGAGGGCGTCGGAGACGGTCGTGATGGACACTCCGGCGGCGGCGGCCACGTCTCTGATACCCGCCCGACCCGGCCGACTGCCTCGACGTGAGGTTTCCGCGCGGCTCACCTGGTGCTTCCCTGCTGCTGTCATGGCGAGCCGATAGTAGGGCTCATGCGGTGGGGTAGTGCGGACGCATATGCACGCGTTGACAGGCACGTTTCTGCATGATCATTAGACCTCAATTGCTTTGGAAAACAAGGGCGTTGGCGGCTCCCATGCCAGTACGTGGCTTGTCGGCCCGCACAGGCCTGCCAAGTGGCCGATGTTGCGAAGAGGTCTCAACTCACCTGCACGGGGGATGCGCGCCACGGCGCGCACCACCGGCGCGTAGATATATGTGCGGCGCGCCCCTGAATTCGTACGCCTTCGTACGGTGATGCCCTTGATGCCGGTGGGACGCGCCAGTGATGCCCGTGGGACGCACGAGGCCGGCCTTCGTCGCTCCGTCGTGGCTATACGCAGCGGCGCCGAATCCTCATAAGGTGAGGAGTATTGGATGTCGGCGGCGGTCATGGGCCGCCGGTCTTCGCGAGGAGGACTGCGGTGAGCGAGACGAGCCCCAAGCTGCGCGCCGAGCTGGAGGGGATCCCCACCTACAAGCCGGGCAAGCCGGCCGCGGCGGGTGGGCCGGTGGCCTACAAGCTGTCCTCCAACGAGAACCCCTACCCGCCGCTGCCGGGCGTGATGGAGACGGTGACGGCGGCTGCCTGCGCCTTCAACCGCTACCCCGACATGGCCTGTACCGGGCTGTTGAACGAGCTGTCCGAGCGGTTCGGCGTGCCCCTCTCCCACCTGGCCACCGGCACCGGGTCGGTCGGTGTCGCCCAGCAGCTGATCCAGGCCACCTCCGGCCCCGGCGACGAGGTCATCTACGCCTGGCGGTCCTTCGAGGCGTATCCGATCATCACGCAGATCAGCGGCGCGACGTCCGTGCAGGTGCCGCTGACCGACGGTGATGTGCACGACCTCGACGCGATGGCCGACGCGATCACCGACCGGACCCGGCTGATCTTCGTCTGCAACCCCAACAACCCGACGGGCACGGTCGTACGGCGGGCGGAGCTGGAGCGCTTCCTCGGCCGGGTGCCCGGTGATGTGCTGGTGGTGCTCGACGAGGCCTACCGCGAGTTCATCCGCGACCCCGAGGTGCCGGACGGTGTCGAGCTCTACCGCAACCGGCCCAACGTCTGCGTCCTGCGGACCTTCTCCAAGGCCTACGGCCTCGCAGGCCTGCGCGTCGGGTTCGCCATCGCCCACGAGCCGGTGGCCGCGGCGCTGCGCAAGACGGCGGTCCCGTTCGGGGTGAGCCAGCTCGCGCAGGAAGCGGCGATCGCCTCGCTGCGTGCCGAGGACGAACTGCTCGGCCGGGTCGGCTCGCTGGTGTGTGAGCGCACGCGCGTGGTCGACGGGCTGCGCGCCCAGGGCTGGACGGTGCCCGAGACCCAGGCCAACTTCGTGTGGCTGCGGCTGGGGGAGCGCACGGTCCCGTTCGCGGAGGCGTGTGAGCAGGCGGGTGCGGTGATCCGGCCGTTCCCGGGCGAGGGTGTGCGGGTGACGGTCGGGGAGACCGAGGCGAACGACATCTTCCTGAAGGTGGCGGAAGGGTTTCGCAAGGAGCTGTAGGGCTCCGCGAGCCGGGTCAGGCGTCCAGGAGCTCCACGCGCACGGGGTCACCGTCCCGCACGGTTGCCAGCAGACCGGGGTCGCCGTCGATGCGGCCCAGGACATTGCACGGGCTTGCGAGGCGGCACTCGTCGCCCTGTGGGATCGGAGTGGGCCCATAGAGGAGGGCGAGCGCGTCGCCGTCGGTCCAGAAGGCGACGGTGCCGGGCTCGACGACCTCCCTGGCGCCTGTTTCACGTGAAACGGACACTCCTGTGTCGAAGTACACCTCCTTGCCCCAGGTGCATGCTGTCGAGACGAGGGGCAGCGCCTTGGCGAGGGCCTGGCTGGTCGGAGTGTCGTCGAGCGACGCGGTGATAACCGGAGGGCCAGGAGATCCGGATCTGTAGCGACGGCGGTGTCGTCATGCCGTCGATTCAACAATGTGTTGAAGTTCCGGCCAAGGGGCTGACTGTGACGGGGGAGACAGGGGACCCCCTCCAGGGCTCGAAACTCCGTGCTGCATAATGGCTTGTGAATGTGAACGCTTTCACAAGCGGGTGTAAGGAGCGGCGACGTGGACCTGGCTTTGGCGCCGGAGACCCTGGCGCGATGGCAGTTCGGCATCACCACCGTCTACCACTTCCTGTTCGTCCCCCTGACGATCTCGCTGGCCGCCCTGACGGCCGGACTGCAGACCGCCTGGGTGCGGACGGAGAAGGAGAAGTACCTCCGGGCGACGAAGTTCTGGGGCAAGCTCTTCCTGATCAACATCGCGATGGGTGTGGTCACCGGCATCGTGCAGGAGTTCCAGTTCGGTATGAACTGGTCCGACTACTCGCGGTTTGTCGGTGACGTCTTCGGCGCGCCGCTCGCCTTCGAGGCCCTGATCGCCTTCTTCTTCGAGTCCACCTTCATCGGTCTGTGGATCTTCGGCTGGGACAAGCTGCCCAAGAAGATCCACCTGGCCTGCATATGGATGGTCTCGATCGGCACGATCCTGTCGGCCTACTTCATCCTCGCGGCCAACTCCTGGATGCAGCACCCGGTCGGCTACCGCATCAACGAGGCGAAGGGGCGGGCCGAGCTCACGGACTTCTGGCTGGTGCTGACCCAGAACACCGCCCTCGCCCAGGTCTTCCACACGCTCACCGCGGCCTTCCTGACCGGCGGCGCCTTCATGGTCGGCATCGCCGCCTTCCACCTGGTCCGCAAGAAGCACGTCCCCGTGATGAAGACCTCGCTGCGGCTGGGCATCGTCACCGTCGTCGTCGGCGGTCTGCTCACCGCCATCAGCGGTGACATCCTCGGCAAGATCATGTACCAGCAGCAGCCGATGAAGATGGCCGCGGCCGAGGCGCTGTGGGACGGCGAGAAGCCGGCGCCCTTCTCGATCTTCGCCGTCGGTGACGTCGACAAGGGGCACAACAAGGTCGCCATCGAGATCCCCGGCCTGCTGTCCTTCCTCGCCAAGGACGACTTCACCTCGTACGTGCCCGGCATCAACGACGTCAACAAGGCCGAGCAGGAGAAGTACGGGCCCGGCGATTACCGGCCCAACATCCCCGTCGCCTACTGGGGCTTCCGCTGGATGATCGGCTTCGGTATGACGTCGTTCGCCATCGGCCTGGCCGGGCTGTGGCTGACCCGCAAGAAGTTCATGCTTCCGCAGCATCTGCGGGTGGGTGAGGACGAGGTGCCGCACCTCGTGCTGCTGCCGAAGAAGGCCCTCGGTCCGACCCTCACCAAGTGGTACTGGCGCATCGCGATCCTCACCCTGGGCTTCCCACTGATCGCCAGCTCCTGGGGTTGGATCTTCACGGAGATGGGCCGCCAGCCGTGGGTCGTCTACGGCGTGCTCCAGACCCGGCACGCGGTCTCACCCGGTGTCTCCCAGGCCGAGGTCATCACTTCGATGATCGTCTTCACCACGCTGTACGCGATCCTCGCCGTCGTCGAGGTCAAGCTGCTGGTCAAGTACGTCAAGGCGGGCCCGCCTGAGCTCACCGAGGCCGACCTCAACCCGCCCACGAAGATCGGCGGCGAGTCCCGTGACGCCGACAAGCCGATGGCCTTCTCGTACTAGGCCGAGGGAGCTGCACAGTCATGGAACTGCACGACGTCTGGTTCGTCCTGATCGCCGTCCTGTGGACCGGCTACTTCTTCCTGGAGGGCTTCGACTTCGGGGTCGGTGTGCTCACGAAGCTGCTCGCCCGCAACCGGCCCGAGAAGCGGGTGCTGATCAACACCATCGGCCCCGTCTGGGACGGCAACGAGGTGTGGCTGCTCTCCGCGGGCGGTGCCACCTTCGCGGCCTTCCCCGAGTGGTACGCCACGCTCTTCTCCGGCTTCTACCTGCCCCTGCTGGCCATCCTGGTCTGCTTGATCGTCCGCGGTGTGGCCTTCGAGTACCGCGCCAAGCGGCCCGAGGAGAACTGGCAGCGCAACTGGGAGACAGCGATCTTCTGGACCTCGCTGATCCCCGCGTTCCTGTGGGGTGTGGCCTTCGGCAACATCGTGCACGGCGTGAAGATCGACCAGGACTTCAACTACGCCGGCGGGGTCCTGGACCTGCTCAACCCGTACGCGCTGCTCGGCGGTCTGGTCACTTTGGCGCTGTTCACCTTCCACGGGACGGTGTTCGTCGGGCTGAAGACGGTGGGGGAGATCCGGGAGCGGGCGCGGAAGCTGGCGCTTCGGGTCGGGCTGGTGACCGCCCTGCTGGCTCTCGCTTTCCTGCTGTGGACGCAGTCCGACCGAGGTGACGGAGCTTCGCTCGTAGCGGTGGCCGTGGCGGTGGCGTCGCTCGTCCTGGCCATGGTCGCGGCGCGGGCGGGGCGTGAGGGGTGGGCGTTCGCCCTGTCGGGGCTCACCATCGTGGCCACGGTGGCGATGCTCTTCCTGACGCTGTTCCCGAACGTCATGCCGTCGACGCTCAACCCGGACTGGAGCCTGACGGTCACCAACGCCTCGTCCAGCCCGTACACGCTGAAGATCATGACCTGGTGCGCGGCGGTCGCCACCCCGGTCGTGATGGTCTACCAGGGCTGGACGTACTGGGTCTTCCGCAAGCGGATCGGTACGCAGCACATCGCCGACCCCGTGCACTGAGGTGTGTTTCACGTGAAACCAATCGATCCGCGTCTGCTCCGGTACGCCCGTGCCACCCGGGTCTTCCTGGTGGCGGTCGTCGCCCTGGGGGCGATCGGGGCAGGTCTGGTCATCGCGCAGGCGATGCTCATCGCCGAGGTGGTGGTCGGCGCGTTCCAGCACCGTATGGCGGTGTCCGAACTCGGCACTCCCCTGCTGCTCCTGGCCGCCGTCGCGGTCGGCCGGGCGCTGGTCGGCTGGCTCACGGAGCTCGCCGCGCACCGGGCGAGCGCGGCGGTGAAGTCCGAGCTGCGAGGGCGGCTGCTGGAGCGTTCCGCTCAGCTGGGGCCGGGCTGGCTGGGCGGGCAGCGGACCGGTTCGCTGGTCGCCCTGGCCACCCGGGGCGTCGACGCCCTCGACGACTACTTCTCGCGGTACCTGCCGCAACTGGGTCTCGCGGTGGTCGTGCCGGTGGCGGTGCTGGCGCGGATCGTCACCGAGGACTGGGTCTCCGCGACGATCATCATGGGCACCCTGCCGCTCATCCCGGTCTTCATGGTGCTGATCGGCTGGGCCACCCAGTCTCGGATGGACCGTCAGTGGCGGTTGCTGTCGCGGCTGTCCGGGCACTTCCTGGACGTCGTCGCGGGGCTGCCGACGCTGAAGGTCTTCGGGCGGGCCAAGGCACAGGCCGAGTCGATCCGGCGGATCACGGGTGAGTACCGGCAGGCGACCATGCGGACGCTGCGGATCGCCTTCATCTCCTCCTTCGCGCTGGAGCTGCTCGCGACGATCTCGGTGGCTCTGGTCGCCG
Source organism: Streptomyces sp. NPDC006235 (assembly GCF_040613735.1). Lineage (NCBI taxonomy): Bacteria > Bacillati > Actinomycetota > Actinomycetes > Kitasatosporales > Streptomycetaceae > Streptomyces > Streptomyces sp. NPDC006235. Next base: position 97,531 of record NZ_JBEXSR010000037.1, read on the forward strand.
TGACGATCGGCATGCGGCTCGTGCACGGCGAGATGGATCTGTACATCGGCCTGGTCATCCTGATCCTGGCGCCGGAGGCGTATCTGCCGTTGCGGCAGGTCGGGGCCCAGTACCACGCGGCGGCGGAGGGGCTCGCCGCAGCGGAGGAGATCTTCGAGGTTCTCGAGACGCCCGTGCCGGCCTCCGGTTCCGGTGCCGTGCCGGCGGGTGCGCTGGCCTTCGAGGGGGTGACCGTCCGCTACCCGGGGCGGTCTTCGGACGCCGTGTCGGACGTCTCCTTCACCGTCGAGCCCGGGGAGACGGTCGCGCTGGTCGGGCCGAGCGGTGCGGGCAAGTCGACGCTGGTGAACGTCCTGCTCGGATTCGTGCCGCCGGCCGAGGGACGGGTGCGGGTCGGGGGAGCCGACCTCGCCGACGTGGACCTGGAGCAGTGGCGGTCCCGGATCGCGTGGGTGCCGCAGCGGCCGCATCTGTACGCCGGGACGATCGCCGAGAACGTACGGCTGGCGCGCCCCGACGCCGACGACGGCGCCGTACGGCGGGCGCTGCGGGACGCCGGGGCCCTGGAGTTCGTGGAGGCGCTGCCCGAGGGTGCGTACACCGTGCTCGGTGAGGACGGGGCCGGGTTGTCCGCCGGGCAGCGGCAGCGGCTGGCACTGGCCCGGGCCTTCCTCGCGGACCGGCCCGTACTGCTGCTCGACGAGCCGACGGCCGCGCTGGACGGGGCCACCGAGGCCGAGGTCGTGGCGGCTGTGCGGCGGCTCGCGGCCGGGCGGACGGTGTTGCTCGTGGTGCACCGGCCGGCGCTGCTGGAGGTGGCGGACCGCGTGGTGCGGCTGACGGAGCCCGAGACCCCGGCGGTGCCTGCCGGGTCGGCAGCGGTCCGGAATACGGGAATGGTTTCCGTCGACGCGGAGGCGTCCGCCGCGGCCTCCCCGACGGAGCCCGGCGGCCGGCCCGTTTCGGGCGGCGGCGTCCTCGCGCGCGTCCGCGCCATGTCCGGTGCCCGGCGCGGACGGCTCGGACTCGCCCTGCTGCTCGGGAGCCTCGCGCTGGGGAGTGCCGTGGGGCTCATGGCCACCTCCGGGTGGCTGATCTCGCGGGCCTCGCAGCAACCGCCCGTGCTGTATCTGATGGTGGCGGTGACGGCGACGCGTGCCTTCGGGATCGGGCGGGCCGTGTTCCGGTACGCCGAGCGGCTGGTCTCGCACGACGCCGTGCTGCGGATGCTGGCGGACACCAGGGTCGCGGTGTTCCGCAGGCTGGAGCGGCTCGCTCCCGCCGGGCTGCGCCGGACCCGCCGGGGCGACCTGCTGTCCCGGCTGGTCGCGGACGTGGACGCGTTGCAGGACTACTGGCTGCGGTGGCTGCTGCCGGCCGGGGCGGCCGTCGTCGTGTCGGCCGCGTCCGTCGGTTTCACGGCATGGTTGCTGCCGGAGGCCGGGGCCGTACTCGCGGCCGGGCTGCTGGCGGCGGGGGCAGGGGTGCCCGTGGTCACCGGTGCCGTGGCGCGGAGGGCCGAGCATCGGCTGGCGCCCGCCCGCGGCGTGCTCGCGACGCGGGTGGCCGATCTGCTCACCGGAACCGCGGAACTGACCGTCGCCGGTGCCCTGCCCACCCGGACCGCCCAGACGCGCGAGGCCGACGGGGTCCTCACCCGGATCGCGTCCCGCGCCGCCACCGCCACGGCCCTCGGCGACGGGCTCACCGCCCTGATCTCCGGCCTGACCGTCACGGCCGCCGCCCTGGTCGGCGCGCAGGCGGTCGCGGCCGGGCGGCTGGACGGCGTGACCATGGCCGTCGTCGTCCTCACCCCGCTGGCCGCCTTCGAGGCCGTGCTCGGGCTGCCGCTCGCCGTGCAGTACCGGCAGCGGGTGCGCCGGAGCGCCGAGCGGGTGTACGAGGTGCTGGACGCCCCGGAGCCCGTGGGGGAGCCCGAGCAGCCCCGGCAGGCGCCCGCGTCGCCGTTCCCGGTCGTCGTCAAGGGGCTGGCCGCACGGCACGCGGGGCAGGACCGGGACGCGCTCGCCGGGCTGGACCTGACCCTCGACGAGGGCCGCCGCGTCGCCGTGGTCGGACCCTCCGGCTCCGGGAAGACGACCCTGGCGCAGGTGCTGCTGCGGTTCCTCGACGCGGACGCGGGCTCGTACACGCTGGCGGGCGTGGACGCGTACGCGCTCCGCGGGGACGACGTGCGCCGGCTCGTCGGGCTGTGCGCGCAGGACGCGCACCTCTTCGACAGCTCGCTGCGCGAGAACCTGCTGCTCGCCAGGAAGGACGCCACCGAGGACGACCTGCGTGCCGCACTCGGCCGGGCCCGGCTGCTGGACTGGGCCGACGGCCTGCCCGACGGGATCGACACGCTCGTCGGCGAGCACGGGGCGCGGCTGTCGGGAGGCCAGCGGCAGCGGCTGGCGCTGGCCCGGGCACTCCTCGCCGACTTCCCCGTCCTGGTGCTGGACGAGCCCGCCGAACACCTGGACCTGCCGACCGCGGACGCGCTCACCGCCGACCTGCTGGACGCCACCGAGGGCCGTACGACCCTGCTCATCACGCACCGGCTGGCGGGCCTCGAGGCGGTGGACGAGGTGATCGTGCTGGACCAGGGACGTGTCGTGCAGCGCGGGGCGTACGCGGAGCTGGTGGCCGTGGACGGGCCGCTGCGGGAGATGGCGCAGCGCGAAGCGGCTTCGGAATCCCTGATGGCCACGCCCTAGCAGGGCTCGACCGGCGTCGCACCGACCGCGCCCAGACCGCTGGGAGCGGTCGCCCGGCAGGGGCACGACCGGCGTCGCACTGAGCCGTTCGGGGCAGCCGGTCCCCCGGCCGTACGAGGCGAACAGGGTCAGGGCGGCCCGGCTGGGTGACGATCACTGACATGCGCTCATATCGCCGCCATCGGCTGCTCGTTCCGGTCCTGCTGTGCGCGCTGGCGGTGCTCGCGGCCCGGCCGACGGCGGCGCACAAGGAACCCGGCAGCGGCACCGGCGGGGACTCGACGCTCAGCGCCGAGGTGGCGCGGCTGTACGAGGAGGCCGCGGTGGCGACGCAGCAGTACGAGGCGGGGCGCCAAGAGGCCGAGAAGCAGCGTGCCAGAGCCCAGCGGGCCGAGGAACTCCTGGACGGTCAGCGGCGGCACATCGCGGCCCTGCACGAGGACCTGGGCCGGATCGCCCGTGCCCAGTACCGCTCCGGCGGCGGCCTGCCGGTGGCCGCGCAGGTGATCCTCGCCGACGGCCCCGACGATCTGATGCGGGGCCAGCACGCCTTCTCGCAGACGAATCTCGCCGTGAACAACGCGATCTCCAAGAGCCGCCGGGCCGAGGCACGGCTCGCCGCGGACGAGGCCAAGGCCGCGGCCCACTGGCAGGCGCTGGAGAAACGGAACACCCAGCTCGCCGCCCTCAAGGCGGACATCGAGCAGAAGCTGGAAACGGCACGCTCGCAGCTCCAGGGGCAGGCGGACGCCTCGGTCGCCGCCGGGGCGTGCCGCGGGGCCGTGCGGCACGACCAGCCGGAGACGGGGTTCACGAGCGCGTGGGTCGCGCCCGTGGAGACGTACGAGCTGTCCGCGTCCTACGGCAGCGGCGGTGCACGGTGGTCGAGCCGGCACACCGGGCAGGACTTCGCGGTGCCGATCGGCACGCCGGTGCGGGCCGTGGGCGCGGGCCGGGTGGTGAAGGTGTCCTGCGGGGGTGCCTTCGGCATCGAGATCGTGCTCAGGCATGCGGGCGGCTACTACACGCAGTACGCCCATCTCGCGTCCGTCGCGGTCGACCAGGGGGAGCACGTCGAACCCGGCCAGTGGATCGGGCAGTCGGGCACGACGGGCAACTCCACCGGACCGCACCTGCACTTCGAGACCAGGGTCACGCCGGAGATGGGTTCGTCCGTGAATCCGGTGTCATGGCTGGCGGCTCGCGGCGTGTCACTCTGACAAGCGGCAACTACGGCAGTTCCGTGAGCAGCTGCTCGATCACGACCGCCACGCCGTCCTCGTTGTTCGCGACCGTCCGTCCCGAGGCCGCGGCGATCACGTCCGGGTGGGCGTTGCCCATCGCGTAGGACCGGCCCGCCCAGGTCAGCATCTCGACGTCGTTCGGCATGTCGCCGAAGGCGACGACCTGCTCGTGCGAGATGCCACGCTCGGCGCAGCACAGGGCGAGCGTGCTGGCCTTGGACACACCGGGGCCGCTGATCTCGAGCAGGGCGCTGGGGCTGGAGCGGGTGACGTTGGCCCGGTCTCCGATGGCGAGCCGGGCCAGGGTCAGGAAGGCGTCGGGGTCCATGTCGGGGTGATAGGCCAGGATCTTCAGGACCGGCTCCGCCGCCGCGCGGTGGTCCGGCGACAGCAGTTCCTCCGCCGGGGCGAGGCTGTCGGGGATCTCCATGTGCAGCTTCGGGTAGTTCGGTTCCTGGTAGAAGCCGTACGTCTGCTCCACCGCGTACACCGTGCCCGGAGCCGCGTCGCGCAACAGCCGTACGGCGTCCAGCGCGTTCGCCCGCTCCAGCTCCCGTACCTTCACGAACCGGTGGGAGCCGGGGCCGCCGTGCAGGTCGACCACGGCGGCGCCGTTGCCGCAGATCGCCAGGCCGTGGCCGTGCACGTGGTCGCTCACGACGTCCATCCAGCGGGCCGGGCGGCCGGTGACGAAGAAGACCTCTATGCCCGCCTCTTCGGCGGCGGCCAGCGCGGCCACCGTGCGCGGGGACACCGACTTGTCGTCGCGCAGCAGGGTGCCGTCGAGGTCGGTGGCGATCAACCGCGGAGGGAGGGTATCGGCGGCGGTGTCGGGCTGTCGGGTCGCTGAGGTCACCCGGCCATTGTCCCGCATATGCCTGCACGGGCGTGCGGGAGTCCGCACAAGTGAGTGGATACGGCCCTCACCAGGATCTTCCGATGGGCTTCCCGCAAGGCCCTCAGCGCACCGAGGCCCCCCCCGGCGCACCGAGGCCCCCTCACCGCACCGAGGCCCCCCAGCGCACTGAGGCCTCAGCGCAACTGCGCCGGTGCCTCCATGGCGATCTGCTCGAAGGCCTTCTCGTCCGCCGCGAAGGGCGAATCGGGGATGGGCCAGTGGATCACGATCTCGGTGAAACCGAGCTCCATGTGCCGGCCGGCGAAGTCGACGAAGGCGTCCAGGGACTGGAGCGGCCCGCCGCGGTCCGGGGTGAATCCGGTGAGCAGGACCTTGTCGAGGTCGCTCATGTCCCGGCCGATCTCGGCGCAGGTGTCGGCGAGCTTGTCCACCTGCCCGCGGATGGCCTGAACCGACTGTTCAGGAGTGCCGTTCTCGTACAGCTTGGGGTCGCCGGTGGTCACCCACGCCTGCCCGTACCGTGCGGCGAGCCGCATGCCGCGGGGCCCGGTCGCGGCCACTGCGAACGGCAGCCTGGGTCGCTGCACACAGCCAGGGATGTTCCGTGCCTCGTGCGCCGAGTAGAAGTCGCCCTCGTACGACACCGCGTCCTCGCTGAGCAGCCGGTCGAGCAGCGGGACGAACTCGGCGAAGCGGTCGGCCCGCTCGCGCGGGGTCCACGGCTCATGGCCGAGCGCGGTGGCGTCGAAGCCCGAGCCGCCCGCGCCGATGCCCAGCGTGACCCGCCCGCCGGAGATGTCGTCGAGGGAGATCAGCTCCTTGGCGAGGGTCACCGGGTGCCGGAAGTTCGGCGAGGTCACCAGCGTGCCCAGCCGTAGTCGGTCCGTGCTGGTCGCGGCGGCGGTGAGAGTCGGTACGGCACCGAACCAGGGGCCGTCCCGGAAGCTGCGCCACGACAGGTGGTCGTAGGTGTACGCGGTGTGGAAGCCGAGCTGCTCGGCACGCGTCCAGGCCGCACGACCGCCTTCCTGCCAGCGGCGATAGGGGAGGATCACGGTGCTCAGACGCAGACTCATGGCATCGAGCCTAAGGGGTCCTTGCAGAATGATCTTCCTGTGGCACGGTGGAGATGGAAGTGATTCCCTCTTTGTGGGAGTGGCCCGTGGCACGGCGGAAGCCGTG
>NZ_JBEXSR010000038.1:0-100428 GCF_040613735.1 Streptomyces sp. NPDC006235
GACCATGCCCGGCCGGCCGAGCGCGACGACGACCATGCCCGGCCGGCCGAGCGCGACGACGACCATGCCCGGCCGGCCGAGCGCGACGACGACCACGTCCGACCGGCCGAGCCCGACGACGACCTCACCCCCCTGGAACGGGCTTTCCTCGCCGCTTCGCTCGCCGCCCGGGACGCCGAGCGGGAGGGCGAGAGCCGTGCCGCGCGGCGGACGCGTTTTCTCGCTGTCGGGCTGTCCGTGGTCCTCGTGCTGGCGCTCGCCGCCGGCCTGGTCGCCTGGCAGCGTGACCGGGTGAGTGAGGAAGAGGCCGCAAAGGCCACCGCCCGCCGCCTGGCCACCGTGGCCGATAGCCTCCGGTCCACCGATCCGCGCACGGCCGCCCTGCTCGGGGCCGCCGCGTGGCAGACGGCCCCGCTCACCGAGTCCCGCTCGGCGCTGCTCGGTGCTCTGGCGCAACCGGAACGCGACGCCTTCACCGACCCCCGGGTCGGCAGAGACGTCCGGCGCTTCCTCACCGACGGCGGCCGGACCCTGCTCAGCGTCGACGACGGCACGGTGACCGTCCGGAACGTGGCCGACCACAAGGTCACCGCCACCCACCACCTGCCGAGCGGTACGGACGTGGCCGCTGCCGGTCCCGACTCCCGCTTCCTCGACGTCACGGGGCCGGACGGGGACGAGGAACTGTGGAATCTTCCCCGGGGCAGGTCCGCAGCCGATCTGGGCGATGTGTCGTTGCAGGGCAGCGCGGACGACGGGAGCGCGTACCTCACCGGTTCCCTGGACGGGCCGGGCCCGGTCCGGCTGCACCGGGCGAACGACGGCAGGGTTGTTTTCAGCACCGGCATTCCGCGCCCCCTCTCCTCGGGGGCCGTCGGCCCCGGCGGACGCCTGCTCGCCCTCTGCCCGGCCGACGGGCCGCTCCAGCTGTGGGACGCAGCCGGCGGGAAGCGACTGCCGGGGGACTGGGAGAAGGCCGACAAGACCCTGTGCGGGACCGGCACCGGCGCGGACGGCGGCTCGCGCCTGCTGCGGTTCAGCCAGGACGGCAAGCGGCTGGCCGCCGTCTACGGGACGACGGCCGTGGTGTGGGACGTCGCCAGTGGCCGCACACTCGACGACTTCACCAGTGGCGGTGACGCCGGCTTCACGCAGGCGGGTCTCTCTCCCGACGGGGAGTTCCTGGCCACGGCGGACGACCACGAGCTCGCCGTATGGCGGCTGGCCACCGGCGGCACCCAGGTCTTCCACCGGCCGCTGTCCGGTGCGGACATGAGGGGCCTGACCTGGGACGCGGGCAGCCATCGCCTCCTGCGCTACCTCGACGGAGCCACGGTCCACACCCTCGACCTGACCGACCGCCTCGCCCCGCGGTGGCAGAGCACGCCGGCCGACGGGAGCCTGCTCAGCCCGGACGGCGCCGCCCTGGCCACCGTCACCCGGTCCGGCGGCGGCTACCGCTTCGAGCTGCGTTCCACGCGCACCGGCACCGTCCGCGCCCAGGCCGCGCTCGGCCCGCTGTCGAACCTGTCCGACGAGGAAACCCCGCTGCTGGCGTTCAGCCCGGACGGCCGTGCGCTGGCGGTCGCCGACACAGTGTCGTCGCACGGTTCGCTGCGGCTGCGCTTCACGGTGTGGGACGTGGCCGGGCACCGGGTGCGTGCGGTCCTCGACACCTCCGGCGCGGCGGACCGCCCGGCCACCGCCCTCGCCCTGGGGCCCGGCGGCCGCACGCTGCTGGCCGTCCGCGACGCTGCCGGCAGCTCCGCGACGGAGGTCTGGGACACCCGGACCCATCGGCGGTCGCGGGCCATGCCCGGTCCGTCCGGCGCGGCGCTGGCGGTACGGCCGGACGGAAGTCTGCTCGTGGGTTCCGACGACCAGTACGCCGATCCGGTGTCCGGGAAGGTCACCGGGCGGGCGCTCGCCGACGGCCGTGAGGTCACCGCGCTGGCCTTCAGCCCCGACGGCTCCCGGCTCGCCGTCGGTGACACCACCGGGCACGTCACGCTGTGGGACGACGGCCTCCGGCACCGCGCGGGCGCCCTGACCGGCACCTCCGACACGGTCTCCGAGGGCGAGCCGGAGGCGGTGGACGCGCTCGCCTTCTCCTCCGACGGAAGGACGCTGGCCGTGGGCGGCGCGAACGGGACCCTGCGGTTGTGGGACACCGAGGGCCGGCAGCTCCTCGGGTCGGACCTGCCCACGCCCGGCGACGAGATCCGGTCCCTCGCCTTCGCCGAGGACGGCGGCACCGTGTACGCGAGCGGCCCGTACGTGCCGCTCCAGCGTTTCCCCGTCGCCCCGGACCAGGCCGTCCGGAGCATCTGCGCCCGTACCGGTGGCGGACTGACCGAGGCGCAGTGGCACACCTACGTCCCTGACGCGCCGTACGAGCCCGTCTGTGGGGCTTGATTTTTTTTCACAGGCCCTTCCGGGTCGCTGAAAAACGCCTCTGACCTGCACGCTCCATGACCAGAACGACCGCGGCGTCCCGTCGGCGGTGCCCGCGAATCCCCTCAGTCAGGTTCTGGTCACACTCATGCGCATTTACCCCTTGGTCCCCTCCCTTCTGCTGCTCGGCACCCTCTCCTTCACGGCGGCCTGCTCGTCCGGACCGGGCGGACCGTCCGGGTCCGCGGGCGCTGCCTCCGCGCAGCCCGGCCCCGCCCCCGGTCCCTCACCCGTCCGCGGCGTCGACCCGTCGAAGATCAAGGGCCTGGAGATCGTCAACGACAGCAGCGAGGACAAGTCCTGCCCCTTCGCGACGAGCTATCCCGACGTGCCCGGCGCCGACGCGATGACGGCGGCGATGAAGACGCACGTGGAGCGGCGCCTGGCCGCCTTCCGCTCGGACTCGGCGATCTGCCAGGACGGCACGGGCGACGCGGAGAGCGGCGAGCTCAACATCAGTCACCAGTTCCTGGTCGCCTCCGGCGACGTCCTCGGCGTCCGGCTCAGCACCCAGGACCCCGGCAGCGCCGGGTCCGGGCAGTCGGCGACGACGTACTGGTACGACGGCAAGGCCGGCGCGTACCGAACGGCCCTCGGACTCGTCGCCGACGGCTCCCGCGACGCCTTCCTCGGCGCCTTGAAGGACCGGCTCAAGGGACGCGAAGGCGTGGACGCCGCCTCCCTGGACGACACGTTCTCCGACCCGGCCTCCCGCGCCGGCGCCCTGGACGACATGGCGTTCACCGCCGACGGCGCACTGCGGGTGGCCTTCGACCGCGGCGACGTGGCCGTACCGCCAGCCGGTGCCGTCACGGTGACTCTCCCCAAGGAGACGGTCACCACCTGGCTGTCCGCGTTCGGGAAGCGCGCCCAGGAGCAGACGGTGACGCCCAGCGGCTCGCTCGACCTGGGCGCGACGCACGTCCCCCCGCAGGCCGTCCCCACCCACACCGCTCCCGGAGACGACGACACCGACTGCAAGAAGGTCCGGTGCGTCGCGCTGACCTTCGACGACGGACCGGCAGCGCCGGAGACCGCGACCCTGGTGACCTACCTGGCGCGGTACAAGGCGCGCGCCACCTTCTTCACCGTCGGCCAGAACGTCGCCGCCCACCCGGGCCTGGTCCGCGCCGCCGCCCGCGCCGGGAATGAGATCGGCAACCACTCCTGGAACCACCCCGACCTCACCAAGCTCGCCCGCGGGCAGGTCGTCTCCCAGCTCAACCGCACCAGCGCCGCCATCGAGGCCGCCACCGGCAGGGCCCCCACCCTCTTCCGCCCGCCCTACGGTGCCGTCGACCGCCGCGTCCGGGCCGCCACCCGTCTCTCCCCGGTGCTGTGGGACGTGGACACCGAGGACTGGAAGTACCGCGACGCCGACAAGGTCGCGCGGACCGTCATCGACAAGGTGCGGCGCAACGACGTCGTCCTGATGCACGACATCCACCCCACGTCGGTCGCCGCGGTCCCGCAGATCCTGCGCACCCTGACCGCCCGCGGCTACCACTTCGTGACCGTCAGCCATCTGCGCGCCACCCTCTGAACCGCCAGTACGGCCCTGACGGCCTCGCATTGCGGGTCGTCCAGACCGCGGCGGAGACTGAAAGCAAACGGCGGCATCCCGGAAGGGCCAGGGGCGATGGGTGACTATGTGGAGCTCCCCGGCGTCAGGACGTGGTACGAGACCGACGGCGCCGGTGACCCGTTGCTCCTTCTCCACGGCGGCCTCTGCACGAACGAGACGTGGCAGGCGCAGCGGCCCGATCTCGCGGCGAACTTCCGTGTGCTGCTTCCCGAGCGCCGTGGGCACGGGCACACGCCCGATGTCGACGGGCCGCTCTCCTACCAGGACATGGCCGACGACACCGTCGCGTTCATCGAAAGGGTCGTCGGCGGTCCCGCCCATCTCGTCGGGTGGAGCGACGGCGGGGTCATCGCCCTGCTCGTCGCCATCGCCCGCCCCGACCTGGTCCGGAAGGTCGTAGCCATCGGGGCCAACTTCCTGCCGGGCCCGGAGAGTGGTGCGGCACCGGAGACGCTCGACCAGATTGCGCCCGACGCACCCGACCTGACCATGTTCCGCGAGGCGTACGAAGCCGTGTCGCCCGACGGTGCCGCCCACTGGCCGGTCGTGGTGGGCAAGCTGGCCGCCATGTTCCGCACCGAACCGAACATCCGCACCGAGGACCTGGCTCGTATCACGGCGCCCACGCTCGTCCTGGTCGGGGACGACGACCTGATGACCCTCGAACACACGATCGCCCTGTATCGCGCGATCCCCGGCTCCCAACTGGCCGTCGTGCCGGGAACGTCGCACGCGCTGCTCATGGAGAAGCCCAGCGAGGTCAACCGCATCATTCTCGACTTCCTCACCCAGGAGCCGATCCAGACGATGCTTCCCCTACGGCGTTCCCCGGCGGCAACCACTGGGGGCAGCGGGGCCACCGCGGGCACCGGGGGCGGCACTCCGGTGGACGCTACTCGTCGGAGAGCGTGAGGTCGGGGACCCGCCAGGCCGCCAGCGCGAAGGCCGCCAGGGACACCGCGGCGCCCACGAGGAAGACCAGGCGCATCGAGGTGACGTAGCCCTCCAGGAACGGCAGTGCCGTGCCCGGGTCGAGGGTGCGCAGGAAGGCGGAGTCCTCCAGATCGACGCCGCCGCCGGGCCGGAGGACGCCCGACAGGGCGTGCGCGGTGTCGGGTCGGCTCAGAAGATGCCGGTAGGCCGGGTCGCTGCGGGCCTCGGCCAGTCGCTCGGCGATGCTGCCGGCCGCCGTGGTGAACAGGATCGACAGGAACGCCGCGGTGCCGACCGTGCCGCCGTTGGAGCGGAAGAAGTTGACGGACGCCGTCGCCGCGCCCATGTCCGTACGGGGCACCTCGCTCTGCGCCAGCGTGGTCAGCGTCTGCATCGACGCGCCGAGTCCCGCGCCCATCAGGGCCATGCCGAGCGCCGGGTGCCACAGCGGGCTGTCCACGCGCAGCGTGGCGAACACGAGCATCGCGGCGGTGAACGAGCCGATACCGGCTACGAGATGGAGCTTGAACCGGCCGGTCCGGGAGATCATCCGGCCCGTCAGCAGCGTCACCGCAAGGTTCGCGGCGACCGTGGGCAGGGTGGCCAGGCCCGCCTCGATGGGGCTCATGCCGCGCACGAGCTGGAGATAGAGCGGCACCGTCGTCATCGCGCCGAACATGCCGATGCCGACGACGAAGTGCAGCCCGACGCCCAGCCGGAAGGTCCGGATGCGGAACAGGCGCGGCGGCAGCAGCGCGGCGTCGCCCGACCGCCGCTCCACCGCGATGAACACCGCGAGCCCTGCCCCGCCGATCGCGTACATCAGCAGGGCCCGGGGCGAGTCCCACCCCCAGACGCGGCCCTGCTCGGCGACCGTCAGCAGCGGCACCAGGCCCACGGCCAGGGCGAGCGCCCCGGCGTAGTCGAGCCGGTGCCGCACCCGCCGGTGCGGGAAGCGCAGCACGCGCATGATCGCCACCGCGGCCGCGGCGGCGAGCGGCACGTTGATCAGGAAGATCCACCGCCAGCCCGCTGTGCCGAGCAGCTCGGCCCGGTCCGCGAACGCCCCGCCCACCAGCGGCCCGACGATGCTGGCGCCGCCGAACACGGCCATGAAGTAGCCCTGGTAGCGGCCCCTTTCACGCGGGGTGGTGATGTCGGCGACGATCGTCATCGCCAGCGACATCAACCCGCCGCCGCCGAGACCCTGTACGGCGCGGAACGCCGCGAGTTCGTAGATCGACGTGGCACCTCCGCACAGCAGCGAGCCGACGGTGAACAAGGCGATCGCGGCGAGGTAGACGGGCCTGCGGCCGTGGATGTCGGAGAGCTTGCCGTAGAGCGGCGTCGCGATGGTGGCGGTGATGAGATACGCCGTGGTCACCCACGCCTGGGCGGTCAGCCCGTGCAGATCGTCGGCGATGGTCCGCAGCGCGGAGGAGACCACCGTCTGGTCCAGTGCCCCCAGGAACATGCCGAGCACCAGCCCGGACATGACGGTGGTGATCTGCCGGTGACTGAGCCGCGGGGGCATGTCCCCGGCCGCGCCCTGTTGATGGGTGTCGGAGAAGGTCACGTGTCGTCCTCGGGGTGGGGCGGGTAGGGCGCGCGGGCGCGGACCACCCCGGGGTTCCGGAGCGGCCCGCGCCGGGGCTGGGGAGAGGCGGCGGGCCGACTTTGCGGAGCCCGGCCGGACTGCCTGCCTCGTCAGGGAGGCGGGCAGGAGCTGCCGGGGCGGCAGGCAGGCGTCGCCGGGGCTGCCGGCAGGCGTCACCGGGGCGGCCGGCAGGTATTGCCGGGGCGGCCCGCAGGCGTTGCCGGCGTGGCTAGCCTGTGAGGCCGGCCAGGTCGTCGACCGCCTGCTCGACATCCGGCAGTGTCAGCATCGCCAGCTGGGCCGCGCGGGCCCGCGCCCGGGGCCCGGGATCGGCGAGGAGCTTGCGGCACACCTCGGCGATGCCGGCCGCGCTGCGGTCCGCGATGCGCCGGCCCAGGCCCAGCTCCTCCACGCGCTCCGCGTTGGCGGGCTGGTCCCCGAAGTGCGGCAGGACCGCCAGCGGCGTGCCCGTGCGCATGGCCTCACGGATGCTGTTGAAGCCGCCGTGGGTGATGAACAGGTCGACCGCCTCCAGCAGCAGCGGTTGCGGCACCCGCTCGGCGACGCGGACGTGCCCGGGCAGGCCCTCGGTGTCCACCGCCAGTCCGGACGTCGACACGACCACCGTGCAGTCGTCCAGCTCGGCCGCCGCCCTCACGATCGCGCCCAGGCTCTCGCGGGCGTCCGGCAGCTTCACGGGCAGAGGCGTCTGCCCGTCCTCCATGCGCGCCCGCATCTTCGGCAGGGCGGTACCGATCGCGGCGTACACCAGCGGCCGGTCCGTGGGCAGTGCGGCGGCCCACTCCGGCAGCACCGTGCCGTGCTCGACGTCCACCGTCTGCCGGTACGCCCACGTCCTGGGCAGGTGCCGGGCGAAGGAGAAGGCGGGCGGCGCGTAGTCGACGCGGCCGTGCGGCACGAGGGACAGCGGGTCGTCCCGTACGGGCAGTCCCAGCTCCTCCCGCCGCTCGTTGAGCTGCGGCAGCACCTCGGCGGGATCGAGGACGTTGCTGAACCCGGAAGGCGTCGGCAACTGCGGCACGCCGAGCAATTCGGCGGTGAGCACCGCGCCCATGTCCATACCGTCCCGCAGGATCACATCGGGCCCGAACTCCCGGGCGAGAGGGAGCAGGACGTCCAGGTGCGGCTTGATCCCCGGCCCGGCCACGTTGCGCATCAGCAGCCGTGCCAGCGCGTCGGTCGGCTCGGTCAGGTCGGGGGTGTCGCCGAGCTCGGCGAGGTAGGGGCCCATCGCGGCGAGCGGGTCGAACTCCGGTAAAGCGGCGGTCACTTGTACGTCGTCGTCACGGAAGACGGGGACCAGGGCCTCGGTGGTGACCACCAGCACCTGATGCCCGGCTCTGGCGAGGGCGCGCAGCAGGGGCAGCTGAGCGCGCCCGTGGGAGGGACTGCCGAGCGTGGTGCACAAAACCCGCATGGGTGAGCCTTTCTCTCGGATTTCTTCTGGGACTTGTCTTCTCGCGCTTGTCTTCGTCCGCGGAGGCGGGGAGGAAGACGTCACGCCACCCGCGCCGGTGCCTGCGCCCGCCCGAGGCCCTGCCAGTTCAGCCCGGCCCGCGCGAGCCGGTCCGCGTCCAGCAGGTTGCGGAAGTCGTGGACCTCCCGGCCGGACATCCGCGCGGCGATCGCCGCCCAGTCGAGGTCGCGCAGCTCGGGCCACTCGGTGAGGACGAGGCAGGCAGCCGCTCCCTCCGCCGCCCGCACCGGGTCGTCGACGAGGTCCACGAGATCGCTGAGGTCGGGCCGCTCCTCGCGCAACGCCGGGTCGTACGCCGTGAGTTCGGCGCCGCGCTCGCGCAACAGCCGGGCGACGCAGAGCGCGGGCGAGTCGCGCAGGTCGGAGGTGCCGGCCTTGAAGGTCAGGCCGTACAGGGCGAGTCGTACCCCCTGGAGCGAACCGTCCGCGCCGTGTCCGCAGGCGGCGGCGACCCGGTCGACGAGCTGCCGCTGATGGGTGACGTTGGTCTCGATGGTGGCGCGCAGCAGGGGGAAGTCGACCCCGGCCAGCTCACACACGGTCAGCAGGGCGTGGGTGTCCTTGGGCAGGCAGGAGCCGCCCCAGCCGGGCCCGGGCCGCAGGAACGCGGAGCCGATGCGCGGGTCCCGGCCGATGCCCTCGGTGACATCGTTGATGTCGGCGCCGAAGCGGTCGCAGACCGTGGCCAGGTTGTTGGCGAAGGACAGCTTCATCGCCAGGAAGAAGTTCGCCGCGTACTTGGTCAGTTCGGCACTGGCGGGGTCGGTGAGTACCAGCGGAGCGTCCAGCCCGGCGTACAGGTCGGCCACGCGCCGGGCGGCGTCCCGGTCCGCGGCGCCGATGACGATCCGGTCGGGGTGCAGGAAGTCCTGGACGGCGCGGCCCTCGCGCAGGAACTCCGGGTTGCTCACCATGGCCACGTCGTCCCGGCCGAGCAGCGCGGCGACGCGCTCGCACGTTCCGACCGGCACGGTCGACTTGTTGACGACGACGCAGCCGGGCGGCAGGACGTCGCGGATCTGTGCGGCGACGGCCTCCACGGCGGCGAGATCGGCGGCGCCGCCCGCCCCCATGGGCGTGGGCAGGCACAGGAGCACGACCGCGGCCTCGGCGACGGCGGCGGCGGTGTCGCCGGTGAAGTCGAGCCGGGCCGCGTCCAGGGCGTCCCGGACGGTCTCGGGCAGACCGGGCTCCAGGATGTCCACCCGGGCCTCGCGCAGTCGCTCGACCTTGAGCGGGTCGGCGTCCGCGCACACCACGGAATGCCCGAGGGAGGCCAGGCAGGCGCCTGTTGTCAGTCCGACGTAGCCGGTGCCGATCACGGTGACGCGTCGAGCAGGCACAGAGGATCACCTTTTCCGGTCGGTGGGGGTGCCCGCGTGCGACGGTCCGAGGGCGCGTGAGGGCGCGCTCGATCGCGTCGTACGGGCGGACCTGGAAGGGCCGACTCCGTCGTGCGGCCCGGGCAAGCGAGGACTCAAGTCATCAATCGTTGACCTGAGTCAGGTATCGCACGCGGCGAGAACGTAAGTCAACGATTGATGACATCGGTCGGTGACTTTGAGACAGGCGCCGCAGACTGGACCATGGGCGGATGGCCAGAGGGCCGTGGACCACGGAGGTGCGGTACGTGACCGGAGTACACAACGGCGAGGCGGCCGAGGCGGTGGCCCGCCGGCCCGCCCGTAAACGTTCGGCTTCGGCGACGCGCACCGCGCTGCGGGCCGCGGCGGCCTTCCGCTTCGGCAAGTACGGCTACGAGGGCACGAGCGTGCGCGACATCGCGGGCGACGTGGGTGTGGACGCCGCCCTCGTCTATCGCTACTTCGGCTCGAAAGAAGCGCTGTTCAACGACGTTTCGGGGACGGGCAAGATATTCGAGCCGCTGCTGGACGAACCGGTCGAGGCGATCCCCGACTGGTTCTGCGCGCTGCTCATGGGGCCGCCGAGCGAGGGAGACTTCCCACACCCGGTGCTGTCCGTGCTGCGCTCTTCCGGCCGGGACGAGGCGGTGGCACGGCTGCGGGCCGACTTCACGGACGTGTTCTCCCACCGGCTGGCCGCCCGCCTCGACGGCCCCGACGCCGACCTGAGGGCGGAACTCCTGGCGGCCTGGATGCTCGGAACCAGCCTGATGCGCACGGAGATACGCCCGCCTGCCCTGGCGTCGGCGCCGGACGCCACACTGGAGCGCTATCTGCGCGCGGGCATCGAGGTCCTGCTGGGTCCGGCACCCGAAGGCGACGACGTGCCGACCGGGGACGAGGAACGCGCCGCCGGTTGCGACTAACGCGAGGGGGCGGCACGGTGACGGCCCGTCGGGCAGCGGGTCAGTCGTGTGGCGCTCCAGCCGCCGGCCAGTGCTGGGGCCACATCGCTCGCTGCGGATGCATGTGTCTGCCAGGCCCGGAAATGAACCGATTCAAAAGGTAACGAAAGTCGCAGGGTCCGGCGGGGCGCGAGAGTGGGGGAGAGCGTCACGCCGCGGGGACGGACAGTCCGGCCACGGCGACCGCTGTCGGGCGGCATCACGCCGATGGTGCAGTTCTGCCCGCGCAGGCCCCGGGCGCCCGCGTGCGGCCGGTAGTCCAGCTCGTCGATCGCCCGGCGCACCTCGGCGCGCATCGCCGGGCTGGCGCCGTAGGTGGCGCGCGGCACCTTGGGCGCAGCGGTGGTGGACACCTGGGCGTGTTTGCCCCTTGGGGAAACGGGTGCCGCCGAGTGTACGCCGGGCCTCTTGACGTCACTCCGGCCGCTCCCTAGGGTCTGGCCACACGCCTTTGGGAAACGTTACCCAAAACAGCGATTCTGAATCGATTCAGACAGGCGGGAGCCGACTGTGCCCGATGTCCCCAGCGGAGCGCTGAGCCGTAGACAGGTGGTCGGCACCGTGGCCGGACTGGCCGTGCCCGCCCTCTCCGGGCTGCCCGTACCAGCGGCTCACGCCGCTGAGGCGCCACGGAAGGGGAGCGAGGGTCACCGGCCTCGCCGTCGACATCCACCGCCGCCAACCCTCGCCCGGTCGGCGGGCTCACCCGCGCCGAGGGCAGCTACCGCACGCCGTACGGCGTGGTGTCCGCGCGGTGGTCCCGCGAGAACGGCACCTTCCGGCTCGATGCCGAGCTCCCGCCCAGCACCACGGCGGAGGTGCGGCTGCCTGGCGGTGCCCGGCACCTCGTCGGCTCGGGGACGCACACGTTCACCAGCCGCGATCTCCCGGCCGATGACCGGACAACCGAAAGGAATCAGAGGTGAGGCATGAAGGGCACAGTGCGGCCGGAACCGGCCGGGAGGCGGGCGAGGGGAATCCTCCCCGCGCGCGCAGCACGGAGGTGCGTCGTCGCACCGTCCTCGCCGCGACGGCCGGTGTCATGTCGGTAGGGGCCGGGGCCGCTGGAGGCGGCACGAGCGCGGCGGCGGAGCCGGCCCGCGCTCCGGAAGGCGCCGCGGTGTGGGGGCTGACCGTCGAACACCGCACCAACCCCCTCGGCATGGACGCGAACAGGCCGCGCTTCGGATGGCGCATGCGGTCGGCGACCCGCGGCCGGAGCCAAGGGGCGTACCGGATCCTCGTGGCGAGCTCCCCGGACAAGCTCTCCACCGCCCGCGCGGACCTCTGGGACAGCGGACGCGTCCGCTCCGCCGACTCCGTGGCCGTCCGCTACGACGGCGAGCCGCTCAGCTCCTCGACGCGTTACCACTGGACCGTCACCGTCTGGGACACCGAGGACCGTCCGGTCGGGGTCGCCGCCCCGGCCACCTTCGAGACCGGCCTGATGAGCACCGACGGCGTGACCGGATGGGACGGCGCGCAGTGGATCGGGATGCAGGGGAAGGCCCCCGGCTCGGCCGGCGCTCCCATGCTGCGCAAAGAGACACCCCTCGATGCCGATGGCCGGCGGCAGGTGCGCGAGGCACGGCTGTACGTGTCTGCCCTCGGCGTCTACGACGCCCACGTCAACGGGGAGCACGTCACCGTGCCGCAGGACGGCGGCACCACGATCGAGCTGCTGCCCCCGGGCTGGACCAACTACGACAAGCGCGTCACCTACCTGACGTACGACGTCACCGACCTCGTGACGCGGCAGCGGACCGTCGCCCTCGCCTTCGTCCTGGGCAACGGCTGGTACAACGGCCGTGTCTCCGAGGGCAGCACGTACTACTCGAAGGACGGCAACGCCCTGGCCGTGAAGGCCAAGCTCCTCGTCCGCTACACCGACGGCACGGCGCAGACGGTCGTCACCGAGCCGGACGGCGGCTGGAAGGCCACGGACACCGGCCCGTACCGGGCCGACGACATCTACGACGGCCAGACCTACGACGCCCGCAGGGAACTGCCCGGCTGGACGGCGCCCGCATTCGACGACAGCGCGTGGGCGGACGTGGAACGCGTCGCGTTCGACGACAGGTACCCGGAGGCGCGGCTCCTCGCCTACCCGGCCGAGACGGCACGCCTGATGCCGCGGGGGGACCGGCGGCCGCGGTCGATCACCGTCGCGACGGGAGTGACCGGCCAGGACGGCAGTCCCAACGGCAAGGGGCGCATCGTCGTGGATCCCGCCCGGACGGTGACCGACCCGGAGCGCGCGGCCTCCGCCGCCGTCACCATCGGCAGCGGCGAGACGGCGATCTTCGACCTCGGCCAGAACATGGTCGGCGTCGCCCACTACGGCCTGCGCGGCCCGGCCGGCACCCGGGTCGAGTTCAGGTTCGGCGAGATGCTCAACGACGAAAGCGCCGGCGCGGACGGCCCCGAGGGCTCCGTCTACCGGGCCAATCTCCGCAGCGCCAAGGCCACCAGCACCTACATCCTCAAAGGCGACCGGCACGGCGAGACGCACCAGGACGCCCTGACCTTCTACGGCTTCCGCTACGTCTCCGTCACCGCGGCCGACACCGTCACGATCACCGGTCTGACCGGCAAGGTCGCCACGTCCGCGATCCGCGAGACCGGCACCCTCACCACCGACGACCCCGACATCAACCGGTTGATGAGCAACATCCGCTGGGGCCAGCGCGGCAACTACCTCTGGGTGCCGACCGACTGCCCGCAGCGCGACGAACGCCTCGGCTGGACCGGCGACACCCAGGTCTTCGCCACGACCGGGCTGTTCAACGCCGACGCGGGTGCCTTCCTCGGCCACTTCCAGACCACCGTCGTCGACTCCCAGGCCGTCTACGGCACGGACGGAGCGCAGTTCACCGGCGTGGCCCCCGGCGGCCGGTACAACTTCCCCGGCGGCGGCAGCGGCTGGGCGGACTGCGGGGTGATCCTCCCGTGGACCGTCTGGCAGATGACCGGCGACGCGAGCATCGTCGAGGACAACTGGCCCGCGATGACCCGCTACCTGGACTGGATCCACGAGGAGACCGGCGACGCCCACACAGGGCAGGGCTCCCTCACCGGCGACTGGCTGGCACCGCAGAAGACCAGCGCCCAGCTCATGAGCGACGTCTACTACGGCTACTCCGCGCGGCTGATGGCCCAGATGGCCCGGGCGATCGGCCGGACTGCGGAGGCGGAGGAGTACCAGCGCCTCTTCGGGCGGATCAGGCAGGCCTTCATCAGTACGTACCTGGACACCTCGGACGGCCGGGTCACGGTGAAGTCCAGCCTGGGCGACGCCTCCCCGATCGAGCCGGGCGCCGACCCCGACCAGAAGACGGAGGACAACAGCCAGACAGCACTGCTGTGGGTCCTCAAGCTCGGCTTCTACGAGACACAGGCACAACGCCGGGCCTTGCTCGGGCACTTGGCCGACAACATCGGCAACGACGCGGCCTACAAGGCGGCGAACCCGGACAGCAGCCGGGTCCGGTACGCCGAGAACACCCTGTCCGTCGGTTTCCTCGGGGTCAACGTCCTCGCCCCCGTCCTCACCGACGAGGGCCGCGCCGACCTGGCGTACGCACTGCTGCACCAGGACGCCCTGCCGTCCTGGCTGTACTCGGTGCGCAACGGCGCCACCACGGTCTGGGAGCGCTGGAACTCCTACTCCGACGACGCCGGCTTCGGCCCGGTCAGCATGAACTCCTTCAACCACTACGCCTACGGCGCGATCATGGAGTGGATGTACACGCACATGGCCGGCATCACCCCCGACCCGGACAGCCCGGGATTCCGGCACTTCCTGCTCCGGCCGCACCTCGATCCCACGGGAAGGATCACGCGGGTGTCGGGCTCGTACGAGTCGCCGTACGGCGAGATCAGGAGTGCCTGGGAAGTCGTCGAGGCGGGCCGGACCCTGGTGTACGACGCCGTCGTGCCCGCCAACAGCGAGGCCACCCTGCGTCTTCCGGCGACCTCCGCCGACACCGTCCGCGAGGGACGCACGCCGCTGGCCCGGGTGCACGGGGTGCGTTTTCTCTCCGCCGCGGACGGGGTCTGCTCGTACCGCCTGCCGTCGGGGCGGTACCGGCTGTCCGCCGCGCTGCGCTGACCGGGCCCGCCGGGCGGGCAGCACGGCGGGGTCACCTCACGGGGAAGTGATCCGGGTGTTCATCCGCCGCATCCAGTCCCCGTCGGTGTGCCACATGGGGTGGTGGGGTGCCGCGTTGGACGTCAGGACGACGCCGTGGAAACCCGCCGCGAGGCAGCACGTCGCCGACACGGCCGAGGGCACGATTTTCCGCTGCCGGGTCGATCCCGTCTCGGGCGGCCTCATCGGCGGCCCGGATACCTTCGCCCGCCTGCGCGAGGGCGAAGGAAGCCCCGACGGAATGACCGTCGACGGGGAGTTGCTGTCTGTGGGGCGCCGGCGCGGTCCGCCGGTACCACGCCGACGGCCGCCTGCTCCACACCTTGGCCGTGCCGGCCCCGCACCCGACGTCGGTCTGCCTGCACCCCGACGACAACGGCCTCCTCGTCACCACTGCCCGGTACGGCGTGAAGAACCCGGACGCGACCTCCGGTGCGGTACTCAGTGTCCCCGTACCGGTCAAGGGCACGGCGGCGTGTTCCTGGCGAGGCTGAACACGGCATCCGCCACTACGCGGAGCCTGCCCCGGCTTCCGTGAACTGGTTGGTGTCGAAGAGCCGGTTGATGTGGCCGCCGAGCTCGGACCAGTGCCGGCCGGAGAGTTCGGCCGCGGCGCGGGCGTCGCCGCCGGCGCAGACGGTGATGAGTTCGTCGTGGTGCTCGATGGTGTTGCGGCCACCGAGGAGGCCGGAGAACTTCCGGTAGAGGATGCGGTGGATCTGCGGGTGGAGCTGCTCGACGATCCGGCTGAGGACGGGGTTGTCCGCCGCCGCGATGGGGACGGCGTGGAAACGGTCGTCGGCGGCCAGAGCGGCGTCGGTGTCGTTGGCCGCGACGGCCCGTTCGAAGTCCCGGTTGGCCTCGCGCATCCGCTGAAGATCCTGTTCGGTCATGGCGGGCACGGCCGTCTCGACGGCGAGCTGGTCCAGGGAGCGCAGCACAGCCAGGGTCTTCTCGACGTCGCGGCGGTTGAGGGTGGTGATGCGTGTGTAGACGCCGGGCTTCGCCTCGACCAGGCCGATGTCCGCGAGCCGGGCGAGCGCCTCGCGCACCGGTGTGCGGCTGAGACCGAGGCGCTCGGCGAGTTCACCGTCCTTGACCTTTTCCCCGGGGGCGAGTTCTCCGCGCACGATGGAGTCGCGCAGGCGGTGGAAGACCTCGTCGCTGAGGAGGCGGCGGGAGACAGGACTGTCCAGTGACATATTGCGTACAGTACATCGGCTAGGCAGCCTCTCCGGCTGTGGTTCCGTTTCTGACCCGGCGGACGAGTGCCTGGGCCAGGATCAGCGCCGGGTCGACGAGGGGGACGTCCACGGCGTCGGCGGGCAGGCCGAGGGGGATCTCGGTGCAGCCCGCGATCACCGCCTGGGCGCCCTGTTCGACCAGGCGCCGCGCGGCGCGGTCCAGGGCAGCGGCCGCGCCGTCCCGGTCACCGGCCTTCACCGCACGGATGCCGGCCATCACCTCACGGTCCTGGCTGCCGTCGTCGGGCAGTACGAGGCGGATCCCGAAGCGGTCCAGCCACTCCTGGTACAGGCCCGCGCGCAGGGTGCCGGTGGTGGCGAGCAGTCCGGCGGTGTGGATGCGCGGGCTCACGGTGGTGAGGTGCCGGGCCACTTCGCCGATCATGTGGACGATGGGCAGGCCGACATGGTGGGCGATGCGCGGGACGAAGGCGTGCGCGGTGTTGCAGGGGATGGCGATGACGGTGGCGCCGGCCTCGCGCAGGACGCGGCTGCCGTCGAGGAGCCAGGGCGTGGGATCGGGGCCGTCGCCGAGCAGGGCGTCGGTGCGGTCGGGGATCGTGGGGTCCGACCAGATGACCGTACGGAGGTGGTCCTGGTCGCTGCTGCCCGGAGTCATCGACACCAGCTTGGCGTAGAAGTCGGCGGTGGCCGCCGGCCCCATGCCGCCCAGGATGCCGATGATCTCCGAAATGGGGGTGGTCACTGGGCGGGTTCCTTCTCGAAGGACGGGGCGTCGGCCTCGGCCGGCCCGGCGGAGGTGTCATGCCCGCCGCGTTTCACCTCACGCCGCTTCTCGGAGCTGTCGACGACGGCGGCGGCGAGCGAATTGCCGATGACGTTCACGCCGGTGCGGGCCATGTCGACGATGAAGTCCACGCCGAGGAGCAGGGCGATGCCCTCGGCGGGCAGCCCGACGGAGTTGCCGGCGGCGATGAGGACGACGATGGACGCGGAGGCGACCCCGGCCATGCCCTTGGAGAGGATCACCAGCACGCCGACCATGAGGAGCAGGGCGGGCAGGGACGTGTCGGCGCCGTAGGCGTTGGCGAGGAAGACCAGGGCGGCGGCCTGGTAGAGGACGGAGCCGTCGGTGTTGAAGGAGTAGCCGAGGGGGACGACGAACGAGGTCGTCGAGCGGTTGAGGCCGAACGCCTCGAGCTTGCCCATGAGCGGTGCCAGGACGGACTCGGAGCTGCGGGTGACGAAGGCGATCCCGGCCAGCCCGGCGATCGACTTCATCAGCTCGACGTAGCGGATGCGGTAGAGCGCGGCGATGAGCGGGAACAGCACGCCGACGACGATGGCCAGGCCGGCGTAGACCACGGCGATGAACCCCAGCAGGCTGCGGAGGTTGCCGAAGCCGTAGTGGGCGACGTCGTAGGAGATGAAGCCGAGCACGCCCAGCGGCGCGATGCGGATGACGTAGCCGACGACCTTGAACATCACCGCGGCGACGGACTCCAGGACGGAGGCGAAGGGCTCGGACTTCTCCCCGATCGCGGCCATGGCCACGCCGACGAGGAGGGCGAAGACGATCGCGCCGAGCAGGTTGCCCTCGCTGAACGCGGCGAAGATGTTCTTCGGTACGGCGTGCAGGAGCAGTTCGTGGAAGTCGATGCCCTGGCTCATGCCGTCCAGGTCCTTGGCGTCGGCCCCGTGCACGGGAGCGCCCTTGCCGATGCCCGTGAGCTTGGCCAGGCCCACGGCGATCAGCAGGATGACGGTGGTGACGATCTCGAAGTAGAGGATGGCCTTGCCGGCGATCCGGCCGACCTTCTTGACCGACTCCATGCGGGCGATGCCCAGCACGATGAGCGGGAAGACCAGCGGCAGGACCACGACCTGCACCAGGTTCAGGAACACCTCCCCGAGGATCTTCATCTGCTCGCCGGCCGTCGGGGCGAGGGTTCCGATCAGGGCGCCGAGGCCGACGGCGATGACCGACTGGACTCCGATCGGCATCCGCAGACAGCGCCGCCAGAAACCCGAGGGCCGGGTCGCTGGAGTGTCCGTGCTGGTGGGGTGAGGGTGAACGCGATTCATGATGCTCCTGCCATGCAATATATTGCGTTCTGCGTGTTGGCCGGTAACACTGAGGGCGGAAGCGGTGACCTGTCAAGGGGCCCGCAAGGACGAGGAGCATCGGATGACGCCGACCACACGCGTGGAACACGACCTGGTGGGGGACAAGGAGGTGCCGGCCGACGCCTACTACGGCGTGCATACGGTGCGGGCGGTGGAGAACTTCGCGATCACCGGGTCGACCATCGCGCAGTTCCCCGACCTGATCACCTCACTGGCCGCCGTCAAGCAGGCGGCTGCCCGGGCCAACCGCGACCTGCGCCTGCTGCCGCCGGACATCGCCCGGGCGATCATCCGGGCCTGCGAGGAGATCGGCTCCGGCCGGCTGCGCGAGCAGTTCGTCGTCGACCCCGTGCAGGGCGGGGCCGGCACCTCGACGAACATGAACGCCAACGAGGTCATCGCCAACCGGGCCCTGGAGATCCTCGGCCACCCCCGCGGCCGCTACGACGTGATCCACCCGCTCGATCACGTCAACCTCGGCCAGAGCACCAACGACGTCTACCCCACCGCCGTACGTCTGGCCCTGGTCGCCTCACTGCGCCGGCTCGGCGCCTCCCTGGGTGCGCTGGCCACGGCCTTCACCGCCAAGGCGACGGAGTTCGGCGACGTCCTGAAGATGGGCCGCACCCAGCTCCAGGACGCCGTCCCCATGACCCTCGGCCAGGAATTCACCACCTACGCCGTCATGATCGAGGAGGATCGCCAGCGCCTGAACGAGGCCGCCGCCCTCCTGCTTGAGTCCAACCTCGGCGGCACCGCGATCGGCACCGGCATCAACGGCCATCCCCGCTACGCCGAACTCGCCTGCCGCCACCTCGCCGACATCAGCGGCGAACTCGTCCGGCCCGCGGGCGACTTCATCGAGGCCACCCAGGACTGCGGCGCGTTCGTCCAGCTCTCCGGCGTCCTCAAGCGCGTCGCGGTGAAACTCTCCAAGACGTGCAACGACCTGCGCCTGATGTCCTCCGGTCCCACCGCCGGCCTCGGCGAGATCAACCTGCCGCCCGTGCAAGCCGGTTCGTCCATCATGCCCGGCAAGGTCAACCCGGTGATCCCCGAAGTCGTCAACCAGGTCGCGTTCGAGGTCATCGGCAACGACCTCACCGTCACCATGGCCGCCGAAGCCGGGCAGCTCCAGCTCAACGCCTTCGAACCCGTCATCGCCTACAGCCTGCTGCGCTCCCTGACCCACCTGCGCGCCGCCTGCGACACGCTCGCCACCCGCTGCGTCCCCGGCATCACCGCCAACCGCGAACACCTCCACGCCACGGTCCACCGCTCCATCGGCCTGGTGACCGCGCTCGCCCCGCACATCGGCTACGCCGCCTCCACCGCCCTGGCCCGCCAGGCCCTCGCCACGGGACGCGGCATCAAGGAGCTGGCCACGGAGGCGGGTCTGCTCACGACGGAGCAGCTGGACACGATCCTGCGCCCGGAGAACCTGACCGGCCGGACACCGCTGCCGGAGGTTCTGACCATGCTCTGAGGGAGGAACGGGACGGGATGACCCGATCGCTAGAGTGGCCGGTATGAGTCCTGGCGCCCAGCAGTCCGACGGTTCCGCCGCCCAGCCGCTGCGCAAGGACGCCGAGCGCAACCGGGAGCGGATCATCGCCGCCGCGCGCTCGGTGTTCGCGCGGGACGGACTGAGCGCCTCCATGGCGTCGGTGGCCCGTGAGGCGGGCGTGGGGATCGCCACCATGTTCCGCCGTTTTCCGACGAAGGAGGCGCTGGTCGACGCCGTCTTCTCCGACCGCATGGACGCTTACGCCGACGCGGTCGCGGCCGCCCTGGACGACCCCGACCCCTGGAACGGTTTCGTCGGTTACGTCGAGGCGGCCTGTGCGATGCAGGCCGCCGACTACGGCTTCGCCGACGTCCTGACCACGACCTTCCCCACCGCCAAGGCCCTGGAGCAGCGCCGCGACGAGGCGTACGAGGCCATGCTGCGCCTCATCGACCGTGCCAAGGCCGCCGGCCGGCTTCGCGAGGACTCCGACCCCTCGGACCTGGTGCTGATCCACATGGCCAACGCGGGTGTCGTCAACGCCACGAGCGACGCCGCCCCGGATGCCTGGCGGCGTGTGGTCGCCCTGATGATCCAGTCGTTGGAGGCCCCCGCCCGCGGCCCCCTGCCCGACCCACCCGAGCACGACGCCCTCTACAAGGCGATGCTCCGCGCCGGCCCGGACGGCCCCACCGCGCCCGCGCCGGACAAGAGCTGACGACCGGGCCGGTCCGCCTACCGCGTGGCGGAGCCCGCCTCCTGAGCGGCGGCCCCATGAGCGGCAGGACGGGCCCTGGCGTCGCACTCGACTGACCGCTACCCCTTCCCGGCCGGCCCGGCCTGCGGGGTGCCGTCGGCCGACGTGACCGTGGTGGCCGTGGTGCGGCCGTCCGGCATGACCCGCAGGACGGGGATCGCCTTGTCCTGGGCGGCGCCGTCGTTGCCGAGGGCGATCCAGCCGCTCGCGCCCGGCAGCGGACCCTCCTGCCGCAGCCGGGCCAGCGTCCGGTGCACGTCGGTGACCGTCGGATCCGGCACCGCGGGAGTCACCCGGACCGCCCGCACCGCGGTGAGCAGGGCGTCGTGCATCATGACGGCCCTGCCGTCCTCCAGGTCGCTGTGCGGGAACACGGCGCCATGAAGGCCGGGGCGCCCACCAGCGCGCCGCTGCGGGTCAGCGCCCGGCTCTGCGCCAGGGAACGGGCGATGCCGAAGTCGATGACCCGTACGCCGTCCTCGGCGAGCAGGACGTCGCGGGCTTCAGATCCCGGTGCACGATGCCCTGCCGGTGGATGTCGCGCAGTGCCTCCGCGAGCTGTCCGGCCAGCCGGACGACGTCGGCCACGGGCAGCGGACCACCGGACCGCACCCGGTCGTCCAGGGAGTCGCCGACGACGTACTGCGTCGCCAGCCACGGCGGATCGCCGTCCGGGTCGGCGTCCAGGACGGACGCCGTGAACGCCCCGCTCACCTTGCGTGCCGCCGCCACCCCGCGCCGGAACCGGGCCCGGAAGTGCGGCTCGTCCGCGTACTCGGGCCGGATCACCTTCAGCGCCACGCGCCGCCCGGCGGCACTGCGCGCGAGGTACACCACCCCCATCCCGCCGGTACCGAGGCGCCGTTCCACGGTGAACTCCCCGATCCGCCGCACCGTGCCAACGTACCGGCGCCGGGAGTCCCGGGTTTCCGCGTTCCGGGCGTACGGCCTCCCTCATCACACCTGTGGGTGACGTGCCGCGCGGCCGCTGACGCGCGGGGCGAGGCGCCGACCGGCTTTCCGGATCGGCGCCTCGCGTTCACCAGGGGCTACTTCGCCGCCATCGGCGTGACGGCGAGCCGGTCGATCACCGGTGCGTACGGGGACCGCTGGTCGTACTGGTTGTAGGTGTCGCCGTTGAAGTCGGGGAGTTCCTCGGCGGTGAAGGTGAGCCGGTTCGTGCCCTTCTTCAGGGTGACCGGGACGGTCAGGTCCCAGAAGTTGTTGAAGTGGAAGGTGGTCGGGAACAGCACCCGGCGGGCCGGTCCGCCGTTGACGGACAGGTCGGCGTGGCGGGCGATCGGGTCGGGGTTGTAGTGGGTGGCGGGTGCCTGCTCGGCGTTGGAGTAACGGATGGTCAGCGCGTGCCGCCCGGCCTTGGCGGCCACCACGTCGACGGTGAGGGCGTTGCCCTTGCCGTCGCCGATGTCCGTGACGGCCTTGCCGTTCGCGGCGAACGGGTAGGCACCGGTGACCTTCGCCGCGCCGGTGAGCGTGCCGTTCTCGGCCTGGTAGACGGTGGGCACCAGGGTGCCTTTCGACGGGGCGACCCGCAGCCGGTCGAGGACCAGGTCGCCCGCCGTACCGGTGACGGTGATCTTGTTGATGCCGCCGGACAGGAACAGCCGGACCGTGTCCGTGCCCTTCCCGGTCCCGCCGGCCAGGGGCAGGTCGAGCTTCTCGCCGTTGAGGGCCAGGCTCGCCCGGCCGCCGCCCAAGTGGTCGACCGACACGGTCGATTCACCGTCGGCGGGGGAGTGGACCCAGAACGTCGCGGAGGCGCCCTTCGGCAGCGGCACGGCACCGGGACCGGAGGCGCCGCGGTGGGTGTAGCCCGGCCTGGTTCCGGAGAGGGTGGCGTACTCGGCCTCGTAGATCGCCGGGGCGGTCACCGTCTCGTCGCGCAGGGACAGGTCGATCTTGTCGATGATCGCGTCACCCTTGGTGACCCCGAGGTCGGGGTCCTGAGCGGCCAGCGTGATCCGGTGCTTGCCCGCGGTGAGCTTCACCGTCGTGTCGGTGTGGCCCCAGACCACCCACTTGTAGCCCAGCGGCAGCCTCAGTTCCTGCGGCTCCTTGCCGTCGACCCGCAGGAAGACGTTGGTCGGGCCCTGCTCCTTCACCAGGTCGTACAGGTTGTAGGAGTTGGCGAAGACGCTCAGGTCGTACGTGCCGTCCTGCGGGACCTCGACGTCGAAGGCGAGGACCCCGTCGGAGCCGGTGCGCAGACCGCCCACGTTGTAGGCGCCCGACGTGGCGAACTTGCCGACGTCGGAGGGCGTGCCCTCGGGGCCGTTCTTGGAATAACCCCTGCCGGTGTAGGTGGCGTTCTCCGCCTCGTACGTCTTGCGCCAGCTGACCGAAGGCGCGGCCGGCGTCGCGCCGTTGCCGCCGGGGGAGAGGATGACCTGGTAGGCGGACATCTCGTTCATGCCGGTCATCGGCAGCGTCACCGAGCCGTCCGCGCCGACCGGCAGCTCCTGGTCCGCGAGCCGCGCCGGCTGGGCGGAGTCGCCGACCTGGCCGGTCCAGGGGATCTCCTGGACGGTGGCGCGCACGGTCTTCCCGAACAGCTTCGGGTCGATGTGGTCGAAGACGATGTCGGCGTCGCCGCTCTTGCCGCCGAAGAGGGCCCGGGACTGCCTCTTGTCCTTGTCGAGGGTCGCCACGCCCTGGAGGGTGTACTGCTGGTTGGGGTGCGGGGCGGTCACCTCGACCGTGTGGCCGGACATCTGCCCGTAGGCGTTGAACAGCCACCACTGGCCGTTGCCCTTGTTGGCCTCCACGGCGGAGTCGTTGAGGTTGCCGTCGATGTTCCAGTACGCCAGGTCGGCGTCGATCTTCGACTCCTCGATGGCGGAGACCCACTGGACGACCTGGCCGGGCACGGACAGGTGGTAGTTGTGCCCGTACTCGTTGACGTTGACCGGCAGCGGGCCGACGCCGACGTCCTTCTCCATCTGGCGGTACTTCGCCACGCTGGTGCGGACCGCGGCGGGCGACGACAGCTCGTGCCAGGTCATCACGTCCGGCACCACGTCGTTGGTCTTGGCGTACTGCAGGAAGCCCTTGACCTGGTCGTAGAGGACGCTGGTGTTGGGGCCGGCGATGCGGGCGTCCGGGTCGAGGTCCTTGATGAGGTGGTAGACCTCCTTCCAGGCCGCGAAGTAGTGCTGCGGGTCGTTCAGCCAGGAGACCTTGTTGTAGCTCCACTCGCCGGTCCCGAACATGTTGCCTTCGGGCTCGTTGAAGGGCACGTAGACGACGTGGTCCTTGTACTCGCCCATGGTCAGGACCTGCTGGACCTGCTTCTTGATCTTCGCCTTGAAGTCCGCGAGCCGCTCGGGGCCGCTCGCGCCCGGCCACTGGTACGGGAAGCCGCGGTAGATGTCGGTCATGTAGACGTAGACGTCCTTGCCGCCCGAGTCCACGAACGGCGGCAGCATCTCCAGCGCGTCCGCTCCCGGGTGCTGCGGACCGTCCTGCGCCTTCGTCGACACCGTGCGCAGGTGCATGCCCTCGATGAGGTTGCGGCTCGGCACGCCGTCGCCGTACACGCCGTACAGCGAGCCGGCGGCGCCGCCGTGGAAGGCGCCGGTGTCGGTGGCGAGGTCGATGACGAGCCGTTCCCGCTCCACGGCCCCGGCGGTGCCCGCGGACGGGCCGGCCAGGAGCGTGGCGAGGGCGGCCGTCGCGACGGCTCCGGCCACAGTCGTTCTGCTTTGTCGCACTGAGGTCTCCGTGGGTTCCGTACTGCTTCGGACGCTGAATCGGACACTGAAGGAGTCGAACCGGTTCGACTCATCCGTGGGACCGCCACCCGTCGAACCGGTTCGCAGGAAGCTAGCACCGGCGAAATCCCCCAGCAATACCCCCGTCGCAGCCCAAGAAGTGCTGTGCGGGGTGTTGACAGCCGCCCGGGCAGTTCCTAGCTTCACTTCACGCGAACCGGTTCGACACTCGCCGGCTCGACAGTCACCGCTTCGGCAGTCCATGCGAGGAGTCCCCGTGAACATCGGTGAGATCGCCCGGCGGGCCGGTGTCTCGCGGAGCACCGTGTCCTACGCGCTGAGCGGCAAGCGTCCGGTGTCGGACGAGACCCGCCGGAAGATCCAGGACGTCATCGACGAACTGGGCTACCGGCCCAACGCCAGCGCACGCGCCCTGGCCAACGGCCGGACCAGCACGATCGGCCTGGTCTTCCCGCCCGCCGGGAACCACTACACCGGCATGCAGCTGGACTTCCTCGGCAGTGTCGTCGAAGCCGCCGCGGCCCACGACTACGACGTGCTGCTGTCCCCGAGCGGCGTGGACAGCGACCGCTCGTTCCAGCGGCTGCTGGGGGAGCGGCGGGTCGACGGCGCGATCCTGATGGAGATCCGGCTGGAGGACGACCGGGTCGACCACCTGGCCGCCCTGGACTTCCCGGCCGTCGCCATCGGCCGCACCGCGCACCCGGAGAGGGGCTGGTGGGTGGGCCTGGACCACACCGCACTGGCGGCGGCCTGCGTGCACCACCTCGCGGACCTCGGTCATCGCCGGGTCGCCTTCGTCAACCGGCCGGAGCAGCTCCTGCGGGCGGGGTACGAGTCCGCGCACCGGGGGCTGGACGGCTTCACCAAGGCGGCGGCCGAGCGCGGGCTGACGGTGCGGACGTACTGCTGCGGGGACGACGCCGCGTCCGGTCAGGCCTGCCTGGAACAGATCCTGCACGACGATCCGGCGACGACGGCCCTGGTCACGCTGAACGAGGCTGCCCTGGGCGGCCTCTACCGAGGGCTCTCCCAGGCCGGCCGTCACGTGCCGCGGGACTTCTCCGTCACCGGAGTCGTCGCCGGCCGGTGGGCGGAGACGGTGACCCCGCAGCTCACGGCGGCGGACGTACCGGCCGAGGAGATGGGCCGCCGCGCCGTCGACCTCCTCATCGAACGGCTCGACCACCCCGGCGCGCCGCCGCGACACCACCTTCTGGCACCGCCCATCTCGCTGCGGGCGAGCACCGGTCCCGCCGGCGGTACGCCCGCCTGATCCTCGATCCCTCCTCGCACCCCCGCCCGACTCTCGATCGCTCCTCGCACTCTCCTCACCTCACCCGGCACCACGCCGCCCCCCGGCGTACCCGCACACCCTCGTCACCCCGCCCACCGCACCCGTATGCCAAGAACGAAGGACCCGCCATGCACAGCTCCTCCAGACGGCGCCTCGCGGCCGTGGCCCTGTCGACCGTCGTCGCCGTCGTCGGCACCGCCTGTTCCTCCGGCGCGGGCAGCACCGACGCCAAGGACGCCGACAGCGGCACGTACACGATCTGGGACCCGTACCCGCAGTTCGCCAAGGGCTCGGCCTGGACGAAGCTGCTCGACAAGTGCGGCAGCCAGGCCGGCGTGAAGGTCCAGCGGACCGGCTTCGACACCAGCGACCTGGCCAACAAGACACTGCTCGCGGCCCAGCAGGGCAACTCCCCGGACGTCCTGATCGTCGACAATCCGGTCGTCTCGACCCTGGCCGAGGCGGGCGTGCTCACCACGACCGACGAGAACAAGCTGGACACCTCCAAGGTGGACCCCAACCTGCTCGCGGCCGGCCAGTCGGGCGGCAAGACGTACGGCACCCCCATCGGCGCCAACACCCTCGCCCTCTACTACAACAAGAAGGTGCTGAAGGAAGCCGGGGTGGACATCGCCTCGGTCAAGGACTGGAAGTCGCTGACGGCGGCGCTGCAGAAGGTCAAGAAGGCGGGCAAGAAGGGCATCACCTTCTCGGCGATCGGCACCGAGGAGGGCAGCTTCCAGTTCCTGCCCTGGTTCTGGGGCGCGGGCGCCGAACTGACCGAACTCGACTCCGCCCGGGCCGTGTCCGCACTGTCACTGTGGAAGGACTGGCTGAAGCAGGGCTACGCCCCCAACTCGGTCATCAACAACACGCAGACGACCAGCTGGCAGGAGTTCGCCGGCGGCGACTACGCCTTCGCCGAGAACGGCACCTGGCAGCTCGCGAACGCCGAGAAGGCCGGCTTCGACTACGGCGTCCTGCCGATCCCGGGCTCCGGCGGGGGCCCGGCCGCCGCCCCGACCGGCGGCGAGTTCGTCACCCTCCCGGTCCAGGAGGACACCGGCCGGTACACCACCTCGCAGAAGCTGGCGACCTGCCTGACCAGCACCCAGAACCTGTACGACACCGACACCACCCTGTCCTACGTGGCCCCCACCGGCGAGGTCCAGGGCAAGCAGGTGGCGGCGAACCCCGCACTGAAGCCGTGGGTCGACGCGGTCAAGTCGGCCAAGGGACGCACCAGCGGCGACCTCGGCACCAAGTACCCCAAGATCTCGGAGCAGTTGTGGAAGGCGGTCCAGTCCGCCCTCAGCGGGTCCAAGTCGCCCGAGGACGCGCTGACGTCGGCGCAGGCCGCGGTCAAGTGACATGGGCCCGATGAAGCAGACGGCACATCCGCCGGACCACCGGCCCGTGCGCACCCCGACCGGGCCGGCGGAGGTATCCGACCCACCGCAGGCCCGTCCCGGAACGCGACGCCGTCCGACCTCCCGGCAATGGGCCGCCTGGGCGTTCCTCACCCCGGTGACCCTCTACCTCGTCCTCTTCTACGCCTATCCGCTGTACCGCAACCTCGACCTGAGCCTGCGCGACTACACGGTCCGCTCCTTCGTCCAGGGCAACGCGCCCTTCACAGGCCTGGAGAACTACGCGAAGGTCCTCGACGACCCGACCTTCGCCCCCGCCCTGCTCCACACCGTGGTGTTCACGGCCGTGTGCCTGGTCTTCCAGTACGCCATCGGCCTGGCCCTCGCGGTCTTCTTCCACCAGAATTTCCGGCTGTCGGCGACCCTGCGGGCCCTGTTCCTGGTGCCCTGGCTGCTGCCGCTGATCGTGTCGGCCTCCACCTGGTCGTGGATGCTCAACAGCGACTCCGGCATCGTCAACGCCCTGCTGAGCACCGTCGGCGTCGGCCCGGTGAACTGGCTGACCTCACCGTCCTGGTCGCTGACCTCGGTGATCATCGCCAACATCTGGATCGGTGTCCCCTTCAACCTGGTCGTGCTCCACAGCGGCCTCCAGTCCATCCCCGCCAGCCTGTACGAGGCGGCGGCACTGGACGGGGCGAACGCCTGGCACCGCTTCTGGCGCATCACCTTCCCGCTGCTGCGCCCGGTGTCCGCGATCACCCTGCTCCTGGGCCTCGTCTACACACTCAAGGTCTTCGACATCATCTGGATCATGACCAAGGGCGGCCCGGCGGACTCGTCCACCACCTTCGCCACCTGGTCCTACCAGCTCGGCTTCGGCAACCTCCTGCCCGCCTTCGGCCCCGGAGCGGCCGTCGGCAACCTGCTCGTCGTCGCCGCCGTGGTGTTCGGCCTCGTCTACATCCGGGTCCAGCGAAAGCAGGCGCTGTCATGAAGCGAAGCACCGGCCGTTCGTGGTGGAAGACGGCCATCGGTCTGCTGCTGACCGGGGTCATGCTCTTCCCCGTCTACTGGATGCTCAACGTCTCCCTCACCCGCGACCAGGACATGCGCAAGAGCCCGCCGGACCTGCTGCCGCTGAACGGCACCCTGGCCGGCTACCGCACCGTCCTGGACGAGCAGTTGCCCTACCTCGCGACCAGCCTGGTCATCGGCTTGGGCACGGTCGTCCTGACCGTGGCGCTGGCCGCCCCCGCCGGCTACGCCCTGGCCAAACTGCGCCCGCGCGGCGGTGGTCTGCTCGGCTTCCTCCTCCTGGTCGCCCAGATGATCCCCGGCATCATCATGGCGATGGGCTTCTACGCGATCTACCTCCAGCTCGGCCTGCTCCGGTCCGTGCCCGGCCTGATCGTCGCCGACTCCACCCTGGCCGTCCCGTTCGCGGTGCTCATCTTCACGGCGTTCATGTCCGGTATCCCCGGCGAACTGCTCCAGGCCGCGACGATGGACGGCGCCGGGCCCCTGACCACCTTCCGGTCCATCGTCCTGCCGATGAGCCGCAACGCCGTCGTCACGGTGTCCCTGTTCGCGTTCCTGTGGTCGTGGTCCGACTTCGTCTTCGCCGGCACCCTCGTCAACGGCGGCGCCCACGAGCCGATCACCCTCGGCATCTACCACTACATCGGCAACAACAACCAGGAGTGGAACGCCATCATGGCGACGGCCGTCGTGGCCTCGCTGCCGGCCGCGGTGATCCTCGTCCTGGCCCAGCGCTACGTCGCCGCCGGCGTGACCGCCGGTGCCGTCAAGGACTGACCTCCCGCGGACCTTCCCTTCCGCCGACGATCCCCGCTCCAGCCGACGATCCCTGCTCGAGAAACGAGTCACGCCTCCATGACCGCCGCCCCGTCGTCCGGACCTGCCTTCTCCGTCCACGACATCCCGTTCAGCACGTTCGGATCCTGGTTCGGCATCTCACCCGTGGTGGCGGAGAAGACGTACGCCGAGGACCTCCACCTCGTCTCCCACCAGAACGGCATGCACGCCGTCCTGCGCCTCGTCCCCCTGGACCCGGAGACGGGCGAGCGAACCGGCACCCGTGTCGAGGCGACTGTGGGACTGCTCAGCTGGGTCGGCCCCGCCGGGCGCGTCGACCTCGCCTACGAGTCGCCGGACACCGTGCGCCTGCGGGGCAGCGGACTGGGCCTCGGCGTCCGTGCGGCCGCGCAGGTCCTGACGCCGTTCAGCGGGACGTACTTCTTCCACGACCCGGCGGCGGACGCCCACGTGTTCACCTCGTACGAGACGGGACGCCGCTACCGCGTCACCCTCCTGTCCGGCCGTATCGCCCACACTGCCGGAGCCCAGGCCCTGGGCGGCGGCGACCGCGGCCTCGCCGTGGCCGCGACGGCGGACGGCGAGTGGGAGATCGCCGTCGAGGAACTCGACACCGCTCGCCCGCCCTACGCGTCCCCGGCCGCCTTCGGCGAGATCGTGGCGGCGGCCCGCGGATCCTTCGCGGCCT
This sequence comes from Streptomyces sp. NPDC006235, assembly GCF_040613735.1. Taxonomy (NCBI): domain Bacteria; kingdom Bacillati; phylum Actinomycetota; class Actinomycetes; order Kitasatosporales; family Streptomycetaceae; genus Streptomyces; species Streptomyces sp. NPDC006235. The sequence continues at coordinate 29,089 of NZ_JBEXSR010000038.1, forward strand.
TCGTCGACGCGGTGGCCCCCTGGCGCTCCTCCGCCACCCCGGCCGCCGAACTCGCCGCCTACGTCCTCTGGTCGGCGACCGTACGCCCGGCCGGACTCGTCCCCCGGCCCGCCGTCCTCATGTCCAAGCACTGGATGGACAAGGTCTGGAGCTGGGACCACTGTTTCAACGCCCTGGCCCTGGCGCCGGGCTGTCCCGGACTGGCCGTGGACCAGTTCGCCCTGCCCTTCGACCACCAGGACCGCAGCGGAGCCCTGCCCGACTCGGTCACCCACTCCGAGGTCCTCCACAACTTCGTCAAACCGCCCATCCACGGCTGGGCGTCGGGCCGTCTGCGCCGACGGCTGCCGGTGCCTCCCGGCCGGACGGAACTGGCCGAGACGTACGACCGGCTGGAACGCTGGACCCACTTCTGGCTCAGCGCACGACGCGCACCGGGCGACGCCCTGCCCCACTACCAGCACGGCAACGACAGCGGCTGGGACAACGCCACCACCTTCGACCCCGAGCGGGTGGTCGTCACCGCCGACCTGGCCGCCTTCCTCGTCCTCCAGCTCCATGAACTCGCCGCCCTGGCAGCGGAGTTGGACATGCCGGACGAAGAGAGCCGGTGGACGCGCACGGCCCGCGAGGTCCAGTCGGCGCTGCTGGACGAGCTGTGGACCGGTGAACGGTTCGTCGCCCGGGGAGCCGCCACCGGGCACACCTGGAGCAGCTCCAGCCTCCTCGACCTGATGCCCATCGTGCTGGGCGAGCACCTGCCCGGCGAGGTCGGCAGCGCGCTGGCCGACCACATCAAGGCCCATCTGACCCCGTACGGCCTCGCCACCGAACTGCCCACCTCACCGCACTACCTCTCCGACGGCTACTGGCGCGGCCCCGTCTGGGCCCCCGCCACCGTCCTCATCGAGGACGGCCTGCGCCGCGCAGGACACGACCGGCTCGCCGACGACATCAGCGCCCGCTTCCGCGCCCTGTGCGAGACCCACGGCTTCGCCGAGAACTTCGACGCCCTCACGGGCACGGGTCTGCGCGACCGCGCCTACACCTGGACCGCCGCGAGCTACCTCCTCCTCGCCGAAGCGCACGCACACCGGGGCCGCCACTGACCGTGCGTCACCGCAGCGGATGCAGCGCCGTCAACTCGGCGGCCCCACGGCCCGTGACGATCGACTCCGCCAGCAGCTTGCCGCTCAGGGGTCCCAGGGCGATGCCCCACATGCCGTGGCCGCCGCAGACGTGGACGCGGGGCGAGCGGGTCGGGCCGACCAGGGGCAGGCCGTCCGCCGTGCACGGCCTCGGGCCGGCCCACTCGTCGGTGCGGTGGGTGAGGTCGGCCGACGGGAGCAGATCGCGGACCGAGTCGACGATCGCCTCGATACGGCGGGGATCCGCAGGGCGGTCCGGTGCCGTGAACTCCATCATTCCCGCCACCCGCACCCGGTCCCCGAGCGGTGTGCAGACCACCCGCCGCTCGGCGAAGTACGTGGGCCGGGTGGGCAGCCCCGCCGGAGGCAGCGAGAAGCTGTAGCCGCGTCCGGACTGCACCGGGACGCGCACCCCGAAGGGCGCGGCCAGGCGGCCGAGCCACGCCCCGGGGGCGAGCACGGCGGCGTCGGCCCGCACGGACGTGCCGTCCGGGGCGAGGGCGACGACCCCGGTGCCCAGGTCCCGTACGCGGGTCACCTCCAGGCCGGTGACGATCTTTCCGCCCCGGTCGCGGACCGCGTCGGCCAGCGCGTCGACGAAGGCCCCGGGGTCGAGGTGACGCTGGCCGTGCAGCAGTACGGCCGCGCCGACCCGCGACGAGAGGGCGGGCTCCCACGCGCGTGCCTCGGCCCCCGTGAGCAGGTCGTAGTCGACCCCCTGCCCCGCCGCGCGCACCGCGTCCAGCTCCGCCACGAGCGGGGCACGGCCGGCCGCGGAGGTGAAGGCGAGCAGACACGCCTCGTCCGAGCGCGTCGGCTCGGTGACCCCGCCCGCGGCCAGATCGTCGTACGCCGAGAGCGCCCGGCGGTTCAGCGCGGCGAGGGCCGCCATCCCCACCTGCCAGCGCTGGTGGGTGCAGTTGCGGGTGAACTCCAGCAGGAAGCGGGCCAGCCGCGGATCCGGGCGGGGCGGGATGTAGAGCGGGGAGGTGGGGGACAGGAGCGTGCGCAACCCCAGCTTCAGGGCGGCCGGTTCGGGCAGGGGTACGGTCAGGGCGGGGGACAGCCAGCCCGCGTTGCCCCAGGAGGCGCCGGCCGCGACGCCGCTCCGGTCGACCACGGTGACCTCGACGCCGGCCTCCTGGAGGAACCAGGCCGTCGCCAGCCCGGCCATGCCCGCACCCACCACCACGACACTGCGCGGGCTCATGACCGGCCGCCTTCCGCCATGTCCAAGTTCACCGCGACGTCCGGTCGCCGTTCGCCGAACCGCGTCGCCTGCTCGAACGCGTGCCCCACCCTCAGCACGGCCGCGTCGCCCCGGTGCGGCCCGACCACCTGGAGCCCGACCGGCAGCCCGGCCGGGGTGAAGCCGGCCGGGACCGACAGGGCCGGGCAGCCGGTCATGGTGATCAGGGAGGCCGAGCGCATCCAGTCCAGATACGTCTCCATGGCGACGCCGTCCACCGACGCCGGGTAGGGGAGACGGACATCGAAGGGCGCGACCTGACTCACCGGCAGCAGCAGGACGTCGTACCTCCCGAAGAACTCGCGCACCCGGTGGAACAGCGCCGCCTGGAGCAGCTGGGCGCGGCCCAGGTCCGGGCCGGTGAGCTCGCGGCCCTCCTCGATGTTCCAGACGACGTCCGGGGCCATGCGGTGCCGGTGCTCGTCCAGCAGGGGCCCGTAGGCGAGCTCCATCTGCCAGGCACGCTGGGCGAGGAACGCCTCGTCGGCACCGGACAGGTCGGGGCAGGCCTCCTCGACCTCGCAGCCCAGCGCGGTGAACACCTCCACCGCGCCCCGCACCACGTCCCGGACCTCCGCCTCGACGGGCACGCTGCCGCCGAGGTCGGGCGACCAGGCGACCCGCCAGCCGCGCACATCGCCGTCGAGCCGGCCCGAGAAGAGGGAGCCCGGCGTCTCCAGGGCGAGCGGGCTGCGCGGATCCGGCCCGGCCAGCACCGACAGCGTCAGGGCGACGTCCTGCACGGTCCGCGCCATGGGGCCCTTGACCGACAGCTGCCCCCACGGCGCCTTGTCGGGCCAGGAGGGGACCCGGCCGGGGGAGGGGCGCAGGCCGACCACGTTGTTGAAGGACGCCGGGTTGCGCAGCGAGCCGCCGGTGTCGCTGCCGTCGGCGATCGGCTGCATGCCACAGGCGAGCGCGGCCCCGGCTCCGCCGCTGCTGCCGCCCGCGCTGCGCGAGAGGTCGTAGGGGTTGCGGGTCGCGCCGAAGACGGGGTTGACGGTGTGCGAACCCATGCCGAGTTCGGGCACGTTGGTCTTGCCGAGTGTGATGGCCCCGGCCCGCTTGAGACGCTCGACGACCAGGTGGTCCCGGGCCGGGACGTGGTCGGCGAGCACGGGGGAGCCGTACGTCGTGCGGATGCCGGCGGTGTCGTGGAGGTCCTTGTGGGCGACGGGCAGTCCGTGCAGCGGCCCCAACTCGGCCTGCGAGACGGCCAGTTCGTCCGCCTCGGCCGCCGCGTCGAGCGCCCGGTCGGCGACCAGGGTGACGATCGCGTTCACCGACGGGTTCACCCGGTCGATCCGTTCCAGATGGGCGGTGACGACCTCGCGGGCGGAGATCTCACGGCGCCGCAGGGCCGCGGCGAGCTCGGTCGCGGTGCCGAAGCACAGGTCGGCGGGGTTCACAGTCCTCCCAGGGTTTCCTTGAGCTGCGCTGCGGCGAGCACCCCGAACAGGACGAAGGAGCCCGACAGCAGCACGTTCGACAGGGTCTTGTTGCGGTGCGGCGGCTGCAGACCGCGCCGGTTGAGAAGGACCAGCAGCGCCCCGGACAGCAGCGGCAGGACGAGGGAGCCCACGGCGGCGTAGGTGAGCAGCAGGGGGACCGGCTTCCCGGCGAAGGTCACCGCCACGGATGTGGCCGCGCAGTAGAGCACGAACAGGCGGAACGGGAGGCTGCGCTGGCCCATGTGCCGCTCGGCCTCGTCGTCCGGCACTGCGCGCAGGGTGCGCAGCGAGTCGGCCAGCAGGTAGCACAGGGCGTTGAAGCCGCCGACCAGGGCGCTCAGGGTGACGAGGAAGAAGGTGCCGAGGAACAGCACCCGGGCCGTCGATCCCAGGTCCGCGCCGAGCGGTTCGGCCAGGGCCGCGAGTCCGTCGTTGCCGGTGATCGTCCGGCCGCTGCCGTACAGCAGGCCGGTGCCCACGATCGAGGTGCACACCACGAACAGGAACGTGACCGTGTAGCTCACCGCCGTGTCGGCCCGCATGACGGGCAGCCAGCTCGCGTGCCGCCAGCGCTTCTCCCGCACCCAGTAGCTGTACGAGGCCACTCCGGCCGTGCCGCCCACCCCGCCGACCAGCGCCAGCACGGTGATCACGTCGCCCTCGGGCAGCCGCGGCCGAAGCGAGGACACCAGTTGGGACGGGTCGTCCATGGTCACCAGCGTGACCACGGCCAGCACGACCATGCCGACGAACTTGGCCAGCATGAACCCGCTCATCACCCGCTCGAACAGCGCGTACCGGCCCACGTACACGATCCCGGCCGACGCCAGCGCGATCACCAGGGCCATCGGTCTCACCGGCAGCGCGGGGAACAGCGTCGACAGCGCGAGCGACGCCACCGAGCTCAGGGCAGCCCCGTACAGCAGTCCGATGACCAGGACGAACGCGAAGAAGGCGTACGGCAGCCAGCGGGCGGCCGAGCGCAGGCTCGCGATCACCGTCAGCCCGGTCGCCAGATACAGGCGTCCCACCGCTTCGGTCAGCGCGTACTTGAGCACGACGCCGATGAGGATCGCCCACAGCAGGGCCATGCCGTAGCCGGCGGCGCCCGCCAGCGACGTCACCATGTCGCCGGCGCCCACGCTGGCGGCCGCCAGGACCAGCCCCGGCCCTAGGACGGCCAGCCGCCCGCGCCGGGTGGCGGGGGCGGGGAAGGACTCGGGGGACGGGGCAGCCGCGGGCGGGTGAGGGGGACTTCCGGGTGTCGCGGTCACGTCGGCCACCTCCGGGGATAGGGACAGCGTGGTCCGGCTTCCCGGCAGGGTCGGTCAGGCCGACGGATGGGAACAAGATTCCCTGGGAAATCGACGGAATCAGCCATACGCTCAGGCCGATGGACGCACCGCACACCGGCTTCGTGGCCGATTCGCTGGACCGGCGCATCATCAGCGCACTGCAGATCGACGGCCGTGCCTCGTGGCACCGCATCGCGACGGCGCTCGGCGAACCGGAACGCACCGTCGTCCGGCGGGGCACCCGGCTGCTGGAATCCGGGCTGGTACGGATCGGCGCCATGGCGGTGCGCGGGCGCAGCACCGTGATCGGAGTGCGCTGCGCGCCCGGCCAGGCGCGGGTGGTCGCCACCGCGCTCGCGCGCCGGCCCGACTGTGCCTTCGCCCATGTCCTGACCGGGACCTGGGACTGCGTCGCCGAGGTGCAGTGCCCACGCGACCGTCTCGCGGGACTCGTCATGGACGAACTCCCGGGCCTGCCGGGGGTGGTACGGACGCTGACACTCCCGGTGCTGCGGCACGTGCGGACGATCCGCGAGTGGCACGCGGGCCTGCTCACCGAGGCCGAGATCGCCGTCCTCACGGAGGGGACGGGTGCCGCCCCGGCGTCGGCGGACGTGTCACCCGCGTCCGACGGCGTCGGGGAACTCTCCCGCGCCGACCGGCTGCTGGTGCACGCCCTGGCCGAGGACGGGCGGTGCACGTTCGACGAACTGGCCCGGGTGTCCGGGGTGTCCGAGGCCACCGCCCGGCGCCGGCTGGGCGCCCTGCGCAGGGCGGGGCGGGTCCGCGTCCGTGCCGTGATCGAACCGCTGCTGCTCGGGCTGCCGGTCGAGGCGGTGCTGTGGGTTCGGGTCGTGCCGACGGAGGTCGACGCGGTGACAGCGGCGCTCGCCGACTCCCCGCACGTCCGGTACGTCAGCTTCCTCACCGGCGAACGCCAGTTGCTGGTCCTGACCGCGTTTCCGGACGAGGCGGCGCTCCACGACTTCGTCACGCGTTCCCCGTGGCTGCGCGAGGCGGTGTCGGTGGATGTGTCGATGGTCCTGGGCTCGCTGAAACGGGGCGGCATGCTCGCGCCGTGGCTGCGTGACTGACGTCCTGTTCAGACCGGGCCACAGGGCTGAGTCTCCGCAATACATCGGAGGGTTCAGCCACATGGACCGTGTTCATGTCATTGACAGGTGCATGAGTGCTGCTTAGGTTCGCCGATACACCCGATGTATCGATGATCCGTCAGGTCTGGAGGACACGATGACCTCACAGCCGGAGCAACGTTCGCAGGTGGCCCGCAGAGCCGTACTCGGCACCGCCCTCTCGGGCGCCGCGGTGGCGGCCCTGCCCGGCACGGCCGAGGCCCGGGAACGCACCGGGACCGTGCCGTCCGACGCCGGCGGCGGCAGACGCCCCTGGAAGCTCCGCGACACCATGACCACCGACAGCGCCTGGTCGACGTTCCTGCGCGGCCAGGACCTGCTGTGGACCAGGCTCCCCACCCGCTGGTACGAGGGCCCGTTCCTCGGCGACGGGCTGCTCGGCAGCATGATCTACCGGGAGCCGGACGCCAACCAGGTCCGCTTCACCGTCCAGCACGGCCGGGTGCAGGACCACCGCCCCGAGTTCGGCAGCGGCTGGGGCACCTGCCGACTGCCGGTGGGACACCTCACGCTCGAACCGGCCGGCACCATCACCGCCGTCGACTGGCGGCTGAGCCTGTGGAACGCCGAACTCACCGGCACCGTCACCACCTCCGCGGGCAGGCTCACCCTGTCCGCCCTCATCCACGACGAGGTGCTCGCCGTCCGGGTGCGGGCCAGCGGCGGCGAGCGCGCCGTGTGGACCTTCCACCCCGAGGAGGCCATCAGCCCCCGGAAGATCCAGGAGGCCCCGCCCGCCGACTACACCCCCAACCCGCCCTGGACCACGAAGACCGCCGCCGACGGCACCGAGCAGGTGCTCCAGCCCCTCACCGGCGCCCAGACCGCCACCGCCTACCGGCGCGACGGCGACGAACTGCTGCTCAGCGTCGGGCACAGCGCCCCGTCCACCACGGTGGCCGAGGCCGACTCGCTCCGCAACCTACGGCGCGCCGGGTCGTATGGCACCCTCCGGCGACGGCACGTCCGCTGGTGGCACGCCTTCTACAAGAAGAGCTTCGTCTCGTTCCCCGACCAGCGGCTGCAGAGCTTCCACTGGATCCAGCTCTACAAGGTCGCCTCCGCCAGCCGGGCCGGCGGTCCCGTCATGGCCACCTGTGGCCCGTGGCTGGAGCCCACCCCCTGGCCCGCGGTCTGGTGGAACCTCAACGTCCAGCTGGAGTACTGGCTCATCCACGGCTCCAACCACGTGGAACTCGACGCGCTCGCCACCACTCTGCGCCAGAACCAGGAACAGCTCATCGCCAACGTGCCGACCGCCTACCGCGCCGACAGCTCGGGTGTCGGCCGCAGCTCCGACATGTTCGCCAATCGGGGAGTGGGCAGGCCCGGCAGCGGCACCGAGGTCGGCAACCTCACCTGGGCGCTGCACAACGTGTGGCTGTCCTACCGGCACTCCATGGACAAGGCCCTCCTGCGCGACACGGTCTTCCCCGTCCTGCGCCGGGCCGTCAACTACTACCTGCACTTCCTCACCCCGGGCAGCGACGGCAAGCTCCACCTGCCGAGCACGCTCTCGCCCGAGTACCCCGTCGTACCCCCCCAGGACACCAACTACGACCTGGCCCTGATCCGCTGGGCCTGCCAGACCCTCATCGAGTCCGCCGAAGACCTCGGCATCGACGACGAACTCGCCCCGCGCTGGCGGGAGGTGCTGGCCAAGCTCACGCCCTACCCGGTCGACGACAACGGCTTCATGATCGGCGCCGACACGCCGTACGAGCGGTCCCACCGGCACTACTCGCACCTGCTCATGGTCTACCCGCTGTACCTCGTCAACTGGGACCAGCCCGAGAACCGCGACCTGATCACCAAGTCCGTCGAGCACTGGCACGCGCTGACCGGCGCCCACCGCGGCTACAGCTACACCGGCGCCGCCTCGATCTACGCGATGACCGGCGACGGTGACACCGCGATCGGCTACTTACGGAAGTTCTTCGACACCTCCACCCGCTACCCCTGCCAGGCCAACACCCACTACACCGAGGCCGGCCCGGTCATCGAGACACCGCTGTCCGCCTCGCAGTCCCTGCACGACATGTTCTGCCAGAGCTGGGGCGGCGTGATCCGCGTCTTCCCGGCCGTCCCGACCGCCTGGGCCGACGTCACCCTGCACGACTTCCGCACCCAGGGCGCTTTCCTAATCAGCGCCGTCCGCAAGAAGGGAGCCACCCGGTTCATCCGGATCAAGAGCCTGGCGGGCGAGCCGCTCAAGCTCCGGCACGGCCTCACCGGCACCCTCACCGTGCTGCTCGACGACGGCACCCCGGCCCGCACCCGTGACCTCGGCGGCGGCACCCTCGCCATCGACCTGCCCAAGGGCCGCGAGGTGCTCGTCCACTCCGGAGCGCGCCCCGACCTCGTCATCGCGCCCGTCACAGTCGGCGAACCAGGTCCGGCCTGGGGACTGCCGTAACCGCCACTCACCTCGGAGGGTTCACATGGTTGTTCCGATCAGAACCGTGGTCGCCGCGCTGTGCACCGCACTGGCGGCCACCCTCCTCACCACCGCTCCTGCCGGGGCCGAGCAGCGGGAGCACGCCTGGACGGTGACCGTCGCCGCGAACGCACCCCGCGCACGGATAGCCCTGGACGACAGCACCGGCACACTGAGCCTGTCGGTGACCCGTGGCGGCCGTACGGTCATCGAGCCGTCGCCCGTCGGCCTCGTCACCGAACGGGCCGACTTCTCCAAGGACCTGCGCTTCCTGCGGAGCAAGAACCGGACGGTCGAGGAGCGTTACCGCACCAAGTCGGGCAAGCGGCTCGACCGCCGCGTCCGCATGAACGAGACCCGCCTGGCCTTCGCCACCCCCGCGGGCGCCCGGATCGACCTGCTGGTCCGTGCCGCCGCCGACGGCGTCGCCTACCGCTACGTCCTGCCCGCCGGACACGGCGACGTGCTCGGCGAGACCTCCGCCTTCAACCTGCCGCCGAACGCCGGGGCGTGGCTGGGCACCTACCGGCCCGACAACGAGGGCCAGTTCGCCGAGTACACCGCCGCCACGGCTCCCACCGGCGCGTACTCGCCCCAGGCGCTGTTCGCGACCGACGGCGGGTACGCCCTGCTCGCCGAGTCCGACCTCACCGGCGCCTACTCCGGCGCCCGCCTCGCCCACGACCAGGGCACCGGCACCTACCGCGTCGAGCTGGCCGACGACCGGGTGAAGACCGACGGCCCCCTGGCCACGCCCTGGCGCGCCATGGTCACCGGCGACCTGGCCACCGTCACCCGGTCGACCTTCACCGACGACCTCGCTCCCGCCTCCAAGGTCGCCGACCCCTCCTGGATCAGGCCCGGGACCGTGCTGTGGACCTGGCTGGCGGGCGGCCGCCCGGCCGGGCAGAGTCTCGCCGCGCAGAAGGCCTACGTCGACTACGCCGCCGAGCGGAACTGGCCCTACGAGGCCGTCGACGCGGGCTGGTACTTCAAGGCCGACGAGTGGGACGTCACGGACCCGGACTGGCAGACCAACAGCTGGCTGCCGGAACTCGTCGATCACGCACGCCCCAAGGGCGTCGGGATCATCGTCTGGATCCACCGGCGCGACCTCGACACACCCGAGGAACGCGCACAGTGGCTGCCCACGCTGGAGCGGTGGGGCGTCAAGGGAGTCAAGATCGACTTCATGGACTCCGAGGAGCAGGCCACGCTCCAGTGGTACGACGCCATCCTCCGGGAGACGGCCGCCCACCACCTCATGGTGAACTTCCACGGCTCCACCATTCCCAAGGGCATGCAGCGCACCTGGCCCCATGTCATGACCCTGGAGGGCGTCGCCGGCGAGGAGAAGCGGACCAACACCGCCGCCCACCTCACCACCCTGCCCTTCACCCGCAACGTCATCGGCTCCATGGACTTCACGCCCGGCGCGTTCCAGCGCGTCGGTCTGCGCCCCAACTCCGACGCGGCCGAGGTGGGTCTCGCCGCCGCCTACGAGTCGGGCCTGCAGATGTTCGCGGGCACCCCCGAGTCGTACGACGCCCGGCCGCTCGCCCGGGACTACTTCGACCAGGTCCCCGCCGCGTGGGACGACACCCGACTGCTCGCCGGCCGGCCCGGCCGGGAAGCCGTGCTCGCCCGCCGCAGCGGCGACCGCTGGTTCCTGGGCGGGGTGTACGCCGGGACCGCCCGCAAGGCCGAGGTGCCGCTGACCATCGGCTCGGGGAAGTGGCTGGTCGAAACGGTCCAGGACGGTCCCGACGGGCTCGTCGGGAACCGCCAGGTGCTGCGCGGCGGCGACACGTTCGCCGTGGACGTGGTCGCGAACGGCGGTTTCGCCGGGATCGCCTGTCCCTGGCGTGCGGGCGTCACCACCTGCCACCGCTGAGCCTGTTCACCCTGTGCATACCTAGTTGGAGGGATCAGCATGAGTGTTTCCCGGCGTACCGTGCTGGCCACCGCGGCCGGCGCCGCCGCGTTATGCGCTTCCCCGGCACCTGCCGCGGCCGCGGACACGACCGCCGGCCGGACACCGGCGGCCACCCTGCGCACGCTCCGCGCGGCGGCCGACTACGCCGTCGAGAAGGTCGCCGCCGTCGCACCGGACGTGACCGCCTTCCCGGTCGGCACGAAGTTCGAGAAGTGGGTCTATTCGCAGAACGGCGACTGGGTCGGCGGATTCTGGCCGGGCACGCTGTGGATGGCCTGGCTGTACAGCAAGGACGAGGCCTTCCGCACGCAGGCCGTGGCCTCGGCGCGGAAGCTCGCCCCCCGCCAGGACGACACAGGCACGCACGACCTCGGCTTCCTCTTCTACCCCTCCTGGGTCACCGCCTGGCGGCTGACCGGCGACGAAGCCTGGCGGACGGGCGCCGTGCGGGCGGCCGACTCCCTGATCCAGCGGTACAACCCGCGCGGGCGCTTCATCAGGGCGTGGGGCGCGCTGAACGATCCGAAGAACGCCGGCCGCGTCATCATCGACACGATGATGAACCTCGACCTGCTGGCGTTCGCGAGCCGGCAGACCGGCGACGGCAGGTACCTGGACATCGCCGTGGAGCACGCGAGGACCACCCGGCGGGTCTTCCCCCGCCCGGACGGATCGACGCCGCACGTCTACGACTTCGACCCGGACAACGGCGCGCCCCTCGGCCCGAACACCGTGCAGGGATACAGCCCCACGTCCTGCTGGTCGCGCGGGCAGGCGTGGGGGTTGTACGGCTTCACCACCATGTACCGGAGAACCGGGAACCGCGACTTCCTGACCACCGCCCGCGCACTCGCGGACTACGCGATCGGAGCACTGACCCCGGACCACGTCCCGGTGTGGGACTACCGCGCGCCGCAGCAACCTCACGACATCAAGGACGCTTCGGCCGGAGCGATCACTGCCTGCGGGCTGCTCGACCTGTCCGCCGCCACCGGCAGACAGGCCTACCGCGAGGTGGCGCTCCGGCTGCTCACCGCACTGGCGCAGACGTGCCTGACGAGGAACTCGGCCCGGGCGGAAGCGGTGGTGGCCCGCTGCACCCGCAACCGCCCGGCCGAGGACGGCATCGAGATCTCCCTCCCGTACGCCGACTACTACCTGCTGGAAGGCATCCTGCGCGTGCTTCGGCCGCAGGACGTCGACCGGGCGATCGACCTCTCCACGGTCTGACCGGCAGGCGTGCCGCTCAGCCCGCGATGGAGTCCAGCTGTTCCGCCGCCGGGCGCAGGACCCACAGGTCGCCGCCCGGCGGCTCCTCCAGCGACCGGACGGCCCGCTGCGCCCGCCTGTCCCCGGCATCGGCCGCCGCGTGCACGACGTCGGTCGCCGCGTACCGGCGGAACTGAAGCTCCGGATGCGGCCAGGCGGCGGCTCCCGTCGCGGCGGGCAGGAGGTAGCCGACCGCCTTGAACAGGCTCTCCTCCTCCGGTCCCTGATAGGCCCACAGGTCCGCGCCGGCGTTCCGGCCGATGGCCGCCAGCCGCGCATGCGCGACCAGGGTGAACGTCGAGTAGTGCCAGCTCCTGGTCCGGGTCAGCTCCTGGGGCTGGCTGCCGTCGGCCGCGATCTGCGGCGCGATGCGCTTGTGCCGGGCGTCCAGGACCGTTCGGCGGGCCAGTTCCCGGTCGCCGGTCGCGTAGGCGAGGCCGGCGAGCAGCAGGTCGTAGAAGGTGCCGTGATTGTTGATGGCGGCGGCCTCCTGCCGGCCGAAGTCGCTGTTCCTGAGCCAGTCGAGGAAGGAGGTGTTCCAGCGGGCCATGCCCCTGCGGTCCTTCGCGGTCCAGCCCGGGGCGCCGCTCTCCAGCAGGGCGAGCGCGTCGAGGACGCTGGTGTAGGACTGCGAGAAGTCGATGATGCCGATGGCGCGACCGTCGTACTTGCACGGGATGAACTGCGCGTGGTTCAGGTGGGGGTTCATCCTCGTGGCCGGATCGAGGAACCAGGTGCGCAGCACCTGCCCGGCCTTCTCGGCGTACCGCGCGTCGCGGGTGTAGTACCAGGCGAGGGAGAGGTCGTACGCGGAGTCGAAGGTCTTCTCGACGTCCTGGCGGTCGGTGCCGGAGTCGACCTCGGGGTTGCGCTCGCCGTCGCGCTGCACGTACGGACAGCCCCACGGATTGTCCGGGGCCGGGGTCTTGGTGGGCCACCAGTACGGAGCCTGACTGAGGTAGTCGTGCGGGTCCCCGCTGGGGGCGGGGCGGGGTTTGTCGACGACGGTCCAGGGCCCCTGGTCCAGCCATCGGTCGGCCCGGCCCCGCAACACCGCTACCGCCCGCCGGAGTTGAGGATCACCGTGTTCCAGCCGGACCTTGGTCCGGTGCAGACGGGCACCGTCCATGACGGTGGTGTGCGGGACGCGATACGTGTGCTGGGCCTCCGCTCGGGCCGAGGCGGCGGGGGCGGCTCCCGTGACGAGCGCTGTGAGCACCGTCAGCAGGACGCCTAAGCGAGACCTTCTCCTCATGATCCACTCCCTTCGAGTTCATGGCTGTGAACAACGTTCAGGTGGTGGGTGGGCGTGAGCATGTCATGACGGTTTCCGGTGGGGAAGAGGGCTCGCAGGCCGGAGCGGCTGTCACAGATCCGGACCCCGCCCTGTCTCTCTGGTGAGTCAACCCCTCAGCGAAACGGAGACAGTGATGAAGATCGTGGTCGTCGGCGGTACCGGACTCATCGGCTCGCAGGTGGTCGCGCTGCTGCGCGGCAAGGGGCACGACGCCGTGGCCGCCGCTCCCTCCACGGGGGTCGACACCCTCACCGGCGAGGGACTGGCCGAAGCCCTCAAGGGCGCGGACGTGGTCGTGGACGTGTCCAACTCGCCGTCCTTCGACACCGAGCCGGCACTGGACTTCTTCACCCGCTCGGCGTGGAACCTGTTCGCCGCCGAGAAGGAGGCGGGCGTCCACCACCACGTCGCGCTCTCCATCGTCGGCGTCGACCAGGTGCCCGGCTACGGCTACTACGAGGCCAAGGTCGCCCAGGAGAACGCCGTGCGCGGCAGCGGCGTGCCCTACAGCATCGTGCGCGCCACCCAGTTCTTCGAGTTCGTCGCCCCGGTGATGGACATGTCCACCCAGGACGGTGAGGTGCGGCTGCCGTCCACGCGGCTGCGACCGATCGCCGCCGCCGATGTCGCGGCGGCCGTCGCCGAGGCCGCCCAGGGCGAACCGTCGAACGGCATCCGGAACATCGCGGGACCCGAAGTGCACCGGCTCGACCGGCTCGGTGAACTCACCCTGGCGGCGAAGCCGGACGGCCGCACCGTCGTCACCGACGAGACCGCCGGCCTGTTCGCCGGCATGCCCGACGTACTCACGGGTGACGGCACCGCGCACCTCGCGTCCACCCGCTACGAGGAATGGGCCAAGCAGAACTGACCGCTGCCCGGATCCGCTATGGGCGGTCGGTGAGCCTGCGCGCCGACCGCTCGTACGCCCTCAGCTTGTCCGGCGCCAGGACCCAGTAGAGCCCGTCGATGCCGTCCGGGCCCACGGTGGCGCTCGCCAGGGCGACGGCGGCCCCGTCCCGGGCGAGCAGCAGGCTGGGCCGCCCGTTCGCCTCGACGATGGCGTACTCGGCACCGGGGAAGAACTTCCGGGCGAAGGCGGTGACCCTGGCCACGCGCTCGGGCCCCACGATCTCCAGCCGTGCCACACCGCGCATGCCGTTGCCGTCCGCGTAGGCGACGACGTCGGCCGACAGCACGTTCTCCAGCGCGGCGACATCGCCGTGCCGTGCGGCGGCGACGAAGGCCTCGAGCAGGCGCCGGTGCTGGGCTGAGTCGACCGGTTCACGGCGCTCGGCGGACAGGCGCTTGCGGGCCCGGCTGACGATCTGCCGCGTGTTGGCCTGGCTCAGCTGGAGCATGCCCGCGATCTCGTCGTACGCGTAGTCGAACGCCTCCCGCAGCACATAGGCCGCCCGCTCCACGGGGTTCAGCCGCTCCAGGACCAACAGCACGGCCAGCTCCAGCGCCTCGCCCCGCTCCGCGCCGACCTGCGGATCCACACTGGTGTCCACCGGCTCCGGCAGCCACGGCCCCACATACGCCTCGCGGCGCACCCGTGCCGACTGGGCCACGTTGATCGCCAGACGTGTGGTGATCTTCGCCAGGAACGCCCCGTGATCCAGCACGGCGCCACGGTCGACGCCCTGCCAGCGCAGCCATACGTCCTGCACCACGTCCTCGGCCTCGGCCACACTGCCCAGAACGCGGTATGCGATCCCGAACAGCCGGGGACGCAGGCGCTCGAACGCGTCCGCCGCCGCGTTCAGCGCGCCGTCGGTGAGGGGTTGTCCCTGGTCCATGCTGCCGATGCCTCCGCGGGTCGACCGTCGTGCCTCAGACAGTACGACCCTCGGAGCCGGCACACGTGGCGGCGCTCAGCCCTCGTAACGGGGTGTCCACTGCGCCTGCGCCACTGCCTTGCGCAGTTCCTCCTCCGTGGCCTGTGGAGCGACCCCGTCCTCCACGGCGGCGAGAGCCGCCGCCAGGGCGATCTCGCGGGCGGACTCGCGCATCCCGTTCAGGGGCGGCAGCAGCGGCACGGGACCGTCGGCGCCGCGCGCCGCCCGTACCGCGCACTCGGCGACGGCCCGGGCGGCGGCCACCATCATGCGGTCGGTGACGCGCGTGGCCCGGCTCGCTGTCACCGCGAGCCCCATGGCCGGGAAGACGTACACGTTGTTCGACTGCGCCACCGGCACCTCGTGCCCGTCCACCGTCAGCGGCGGGAAGGGCGAGCCGGTGGCGATCAGCGCCCGGCCGTCGGTCCAGCGGGTGAGGTCCGCCGGATCGGCCTCGGAGTGGGAGGTGGGGTTGGAGAGCGGGAAGATGACGGGCCGTTCGCAGGTCGAGCCCATCTGCCGCACGATCTCCTCGGTGAACGCGCCGTGAGCCGTCGACAGTCCGATGAGCGCCGTCGGCTCGACACGGCGCACCACCTCGGCGAGGCCGGTGCCGTCCCAGCCGGTCACCTCGTCGTCGTCGCGCGCGAACATCCGCTGCTGCGGCGTCAGCTCCGTGCGCGAACGCACCAGCATACCCTCCACGTCGAGGATCCAGAACCGTGCCGTGGCCTCGTCCTCGGACAAGCCCTCCTCGATCATGGCCGTCCGGATCATGTCGGCGACACCGATGGCGGCCGACCCCGCCCCCAGGATCACCAGGCGCTGCTCGGACAGCGCAGTGCCGGACACGTTCGCGGCCGTGGACAGGGCGCCGAGCGTGACGGCCGCCGTGCCCTGGATGTCGTCGTTGAAGGTGAGCAGCCGGTCCCGGTAGCGGGCCAGGATCGGGTACGCGTGGGCGGTGGCGAAGTCCTCCCACTGCAGCAGCGTGCCGGGCAGCTCCGCCTCCACCGCCGCGACGAACGCCTCGATCATCTCGTCGTAGTCGGCGCCGGTCAGCCTGCGGTCGCGCCGGCCGAGGTAGCGCGGGTTGCCGAGCAGGTCCTCGTTGTCGGTGCCGACGTCCAGCAGGATCGGCAGGGTGCGGGCGGGGTGGATGCCGCCGATCGCCGTGTAGAGGCTGAGCTTGCCGATCGGGATGCCCATCCCGCCGACGCCCTGGTCGCCCAGGCCGAGGATGCGCTGCCCGTCGGTGACGACGATGACGTCCACGTCCTTGTCGCGGTGCGGGCGGTTGCGCAGGATGTCCCGGAAGCGGTGCCGGTCCTCCCACGTCAGGAACAGCCCGCGCGGCCGCCGGTAGATCTCGCTGAAACGCTGACAGGCCTCGCCCACGGTCGGCGTGTAGACGACCGGCAGCAGCTCCTCGAGGTACTCGGTGACCAGACGGTAGAACAGCACCTCGTTGGTGTCCTGGAGCTGGCGCAGGTAGATGTGCCGGTTGAGGGGCTTGTCGTAGCCGTGGAACGCCTCGTAGGCGCGGGCGACCTGCTCGTCCAGGGTCTCCACGGCGGGCGGCAGCAGCCCGTCGATGCCGAGCTCGGCGCGCTCCTGCCGGGTGAAGGCGGTGCCCTTGTTGACGAGCGGGTCGGCCAGGGTGGTGAGGGCGGGGCTGGTGGTCGTGCGGGGGTGCTGGGTCTGGTCCATGGGTGACGCCTTCCCTGGACTCACCGGTTCGTGCAGGCGACTTGCGCTGTTCGGCGGATGGCCGTGCCGGTTCTCGGCGCACCGATGAGTTCCGGCGCCTCGCCCGGTCTACCTCTTCGTAAGGCGTACCGAGCCCAACACCGAGCAGGAGAAGGCGACATGAGCGTGACGACCCCTCAGAAGCAGACCCCGACCGGCTCCCGGCCCACCACCGGCTTCCTCTCCACGCGCCCCGTGTGGCTGGTCGGCGTCCTGGCGACGCTCGCCGGTGCCGTCGTGACCGAGGCCTTCGCGCTCGTCGCCCGGGCCGCGGGCGTCCCGATGGAGGCGGCCGGCCCCGGGGCCGAGGAGGCCGCGGAGATCCCCGTCGGCGGCTTCGCCGGCGGCGTGGTCTTCTGGTCGGTCGCCGGGATCGTCCTGGCGGTGGTGCTCGCCCGCTGGGCCAAACAGCCCGCCCGGACCTTCACCGTGACCACCGTCGTCCTCACCGCCCTGTCCCTCGCCGGCCCGGCCGTCGCCCCGCACACGGCCACGTCCACCCAGATCGTCCTCGCCCTGTCGCATGTCGTGGCCGCCGCGGTGATCATCCCCCTGGTGGCACGGCGGCTGTCCCACGTGCGGAGGTGACGCCCTCGACTCCCACGATTCGCACGTTCCCGACACCGGCCCGTCGCGCTCTTTGCCGACGGGCCGTCGTCGTGTCCCACGCGAGCCCCCGAACGGCCCAACGGCACTGCGCCGGAGGAGGCGCCCGGGGATGAGCGGTGTGACGGTGGTGGAAGGGATCCGCGTGCACCCCCTGGATGCGTGCGCATCCCTGGACCCATGCGCACACCCGGACGAGGAGACGCGATGGCGGAGGGACTGGCCGAGGGCGGCACGACGCACGCTGCCACCAGAGGCGGCGACGACCTGCCCCCGGGCCGGACCCCGGACCCCTTCGAGCGGGTGAGCGCCGTCGCCGACGCCGTCCTCTACGAGGGTTACCTCCTCTACCCCTACCGCCGGTCCTCGGCCAAGAACCGCGTCCGGTGGCAGTTCGGGGTCCTGTTCCCGAGGGACTGGGCGGAAGCGGACGGCCCCGTGGTCCCCGGAGTCTCCGGCAGCGCCGACTCCTGGTACCAGCAGACCGAGTGCCTGCTGAGGATCCGGCAGCCCGGCAACGCGTCCGTACGGATGCGGATCCGTCACCTCCAGATGCAGCGCAAGCAGGTGGAGGAGACCCGGGGGGGCCGTCACCACGCCGTCGCGTCACTGCGTACCGCCGACGGCACGACGCATCTGACCTTCGACGAGGCCGTGCCGCGTGAACACGAGGTCGAGGTCCCGCTCGACGAACTCCTTCAGAGCGGACACACCGTTCCCGTGGTCGCGCCGGCCGGCGTGGACGTCGAGCCGCTGCCCGGCGGCGCCGGGCGGGTGGTGCGGTACCGCGACGAGGTACGGGCCGACACCACCGTCACCGCCGAGCGACTCGCGGACGACCTCTGCCGGCTCCGCCTGCGCACCGCGAACACCGGGCCCGCGCCGGAACCGCGGACCGCTCGTGACGAGGCACTGCGCCGCGCCCTCATCGCCACCCACACTCTCATCGGCGGCGCCGGCGTGGAGTTCGTCTCGCTGACCGACCCGCCGACGGACCTGCGCGAACTCGCCCGCTCGTGCCGGAACGAGTTCACCTTCCCCGTCCTCGGGGACGACGACGGCCACGTCCTGCTCTCCGCCCCGATCATCCTGCCCGACCACCCCCAGGTGGCCCCCGAGAGCCCGGGCGATCTGCACGACGCCGCCGAGATCGACGAGATCCTCACGCTGCGCACGATGCTGCTGACCGACGAGGAGAAGCGCGAGGCCCGGGCGACCGACCCGAGGGCGGCCGCGATCCTCGACCGTGTCGACACGATGCCGCAGGAGATCTTCGAACGCCTCCACGGCGCGATCCGCTCCCTGACACCGACCCCCGCGGCGCCCCCAGCACCCGAGGCTGCCACACCCACGCCCCCGGCACCCGCGCTTGCCGGCACCGCCGTCCCCACGACCTCGACGCCTGGGCCTGCCGCGCCTGCGGCCTCGGCGCCCGGGGCTCCGGCATCCGGGGCTGCCGCGTCCGCGCCTTCGGCGTCCGGGGGTGCTGCGTCCGCGCCTTCGGCGGCCGGGGCTACCGCGCCCCCGTCACGGGTGCCCAGGGCTACCGGGTCCGCGCCATCGGCGCCCGGGGGTGCCGCGCCCCCGCCATCGGCGTCTGTGGCTGTCGCGTCCGCGCCTGCGGCACCTGCGCTTGCCGGGACTGCCGCGCCTGCGGCCTCGGCGCTCGGGGCTCCGGCGTCCGGGGGTGCCGCGCCCGCGCCTGCGCCACCCGCGCTTGCCGTGCCCGGGGCTGCCGTCCCCGGG
Organism: Streptomyces sp. NPDC006235; assembly: GCF_040613735.1. Taxonomy (NCBI): domain Bacteria; kingdom Bacillati; phylum Actinomycetota; class Actinomycetes; order Kitasatosporales; family Streptomycetaceae; genus Streptomyces; species Streptomyces sp. NPDC006235. The sequence continues at coordinate 48,267 of NZ_JBEXSR010000038.1, forward strand.
GCCTCGGCGCTCGGGATTGGCGCGCCCGGGGCCTCGGTTGCCGTTCCCGGGACGTCTGCGCCCGGGCTTGACGCGCCCGGGACTGCCGTCCCCGCGACCTCGACGCCCGGGGCCCCGGCGCCCGGGACCCCGGCCCGCGGCGCTGCCGCGCCCGCGCCACCGGCGCCCGCGACTACCGCCCCTGCGCCCCCCGCCGCCACGCCCCCCACCCCCGCCAACCGCCCCACCTGGTGGCAGGAGGCTGCCGACGACGGCCTCTCGCCGGCGAGCGACGTCGTGTTCGTCGACGGTGTTCCGCTCGGTCGCGGCAGTCGTGTCCGGCTGCGCCCCCGGGGACGGGGTGCCGACGCTCAGGACATGTTCCTGGCCGGCCGTACCGCCGAGGTCGCCGCCGTGTTCCACGACGTGGACGGCAGCGTGCATCTCGCCGTCACCCTCGACGACGACCCCGCGGCCGAACTGCACACCTGGTACGGCCGCTTCCACTACTTCCGGCCCGACGAGCTCGAACCCCTCGGGCCCGCCGGATCCCCGGACGAGCCGTCGGCACCGGCTCCCGCCGCAGCCCCCTCGCGGCACACGACCGACTCCGAGACCCCCGCAGCGGAGGCCGAGTGACATGACAACGCACAGCAGCACCACCGAAGTCAGCAAGGAACCCGACCGGTCCGAGGAGCGGCAGGGCATGGAGGAGATCCACATCCTCTGGATCTCCGAAGGCATGAGCTGCGACGGCGACACCGTCTCCCTCACCGCCGCCGGCCAGCCCTCCATCGAGGACCTGGTGCTCGGACTGATCCCGGGCCTGCCCAAGGTGAACCTCGTCAACAAGGTGCTCTCCCCGAGCCTGGGCGGCGAGGACTTCCTCGCCCCCTACCGGGCGGCCGTACGCGGCGAACTGGGCCCGTTCATCCTCGTCATCGAGGGCTCGGTCCCCAACCAGAACATCATCGAGGGCGACGGCTACTGGACGTCCTTCGGCAACGACCCGGAGACCGGCGAGCCGCAGACCCTCAACTGGTGGATCGACCAACTGGCCCCCAAGGCCTGGGCGGTGGTCGCCGCCGGCACCTGCGCCACCTTCGGCGGCATCCACGCCATGTCCGGCAACCCCACCGGCTGCATGGGCCTGGCCGACTACCTGGGCTGGGACTTCACCTCCCTGGGAGGCCTGCCGATCGTCAACGTGCCCGGCTGCCCCATCCAGCCCGAGAACTTCATGGAGACCCTGGTCTGGGTCCTCTACCACGCGGCCGGCTCCGCACCCCCGCCCCCGCTGGACCACATGCTCCGCCCGCAGTGGCTGTTCGGGAAGACGGTCCACGAGGGTTGCGACCGCGGCGCGTACTACGAGCAGGCCAGCTTCGCCAAGGACTACAACTCGCCCAAGTGCCTGGTGAAGGCGGGCTGCTGGGGACCGGTCGTCAACTGCAACGTGCCCAAGCGCGGCTGGATGGCCGGCATCGGCGGCTGCCCCAACGTCGGCGGCATCTGCATCGGCTGCACGATGCCCGGCTTCCCCGACGCGTTCATGCCGTTCATGGACGAACCCCCCGGCGGAACCCTGTCGTCCCTGGCCATCAAGCCGTACGGGGCCGTCATCCGCCGCCTGCGCGGCATGACCAACGAACTGGTCAACCACGAGCCCAGGTGGCGCCACAACAAGCGCAAGCTGACCAGCGGTTACGACCCGCACTGGCGCCCCTGATGAGACCCGCGACCCATCCCACCACCGACAGCGAGGGGCAGTACCGCACATGACCACCACCGAGGCCCGGCCCACCGAGCGCAAACCGCCACAGCTCGTGGACATGTCCTGGGATCCGATCACCCGGATCATCGGGAACCTGGGCATCTACACGAAGATCGACTTCGCCAACCGGGAAGTCGTCGAATGCCACAGCACCTCGTCGCTCTTCCGCGGCTACTCGGTGTTCATGAAGGGCAAGGACCCGCGCGACGCGGGCTTCATCACGTCCCGGATCTGCGGCATCTGCGGCGACAACCACACCACCTGCTCCGACTACGCCCAGCAGATGGCCTACGGCGTCAAGCCGCCCCCGCTGGCCGAGCACATCGTCAACCTCGGCGAGGCCGCCGAGTACATGTTCGACCACACGATCTTCCAGGACAACCTGGTCTTCGTGGACTTCTGCGAGGCGATGGTCAAGGCCACCAACCCCGGTGTCCTGGCCCGCGCCGAACGCACCGACGCGCCCCGCGGCGACATCCACGGCTACCGCACCATCGCCGACATCATGAAGGCCTTCAACCCCTTCGAGGGCGAGGTCTACAAGGAGGCCCTGAAGGTCAGCCGGGTCACCCGCGAGATGTTCTGCCTGATGGAGGGGCGGCACGTCCACCCGTCCACGCTGTACCCGGGCGGCGTCGGCACGATGCCGCAGCCGACCACCTTCACCGACTACCTCAGCCGCCTCATGCGGGTCATCGACTTCGTGAAGAAGGCCGTCGCCATGAACGACGACGTCTTCGACTTCTTCTACGAGGCGCTGCCCGGCTACGAGGAGGTCGGCCGCCGCCGCGTCCTGCTGGGCTGCTGGGGCGCCTTCCAGGACCCCAAGGTCGTCGACTACCGGTACGAGTCGATGAACACCTGGGGCAAGGCGATGTACGTCACCCCCGGCATCATCGTCGACGGCGAACTGGTCACCAACAACCTCGTCGACATCAACCTCGGCCTGCGGATCATGCTCGGCAGCTCGTACTACGAGGACTGGGTCAACGAGGATCCCTTCGTCACCCACGACCCGCTCGGCAACCCCGTCGACATGCGCCACCCGTGGAACCAGACCACCGTCCCGGTGCCGCAGAAACGCGACTTCGACGACAAGTACAGCTGGGTGATGAGCCCCCGCTGGTTCGACCAGCGCACCGGCGACCACCTCGCCCTCGACACCGGCGGCGGTCCGCTGGCCCGCCTGTGGTCGACCGCGCTGAGCGGCCTGGTCGACACCCCGTACGTCAAGTCCACCGGCCACAGCGTGCGCATCTCCCTGCCCAAGGGCGAGTCCCTGCCGGAGACCACCCTGGAGTGGCGCATCCCGCGGTGGAGCAACACCATCGAACGCGACCGCGCCCGGCCCTACTTCGTCGCCTACGCCGCCGCCATGGCCCTGCAGTTCCTCGAAGAGGCCATGGGCATGGTCCGCGCGGGCGAGACCAAGGTGTTCGAGAACTTCGAGGTGCCCGACGAGGCCATCGGCTGCGGCTTCCACGAGGCGGTGCGCGGTGTCCTCTCCCACCACCTGGTGATCAAGGACAAGAAGATCGCCAACTACCACCCGTACCCGCCCACCCCGTGGAACGCCAGCCCCCGCGACATGTACGGCACCCCCGGCCCGTACGAGGACGCCGTCCAGGGCCAGCCCGTCTTCGAGGAGAACGGGCCGGACGACTTCAAGGGCGTCGACATCATGCGCACGGTCCGCAGCTTCGACCCCTGCCTGCCGTGCGGCGTGCACATGTACGTCGGTAAGGGCAAGACGCTCACCACCCTGCACTCGCCGACGTACGGGGCGAACCATGGCTGAGCCCACCGGCACCGGCACCCGGCTGGCCGACCCGGACGTCGAGGCCCGGCTCGCCCGGCTCGACGACGTGCTGGCAGGCCTCGAACCCCTGCCCGGCGCGGCCACGGAGGCGGTCCGGCTGCTGACCGAGGTCTACGGCGAGGCCCTGGCCCGCGTCCTGGACCAGGCGGACGAACAGCTGGCGGAACGCCTGGCCGACGACGAGCTGCTGGGCCACCTGCTGGTGCTGCACGACATCCACCCCGAGCCCCCCGAACGCCGGGCGGCCCGCGCCGTCGAACGGCTGCGGCCCGCCGTACGCGAACGGGGCGGCGACGTGGAGTGGGCCGGTGCGGAAGGGCAGGTCGGCCGGGTGCGCCTGACGACGGGCGGCGGCTGCGGCTCCGGCTGCGGCGGTGGAGGCTCCGAGGTCACCGACGCGGTCCGGGAGGCGGTGCTCGCCGTCGCACCCGAACTGACGGCGGTGGAACCGCTGCCGAGCACGCCGGCTCCCGCGTTCGTCCCGCTGTCGACACTGACGCACCGAGGCGCGCAGTGACCACCGACGGCGCGCTGGCCCGCCTCATCCGCTCCTCGGCCGACCGTACGGCGGCGGCCGGGGTGGAGAAGTGCGACCTGTGCGCCGCGCCGGTCGCCGACGAGCACGCCCACCTGTACGACACCGGGCAGCGAGAGGTGCACTGCGCCTGCGGCCCCTGCTCGGTGCTGTTCGCAGAGGCCGGGGCGGGCGCCGGGCACTACCGGCTCGTGCCCCGGCGCCGGGTCCGGCTGCCCAAGGTCGACACGGCCGTGCTGGGCGTACCCGTCGGCCTGGTCTTCTTCGTGCCCCGGGAGGACGGCACGGTCACGGCGGAGGGCCCGAGCCCGGCGGGGGCCATGCGGTGGGAGGTGGACGCGACGGCCTGGCAGGAGCTGGCCGGGACGTGTCGGCAGCTCGCCGGCGTGGAACCCGAGGTGGAGGCCCTGCTGGTGAACACGGTCCACGGCCTCGACCACCACTGGATCGTGCCGGTCGACGACTGCTACCGGATGATCGCCGTCGTACGCCGGGAGTGGCGCGGCCTGTCCGGCGGTGGCCGGGTCTGGCCGGCCGTCGAGCGGTTCTTCGAGGAGCTCACCGAGCGGCCGTGAACACGTCTCCGCAGGTCGGAGGCGAGGAAGGAGAGCACCCCCATGGGCAGCATCAGAGTAGGCCGGGCGCAGGCGAAGCCCGACACGCCCACGCACGTCGCCGGCATGCACCAGGGCAACAAGGGACGGTACGACGACCAGAAGGGGCACCACGAGGACGGCACCGCCGACGCGCGCCGCTCCACGGGGATCCACTGGAAACGGCATGACGCCCTCGCGGAGACCATGCCGAACATCTCGCCGGGATGAGAGCCGGGATGAGAGCCGGGATGAGAGCCGCCATGAGAGAGCAGAAAGGCGCCGCAATGAAGGTCCGACGAGCACGCAGACCCGTCGCGCGCAGGCGGGGCGGGATGAACGGACAGCGGGTGCTGAAGGCCGAGGCCGCCCTGGTGGGCGGTGCGGCCCTGGCACTGTTGTGCCGGGAGTTTCCCAGTCTGAGGCGGGAGATGCGGATCTGGCGGATGGCCGGCGGTTTCCGTGCCGGCCGCCGCTACCCGTGAGCCGGCCGTGCACGAACTGTCGATCGCGACCGCGATCATCGAGCGGGCCGGCGAGCTGGCCCGGGCGGACGGGACGCACGCCGTCTCGGCGGTGACCGTCCGGGTCGGAGAACTGGCGGGCGTCGTCCCCGACGCGTTGGACTTCGCCTTCGAGGTGGCCCGCGACGGCACGGCCCTCGCCGGGGCCCGGCTCGTGGTCGAGCAAGTCCCCGCGCAGGCCTGGTGCGGCCCGTGCGCCGAGGAGTTCCCGGTGGGCATGCCCCCGTTCTTCTGGTGCCCGCGCTGCGACCAGCCCACCAACGATCTGCGCAGCGGCCGGGAACTGGAGATCACCGGGATCGAGCCGTCACCGGCACCGGCATAGGGAATAGGGAAAGGGCCCCGCCGATCCTTCGGCGGGGCCCTTTCGCGCTGCTCAGCAGATCCGCGGCAGCTGCTCCCCGAGCGGCAGATCCACCACCCGGGTCCCGCCCAGGCCGGTGGCGGCCACCACCATTCCGGGGTGTTCGGCGACGCACTCGCCGATCAGCGTGGCGCCGGCGCCCTGCGGGTGGGCACGCATCGCGGCGAGCACCTCCTCCGCCTCCGCCGGCGGTACGAAGGCGACCAGCCTGCCCTCGTTCGCGACGTAAAGGGGATCGAGACCCAGGAAGCCGCAGGCGTTCGCCACCGCGTCCGGCACCGGAATGGCGCGCTCCCGAAGCCGGACCCCGGTCCCCGAAGCACGGGCGATCTCGTTGAGGGACGCCGCCAGGCCGCCCCTGGTCGGGTCGCGCAGCACATGGACGTCCGGGGTGACGGCCAGCATGGCCGCCACCAGATCCGCCAGTGGCGCGGTGTCGCTGGCGATCTCGACCCCGAACTCCAGCCCCTCCCGCACGCTCATGATCGCCACGCCGTGCAGACCGATCGGCCCGCTGACGATCACGGCGTCCCCGGGCCGCGCACGCTGCGGCCGGATGTCCACCCCGTCCGGGACGAGCCCGACACCGGCCGTGGTGACGTACACACCGTCCCCGTGCCCGGACTCCACCACCTTGGTGTCACCCGTGGCGATGGTGACCCCGGCGGTCTCGGCCGCCGCACCCATCGCGCGGGCGATCCGCTCCACGACGGTCAGTTCGACGCCTTCCTCCAGCACGAACGCGGCGGAGAGATACGTGGGCCGCGCACCGCTCATCGCCAGGTCGTTCACGGTGCCGTTGACCGCGAGATCGCCCAGGCTGCCGCCGGGGAAGAACAGCGGCCGGACGACGTAGGAGTCGGTGGAGAAGGCCAGCCGCGCGCCGCCCAGTTCGAGGACGGCGGAGTCGGCGAGACCGGCGAGGGTGTCGTTGCCGTAGGCGGGGGTGAAGACCCGCTCCATCAGCTCCGCCGACAGGGCTCCGCCGCCGCCGTGGCCCATCACCACGACACCCTGGTCGCGCAGCGGGGCAGGGCAGGTCCAGTCGGCCGGGTCGACCACCTCGGCGCGTTGCTCAGGCAACGGGAGCCACCCCTTCCTGCGTGGCCCGGCCGGCGTGCGGCGTCGGGGCGTTCATCCGGCGGTACAGGTAGTAGGCCGCGCAGGCGCCCTCGCTGGAGACCATGGTGGCGCCGAGCGGGGTGCGCGGGGTGCACGTGGTGCCGAACGCGGCGCACTCGGTCGGCTTGATCAGCCCCTGGAGCACCTCACCGCTGCGGCACTCCGCGGGTTCCTCGGTACGGATTCCCGTGACGTCGAAGCGGTGCTCGGCGTCGTACGCCCGGAAGGCGTCGCGCAGCCGCCAACCGCTGGCCGGGATCCGCCCGATACCGCGCCAGTTGCGGTCGGTGACCTCGAACACCTCCTCGATCATGCGCACGGCGGCCGGATTGCCCTCCTCGCGCACGGCACGCGGATACGCGTTCTCCACCCGGTGCTCGCCCCGCTCCAGTTGCCGGACCGCCCGGCGGATGCCCTCCAGGATGTCCAGCGGCTCGAACCCGGTCACCACCATCGGCACACGGAACCGCTCAGCCAGCTCCGGGTACTCCGCCGTGCCCATCACGCTGCACACGTGCCCGGCGGCCAGGAAGCCCTGCACCCGGCAGGCCGGTGCCGTCATGATCGCCTCGACGGCCGGGGGCACCCGCACATGCGACACCAGCAGGCTGAAGTTGTCCAGACCCAGCCTGCGCGCCTGGTGCACGGCCATCGCGTTGGCGGGCGCCGTGGTCTCGAAGCCGATCGCGAAGAAGACCACCTCCCGGTCCGGGTGGCGGCGGGCCAGTTCCAGGGCGTCGAGCGGCGAGTAGACCACGCGGACGTCGCCGCCCTCGCCCTTGACCCGGAACAGGTCGCGGCCGGTGCCCGGCACCCGGAGCATGTCTCCGAAGGAACAGAAGATCACCCCGGGCCGCGAGGCGATCTCCAGCGCCTTGTCGATGACCTCCAGCGGCGTGACACAGACGGGGCAGCCGGGGCCGTGGATCAACTCGACCTGTTCGGGGAGCAGTTGGTCGATGCCGTGCCGGATGATCGAGTGGGTCTGCCCGCCGCACACCTCCATCAGGGCCCACGGCCGGGTCGCGGTGGCCCGGATCTCGTCCAGCAGCCGCCGGGCCAGTTCCGGGTCGTTGAACTCGTCGATGTACTTCACGCCGTTCCCGCCTCCTTCGCAGCCTGCTCCCAGGCGTCGCCGAACTCCTCCTCCAGCAGCCCCAGTTCCTCGAACAGCTTCAGCGAGGCCAGGGCCGACTCCTCGTCCAGGCGCTGGAGCGCGAAGCCGACGTGCACGATGACGTACTCGCCCACCCGCACCTCGGGCACGTACTCCAGACACGCCTGTTTCTGCACTCCGCCGAAGTCGATCAGCCCGGTGAGCGGATCCGCGCCGTCGTCGATGGCCACGACCTTGCCGGGCACTGCCAAACACATGGGTCACTCCTCCTGTCGTAGGTGCGCCGCGACCACCAGCTGGCCGAGGGCCAATCCGCCGTCGTTCGGGGGGACTTCGCCGTGGCGGAGCACCGCGAAGCCGTCACCGTCCAGCAGCCGTGCGCACTCCTCCTCCAGCAGCGCGTTGGTGAAGACCCCGCCGCTGAGGGCGACGGTGGCCAGGCCGGTGTCCCGGCGCGCCCGCCGGCAGATCTCCGCGACGGCCCGTGCCACCGCGCGGTGGAAGCGGGCGGCGAGTACGGGGGCCGGTGTGCCGCGCCGCAGATCGGCTACGAGTGCGCTGAGCACGGGCGCCGGGTCGAGATCGCCGGCGAAGGCGTACGCCGAGGTCTCGGTGTCCCAGGCCGAAGCGGCCGCCGCCTCCAGTTCCAGGGCGGCCTGGGCCTCGTACCCCGCGCGATGGCACACGCCGACGAGCGACGACACGGCGTCGAAGAGCCGCCCCATGCTGGAGGTCGCCACACAAGCCAGTCCGCGCTCCAACTGCCTTTGAATCAGTGCCAGTTCATCGGGTGCGCAGGCCTCGACGCAGGGCAGGCCCGCCTCCCACGGCAGGCCCGCCGCCCACAGCCGGGCGAGCGCCAGACGGCGCGGATTGGCCACGCCCGCGTCGCCGCCGGGCAGTGGGGCGGGGGCGAGGTGGGCGTAGCGCCGGAAGCCGCCGTAGCCGGCGAGCAGGATCTCGCCGCCCCAGACGGTGCCGTCGTCGCCGTAGCCCGTGCCGTCGAAGGCGATGCCGATCACGTGGGCGGTGCCGTCGAGACCGTGCTCGGCCATCGCGGAGGCGATGTGCGCGTGGTGGTGCTGCACCAGTTCCGGGGCGCGACCGGCCAGCCGGGCGGCCCACCTCGACGAGTGGTATCCGGGGTGCCGGTCCGCGGCGACGACCTCGGGGGCGACGCCGGTCAGGCACCGCAGGTGCGCCTCCGCCCGCCCGGCCGCCTCCAGGGTGGTCAGATCGCCCATGTCCCCGATGTGCGGGCCGAACCAGGCCTGGTCGCCCTCGCCGAGGCACAGGGCGTTCTTCAGATCGCCGCCCACGGCGAGCGCGGGCCGCACCGGGACCGGCAGCCGCAGCGGGCGGGGCACGTACCCCCGGGAGCGACGCAGCACCTGCTCGGTGCCGTCGGCGCGCACCCGCAGCAGCGAGTCGTCGCAGGGCGAGGCGATGGGCCGGTCGTGGGCGAGCCACGCGTCGGCCACCCCGGCGAGCCGGGTCAGTGCCTCGTCGTCGTCCGTGACGATCGGTTCCCCCGAGCGGTTGCCGCTCGTCATGACCAGCACACGCGGCCCCGGCGGATCGCCGGGCAGACCGAACAGCAGGGTGTGCACGGGTGCGTAGGGCAGCATGACGCCCAGGTGGGGGCTGCCGGGGCAGACGCCGGGCGCGAGGCCCGCCTGCCCGGCCCGTCGGCGGAGCAGGACGATGGGGCGCCGGGGGCCGGTGAGGGCGGCCAGTTCGGGCGTGGAGAGCACGGCGATCCGCCGTACGGCGTCCAGGTCCGCGCACATCACCGCGAACGGCTTGCCGCCGCGCGCCTTGCGGCTGCGCAATGTCTCGACGGCCCGCGCGTCGGTCGCGTCGCACGCCAGATGGTAGCCGCCGAGGCCCTTGACGGCGACGATCCGCCCGGCGGCCAGCAGTGCGCGCGCCGCCGCGAGTGCGTCGGCGTCCCGCGCAGGGCGGACGTCGCTCCCCGGCGCCGGCAGCAGGCGCAGCCGGGGGCCGCAGCGGGGGCACGCCACCGGCTGGGCGTGGAAGCGGCGGTCGAGGGGATCGCCGTACTCCCGGGCGCAGTCGGCGCACATCGGGAAGCCGGCCATGGTCGTCACCGCCCGGTCGTACGGCATGCCCGTGGCGATGGTGAAGCGGGGCCCGCAGTGGGTGCAGGTGACGAACGGATGCCGGTGCCGGCGGTCGGCGGGATCGGTCAGGTCCCGCAGACAGTCCGCGCAGGTCGCCGTGTCGGGCGGGAGATGGGTGCGGCCGGGGGAGCGGTCGGTGGAGCGGATGGCGAAGCTGCCGTCGGCGCCGCTGACGGGCAGGTCCTCGACCCCGACGCCGGTGACGGTGGCCAGCGGCGGTGGCTGGGCGGCCAGCCGGTCGCAGAAGTCGGCGACCCGGTCCGGCGGTCCCTCCACCTCGATGAGGACTCCGCTCGCCGTGTTGCTCACGAACCCCGCGAGGGCGAGATCGGTGGCGAGGCGGTGCACGAAGGGCCGGAAGCCCACGCCCTGCACGGTGCCGCGCACGGTGACGCGGCGGCGCACCGCCTGTGTGGCGGGCGCTGTCACGAGACGAGGCCGGCTTCGGCGCCCTCAGGGGTGTGGGTGTGCGGGCGGGGCGCCAGCGGGGGCCGGTGCGCCGGCGCCCCGTCCCGTACGGCGAGCACGCGCTCCAGAATCGCGTCGACGCCGGCGCCGGTGCGGGCGCAGGACCGCAGCACCTCCACCCCGGGGTTGACCCGCTGGACGTGGGCGTCGAAGGCGGTCTCGTCGAACCCGGCGGGTCCGGCCAAGTCGGTCTTGGTCAGCACCACCAGCTGGGCGGACCCGAAGGCCGTCGGGTACTTCAACGGCTTGTCCTCGCCCTCCGTCACCGCCATGAGCACGATCCGCAGACTCTCGCCGAGGTCGTAGGACGCCGGGCAGACGAGGTTGCCGACGTTCTCCACGAACAGCAGCGAGGTGCCCCCGGGCAGCCAGCTCTCCACATGGCCGCGCAGCTGCCGCGCCTCCAGATGGCACAGCCCGTCCGTCAGCAGCTGCTTCACCGGGGCTCCCGAGCGGGCCAGCCGGTCGGCGTCGTTCTCGGTCGCCAGGTCGGCGGTGAGCGCCGCCACCGGAAGGCCCCGCTCCACCGCCCTGGCGAGCACCCGCCCGAGCAGCTCCGTCTTGCCGCTGCCCGGGCTGGACAGCAGATTGACCACGCTCACTCCGCGCCGGGCCAGCGTCTCGCGCAGGCCCGCGGCCAGACCGTCGTTCTTCGCCAGGACGGCCTGAGTGACCTCGTCCACGGAATCGCACATGGGCGCCGCTCCTCGCGGTCGGTGGGGAAATTCGGTCCGCCACCGATCCTCGGCGCCGTCTCTCACGGCGCCCGGCAGCCCGGCGGGGACAGGGCGGGGGATTCGTCCGGGCGGCTCAACGACGGCGTGGCCGCAGGGTCGGCCAGCAGCACCGGAACCATGGCGTGCAGGGCGGCGACGGCCCGCCCGACCGCCTCGCGCACCGTCGCGCTGATGCCCGGGGCGATGTCCTCGTCGGCGGGTGCCCGCAGCTCCGGCTCGCAGGCCAGGACGAGGACGCGCGGGAGCGGTTCGCCACCCAGGTGGGCGGCCAGGGCGAGGACCTTGGCCGGGTCCATGCCGTGCGCCTCGGGCGGGGCGCCGGCCGAGGCGCGGTCGGGCAGGTCCGGCTCGATCAGCGACAGGGTGCCCGGCTCGTGCCCGCGTACGGCGGCGTCGACCAGGACGGCCGTGTCGTAGCCGTCGAGCAGTGCGTACGCGAGGTCCATGCCGCGGATGCCGAAGTCCCGGACCCGCACCTCGGGCGGCAGCGGGCGCTGGTCCAGGGCGCGGATCACCTCGGGGCCGAAGGCGTCGTCCGCGAGGAAGATGTTGCCGACGCCCGCCACGAGCAGCCGCGCACTCATACCGCGCCTTCGGGGGCCAGCGGCCGGGCGGAGCCGGTCGGGTTCTTGCGGACGAAGGCGGACCGCAGCTCGTGGTACGGGGCCTGCGGATCGAAGAAGACGGCGCGCATGCGGGCGAGTTCGCTCCGCCGGTATTCGGCGAGGGGGCGCTGGAGCTCGTCCGCGTGACGTGCCGTGGCCTTGGCGGTGATCCGGCGTGCGAGATCCGGGTCGCCTGCCACCTCGGCGGCCAGGCGCTCGACCTCCCCGGTGAACTCCTGGGAGGGAACCGGCACCAGACGATCCACCAGCCCGATCCGCTCGGCCGTCGCGGCGCTCACCGGCGACGCCTCGCTCGTCAGCCGCTCGGCCGTCTCGGCTCCCACACGCTTCGGCAGCGAGTACGTCCAGAACTCCGAGCCGTACAGGCCCATGTTCCGGTAGTGCGGGTTGAGGATGCTGCCCGTGCGGCACCAGACCTCGTCGGCGGCCAGCGCCAGCATGACACCGCCGGCCGCCGCGTTGCCGCCGAGCGCCGCCACCACCAGCCGGTCGGTGGTACGCAGCACGGCCTCCACCAGGTCGTTCATGGCGACGAGGTTGGACCAGGACTCGCCCGCCGGGTCGCTCGACGCCTCGATGACGTTCAGGTGGATGCCGTTGGAGAAGAAGTCGCGGGCGCCGCCGAGCACCAGCACCGAGGTGGAGCGGGTGAGCGCGTACCGGTAGGCGGCGAGCAGCCTGCGGCAGTGGTTGGTGCTCATCGCCCCGCCCGGGAACGAGAAGGACAGGAAGCCGATGTCATCCCGCTGCCGGTAGCGGATGTCGGACCAGGTGGTGCGCTTCGGCGGCAGTTCGAGCGGGGCGGCGATCTCCGGCAGCCAGTACGGGCGGTCGTTCGAACCCGGCATGCCCGGGCCGCTGCCGGGCGGCGCCGGGAAGGAGGCGAGCACCGAGGCCGCCGGGCGGCGGAAGGGGGCCGGGTCACCGGAGTTCTTGCGGGGGCGCAGTTCCGGGATCCACACCGCGCCGTCCCGGGTGGCCCGGCACAGGGCGCCGGACCGGGTCGCGAGCAGCTCGCCCGGCCGGCCGCGCAGCCGGTCCTCGGGATGCCCGCCGTGCAGGAACACCTCCCGGCCGCAGAGTTCGTCCAGGACACCCGGCTGCGAATCGGCCCCGCGGAGCTTGCGCAGCACCGTTGCCGTGCTGTCGTTGTCCCAGTCGATCCGCCGCTGCTCCTGGCGGAAGAAGTCCCGCCACACGACCCGGATCCCGGGATCGCTCTGCGGCCGCGGCTTGAACGATCCGTCGGCGTACCGCCGCACGGCCAGCAGCACGGCGGCCACGGCGGCGTCGGACAGTTCGCCCCGGTACACGTCGCTCTTTCCGGCCGGCGGCACCGGGAAGGACCCCTCCGCCCAGATGTCCCCCGCGTCCATCGCCGCCTCGGCCTGGAGCACGGTCACGCCCCACTCGGGCGTCTCCTCGGCGATCGCCCAGTCCAGCGACGACGGGCCCCGGTCGCCGGGCGGCCCCGGGTGCACGACCAGACAGGCGTGCTCCCGCCACACGTCCTCCGGCAGGGCGGACTTCAGCATCGGGGCGACGATCAGTTCCGGGCACACCTCGCGTACGGCGGCCCGGACCGCGTCGGGCCCGTGGGAGGCGAGGACGACGTCCACGCGGTGCCCGTGGTCCGACAGTTCCGCGTACACGCGCTGGGACAGGCTGTTGAACGCGCTGGCGACGAGCAAGATGTCCATGACATCGCATGGTCGCCGGTACGGGGAGGCCCGAGAAGGACCACGGCGGCGTTTCGCCTGTGTTCGCGGGTCTCTTGCTCCATCCGGATCGCCCGCTGTCCGTTCTCGACGCCCGGGCGGGCTCTTCCCCGCTCGGCTAGGCTGTGCCGCCATGAATACCGGGACGGCATCGCGCCACACACGGATCGGTGACCCGGTGCTCTCCTGAGCGCCGTACGGGCCGGTGCGGGCCCGCTGCGGGAACGAGGGCCTCGCGCCGCCGCGCGGGCTCCGCCTCCGTCGTGTTGATCACAGGTTCGGCACATCAACCACGACAGGAGAACAGAACATGCCCGTCAAGACGCTGCAGATCCCCACCACGGACGGCCGGGCCGACGCCATCGCCGCCTACCCCGACGACGGCGAGCGGCACCCGGGGGTGCTGATGTACGCGGACGGCTTCGGCATCCGTCCCGTGCTGCGGGAGATGGCCCGCGAACTGGCCGGGCACGGCTACTACGTGCTCGTCCCCAACCTCTTCCACCGGCACGGCCCGGCACCGGTGATCGACCTGCCCGAGCACATCGGAGAAGAGGCCCGTCCCGCACTCATGGCCCAGGTGATGCCGTTGATCGAGGCGCACACCACCGAACGGGTCCTCAGCGACGCCGACGCCTACCTCGGATTCCTCGCCACCCGGCCCGAGGCCGGCGCCGGACCGGTCGCGGTGACCGGCTACTGCATAGGCGGCCTCCTCGCGGTGCGCACCGCCGCGGCCCACCCCGGCCGAGTGGCCGCCGTCGCCGCGTTCCACGCACCCGTGGGCGCGGACGGCCCCGACGCCCTCGCCGGGATCACCGCCGACGTCCACTTCGGCCACGCCGAGACCGACCTCACGCCCGAGGCCCTCGCCGAACTCAACCGGGCCCTGGACGCCGCCCGTGTCCGCCACACCTCCGAGATCTACCCCGGCACCGTCCACGGCTTCACCATGTCCGACACCGACGCCTTCGACCCCGCCGGACTGCAGCGCCACTGGGACCGCCTGCTGCCCCTCCTCGACCGCACCCTCGCCGACAGGTGAGGCTCCGGCGGCACGTTCAGCGGCCCTGATTGACGCGGCCCGTTTCACCGCGTACGCATGACTGCGCAGTCCGGCACGGACACCAGGACCCGGGGAGAGACGCATGACGCGAGAGGGAGGACGGGCCGCCGGCGCCGCGCCGCGCAGCGTGGACGTGGCCCGGCTGGCCGGCGTCTCGCAGAAGACGGTGTCGAGGGTCCTCAACGGGGAGCGGTACGTCTCCGAGGAGGTGCGCCGGCGGGTGCTGGAGGCGGCCGGGGAACTCGGCTACCGGCTCAACAGCGCGGCCCGGGCACTGGCCTCCGGGCGGACCCGCTCCATCGGCGTGGTCACGCTCGGGACCGCCCTCTACGGGCCCGCCTCGCTCCTGATCGGCGTCGAGCGGGCCGCGCGGGACGCTGGATACGCGCTCCGGGTCGTCAACACCCTGGAGGGCGACCCGCGAGGTGTCGTCGGCGCCGTGGAGTCGCTGCTGGAGCAGGGCGTGGACGGCATCGTCGTCTCCGAGCCCATCGACGAGGGAGCGGTCTCCCTCAGCGTCGACGTGCCGGTCCTCGTCCTCGGCGCGCCTGTGGCGTTCGGCGGCACCCGGACCGTCGCCACGGGCGTCGGCGCCGAACTCCTCGCGCGCACGGCCACCGAACACCTGCTGGGCCTCGGCCACAGGACGGTCCACCACGTCGCCGGCCCGGAACGGTGGTTCGCCGCCCGGGACCGCCTGGAGGGCTGGCGCGGCGCCCTCACCGCGCGGGGCGCCGAGCAGCCGGCCGTGCTCGTCGGCGACTGGTCGGCCGCCTCGGGCCACGAGGCGGGCCGCGCACTCGCCGCCGACGGTGACGTCACCGCCGTGTTCGCCGCCAACGACGACATGGCCATCGGCGTGATCCGCGCCCTGACGGAGGCCGGTCGGCGCGTGCCGGACGACGTCAGCGTGGTCGGCTTCGACGACATCCCCGTCGCCGCGTACGTGACCCCGCCGCTGACCACGGTGCGCCAGCCGTTCGACGCCGTGGCGCGAGAGGGGCTCCGGCTCCTCGTGCAGGCCATCGAGACGCCCGACGCGCAACCGCAACCGGCGAACGACCCCCCGGTCGAACTCGTGGTCCGGGCATCGACCGCGCCCCCGCCGCCCCGGTAGTCGCCGGGGCGGCAGGGGGCTCGTCCCCGCCCTCCCCCCGCCGTACCCTGGTCCTATGGGTGCGCAAGACGGCCCTACGCTCATCACCTCCGTCCAGCGGGCCATGCGGCTGCTGGAGGCGGTGAGCGCACACCAGAACGGCGCGCCGGCCAAGCAGCTGGCGCGTGAGACCGGCCTGCCTCTGGCCACCGCCTATCACCTGCTGCGGACGCTGGTGCACGACGGCTATGTGCGCAAGCTGGACGACGGCGGGTTCATCCTGGGCGACAAGCTGCAGAACCTCCGGACCACGGGCCGTGCGCAGGCGCTGCTCAGCCGCGTCCGGCCCACGCTCGCCGCGCTGCGGGACGAACTCGCGACCCCCGCCTATCTCACCTTCTACGAGGAGGGCGAGATCCGGGTCGCCGAGATCGTCGACGGCCCCGGCACGCCCCGCGTCGATCTCTGGGTGGGCTTCGAGGACGCGGGACACGCGACCGCCCTGGGCAAGTCCGTGCTCAGGGAACTGGACGAGGAGTCCCGCAAGGACTACCTCTCGCGCCACCACCTCGCCGACCTCACCCCGCGGACCGTCACCAGTCCGCCGGAACTGCTCCGCCGGCTGGAGACCTCGCCCCTGGCCCCGGCCGTCACAGACCTGGAGGAGTACGCCCTCGGCACGGTCTGCGTCGCCGTCCCCGTCTACAGCGGCGACACGCTCGGCTCCCTCGGCGTCTCCCTGCCGGCGAACCGGCTCTCCCGGCTGCCGGAGATCAGCACGCGGCTGCTGCCGGCCGCGAGCCGCGTGACGCGGAGCCTCTCGCTCACTATCTGAAAATCCGCTCCTTGCCGGTGCCCCACCCACCCCGTTTTTCTGGATGAAACAGACATTTCAGGGGTGCGTGCGTCGCCAGGCCGGCGCCCCGCTCACAGGTGAGGACCACGGATACCGACATGAGCCACACCCGAGACCTTGGTGACGACCACTGGGCCGTACGGCCGTTCAGCAAGCGGGTGGCCGGTGCCGGGGGCTCGGCGCGCAGACGCGTCCTCGCGCAGCTGGCCGCCGGTACGCCCGTCCTGCCGGTGCTGATCGTCACCGTCATCGTGCTCGTCGACCTCGCCGGCGGAGGCGGGATGATCTGGCTGCCCCTGCTCGCGGTCGGTCCCGCCCTCGCCGCCACGACCAACGGCCCCCGCGGAGTCCTCTGGGTCGGCCTGCTCGCCGTCGTGTCCGGCCTGACGCTCGGCATCCGGGACGGTATGCCGGGCGGGGAACTGACCGCCGTACTGGCGGCCCTGACGGCCGTCACCCTCGCGAGCGGCCTGGCCGGCGTGCTGCGGGTGCGCCGCGAGCGCGTGCTCGCGGCCGTTCGCTCGGTCGCGGAGACCGCCCAGCACGCGCTGCTCAAGCCCGTGCCGTCGACCGTCGGACCGTTCCAGGCGGCCGTCCGCTACAGCGCCGCCGCGGCCGAGGCCCGGATCGGCGGGGACCTCTACGCCCTGATACCCACACCGCACGGGGTGCGGCTGATCGTCGGCGATGTGCGCGGCAAGGGGCTGCCCGCCGTGGGGACCGCCGCGCTGGTGCTCGGCGTCTTCCGCGAGGCCGCCCACGACGAGCCCGACCTCCTCGCCGTGGTCGACCGGATCGAGCGGAGTCTGGCGCGCAACCTCGGTCACGACGACTTCGTCACCGCGGTGGTAGCCGGATATCCCCGGGACGGGCACCTGGAGGTGGTGAACTGCGGGCACGCGCCGCCGCTGCTGGTGCGCTCCTGCGGGAGCGTCACGCCGGTGGAGCCCGCTCATCCGTCCCCGCCGCTCGGGCTGCGCGCCCTCGCCGGTCACGGGCCCGGCCTGCATGTGCTGCCCTTCGCCGACGGTGACCAGCTGCTGCTCTACACCGACGGCGTCACCGAGGCCCGGGACCAGGGGCGGGCCTTCTACCAGCTCGCCGAAGGACTGGAGCGACACGTGTCCCACGAGCCGGCCCGCACCCTCGGCGCGCTCCACGACGAGCTGCTGGACCATGTGGGTGGCCGGCTGCACGACGACGCGGCCCTGCTCCTGATCCGCAAACCGGCCGCGTCCGAAACCGGCACGCCGGAGAAGGTGACCGCTCCCGAGGTGCGGAGCTGCCTGTGAGGGCAGGGCTGGTCACGGCGTGCCGCGCAGATCCTTGACCCGGCGGAGTTTGCCGAGGGAGCGCTCCAGGGTCTCCGGTTCGACGATCGACACGTCGACGGTGACACCGACGCCGTCCTTGACGTCCTTGGCGATCGCGCGTGCGGCGGCGTCGCGCAGACCGGCGGGCGTGCCGGGGCGGGTTTCGACGCGGACGGTCATGTGGTCCATCCGGCCGCGCCGGGTCAGCTCGATCTGGAAGTGCGGAGCGACGCCGGGCGTGCGCAGCACGATCTCCTCGATCTGACTGGGGAAGACGTTCACCCCGCGCAGGATGATCATGTCGTCGCAGCGGCCGGTGATCTTCTCGATGCGGCGGAAGGCGGGCCGGGCCGTGCCGGGCAGCAGCCGGGTCAGGTCGCGGGTGCGGTAGCGCACGACCGGCAGGGCCTCCTTGGTCAGCGATGTGAAGACCAGTTCGCCCTCCTCGCCGTCGGGCAGCACCTCGCCCGTGAGCGGGTCGACGACCTCGGGGTAGAAGTGGTCCTCCCACACGTGCAGGCCGTCCTTGGTCTCCACGCACTCCTGGGCCACACCCGGGCCGATGACCTCGGACAGGCCGTATATGTCCACGGCGTGGATGTCCAGGCGCTCCTCGATCTCGCGGCGCATCTCCTCCGTCCACGGCTCGGCACCGAAGATCCCGGCCCTCAGCGAGGTCGAGCGGGGGTCTACGCCCTGACGCTCGAACTCGTCGAGGAGCGTGAGCATGTAGGAGGGGGTGACCATGATGATCTCGGGCCGGAAGTCCTGGATGATCTGCACCTGGCGTGCGGTCATGCCTCCCGAGGCGGGGATGACGGTGCACCCCGCTCGCTCGGCCCCGTAGTGCGCGCCGAGACCGCCGGTGAACAGGCCGTAACCGTAGGAGATGTGCACCTTGTGCCCGGGCCGCCCGCCGGCGGCGCGGATCGAGCGGGCGACCAGGTCCGCCCACATCGACAGGTCGTTCTCCGTGTAGCCGACGACCGTGGGGCGGCCGGTGGTGCCGCTGGAGGCGTGGACGCGGCGCACCTGGTCCATGGGGACGGCGAACATGCCGAACGGATAGGTGTCGCGCAGATCCGCCTTGGTCGTGAAGGGGAAGCGGGACAGGTCCGCCAGGGTCCGGCAGTCGTCGGGTCCGACACCGGCCTCGTCGAACTTCCTCCGGTACGTCTCCACGTTGTCGTAGGCGTGGCGCAGGCTCCGGCGCAGCCGGTCGAGCTGGAGCTCGCGCAGCTCCTCGCGCGTCAGGCGCTCGGCGTCGTCCAGCAGCAGCATCACTTCGCACCACCCTGTAGCTCGATCGCATCATCCTGTGACCCGACCGACCATTCGGTCAGCTTCGGCATTGCCAAGTAATCCAGCCGCCCCGGGGCCTGTCAAGAGCCGGTGGGTCTTACCAAGGCGCGCGCGGTCGTTCTATGATGGACCGAACGAATGGTCGGTTGGGAAGTGGGACGGATGGACACGACACACTCCAGCCCCCCGGGGGCGGACGAGACCGAGCCGGTTCTCCGGGAGCACTTCGAGGCGACGATCGCGCGGGATCAGCGCATCGAGCCGCGTGACTGGATGCCGGAGGGCTACCGGAAGACGCTGGTGCGGCAGATCGCGCAGCACGCGCACTCGGAGATCATCGGCATGCAGCCGGAGGGCGAGTGGATCACGCGTGCGCCGTCGCTGCGCCGCAAGGCCATTCTGTTCGCGAAGGTCCAGGACGAGGCCGGGCACGGGCTGTATCTGTACTCGGCGGCGGAGACGCTGGGCGCCGACCGCGCGGATCTGACCGAGCGGCTGATCGAGGGCCGCCAGAAGTACTCCTCGATCTTCAACTACCCCACGCTGTCCTTCGCGGACGTCGGGGTGATCGGCTGGTTCGTGGACGGCGCGGCGATCTGCAACCAGGTACCGCTGTGCCGGTCGTCGTACGGGCCGTACGCGCGGGCGATGGTGCGGATCTGCAAGGAGGAGTCGTTCCACCAGCGGCAGGGCTACGAGCTGCTGATGACGATGATGCGGGGCACCGAGGAGCAGCGGGAGATGGTGCAGGACGCGGTGAACCGCTGGTGGTGGCCGTCGCTGATGATGTTCGGCCCGCCCGACGACGCCTCGCCCAACTCCGCGCAGTCGATGGCCTGGAAGATCAAGCGGCACAGCAACGACGAGCTGCGCCAGCGGTTCGTCGACATGACCGTCCCGCAGGCCGAGAAGCTCGGCGTGACGCTGCCCGACCCGCAGCTGCGCTGGAACGAGGAGCGCGGACACCACGACTTCGGCACGCCCGACTGGGACGAGCTGATGCGGGTCATCAAGGGCGACGGCCCGTGCAACGCCCAGCGGATCGAGCGGCGCCGCACCGCTCACGAGGAGGGCGCCTGGGTGCGTGAGGCGGCCACCGCCCACGCCGCCAAACAGGCCGCCCGCGCGCGGAAGGAAGCCCTGGCATGACCGACGGGAAGCAGAACTGGCCGCTGTACGAGGTGTTCGTGCGCGGCAAGCGCGGGCTGAACCACGTGCACGTGGGCTCGCTGCACGCCGCCGACGACCGCATGGCGCTCACGCACGCCCGTGACCTGTACACCCGGCGCAACGAGGGCGTGAGCATCTGGGTCGTGCGCTCCGAGCACATCGCCGCGTCCACGCGCGACGAGAAGGACCCGTTCTTCGAGCCCAGCGCGGACAAGGTCTACCGGCACCCGACCTTCTACGACATCCCCGACGACGTCCCGCACATCTGAGGAGAGGGCATGAGCGACGACCACGTCTACATGACCCTCGCCGAGGGACACGAGGACGACACCCGCTGGGCCTACGGCACCGGCTTCGAGGACCCCCTGCACGGCGTGGACACCGCCGTCCCCGACGGTGTGGACGCCGGGGAACTGGCCGCCCTCTGCGTCACCCTGGCCGACGACGCCCTGATCTCGGCCCAGCGGCTCGCCGAATGGACCACGCGGGCACCCGAGCTGGAGGAGGAGGTGGCGCTGGCCAACATAGGCCTCGATCTGCTCGGCCAGGCCCGCCTGCTGTACTCCCGCGCCGGGCAGGTCGACGGCACCGGGCGCGGCGAGGACGCCTACGCCTACTTCCGTGACGCCGGCGAGTTCCGCAACGTACGCCTGGCCGAAGTGCCGGGCGGCGACTTCGCGTTCTCGATCGTGCGGCTGCTGGTGTTCGCGAGCTGGCGCCTCGCGCACTTCGAGCGGCTCACCGCCCACCGCGACCCGGTACTCGCGGCGATCGCCGCCAAGGGCGTGAAGGAGCTGGCCTACCACCGGCAGTACGCGGCCGAGTGGGTGGTACGGCTGGGCGACGGCACCGAGGAGTCCCACCGCCGGACGCGCAGGGCGCTGGAACAGGTGGCGCCCTACCTCGGCGAGCTGTTCACGGCGTACGACGTACGGGACGAGGTCGTCGCCGTCCTGCGCCAGGTCACCGAGGCGGCCGGACTGCCCATGCCCGTGTACCGGCCGCTGCCAGGCTCGGGCCGCGCCGGCGAGCACACCGAGCATCTCGCCCTGCTGCTGGCCGAGTTGCAGGGCGTGGCCCGCGCCCACCCGGAGGCGACATGGTGACGACGGCCCTGGACGCGCGACGGGCCCGGCGCATCGCCGAGCAGGTCCCCGACCCCGAGCTGCCCATGCTCACCCTGGCCGACCTCGGGGTGCTGCGCGAGGTGTCCCTGGAGCCGGACGGGACGGTCGTCGCGAGCCTCACCCCGACCTACTCCGGCTGCCCGGCCATGGCCGAGATGCGCGCCGGCGTGGCCGCCCGGCTCCGGGCCGCCGGCTACCCGCGCGTGGAGATCCGCACCGTCCTGGACCCGCCGTGGACCAGCGACTGGATCACCCCGCAGGGCCGCCGCAAGCTCGCCGACCACGGCATCGCCCCGCCCGGGGCGGCCCCCGCCCGCGCTGCCGGACCGGTCCCGCTCGTGCTGTCGCCGACCCGCCGCTCGGTGCCCTGCCCCCGGTGCGGCCACCCCGACACCGAGGAGACCTCCCGCTTCGCCGCCACGTCCTGCAAGGCGCTGTGGCGCTGCCTCGCCTGCCGCGAGCCGTTCGAGTACGTCAAGGAGATCTGATGGAGGACCTGATGCAGCCGGCCCCCGCCCCGGCGCCGCGCACGCGAGCCCGCCGGCGTCCGGTCTTCCACCCCCTGCGGGTCGCCGCCGTGCAACCGCTGTGCGAGGACGCGGTGGCCGTCAGCTTCGACATCCCGGCCGAGCTGGCCGAGGAGTTCGCCTTCGCGCCCGGCCAGTCGCTCACCCTGCGGCGTGAGGTCGACGGCCGGGACGAGCGCCGCTCCTACTCGATCTGCTCGCCCGCCGGCACGGCACCGCGCATCGGCGTCCGTGTCGTACCCGGCGGCCTGTTCTCCTCCTGGCTGGTCCACGAGGTGCGCCCCGGCGACACCGTCGAGGTGATGGCCCCCACCGGAGCCTTCACCCCCGACCTCACCACACCCGGCCACCACGTCCTGATCGCGGCCGGCTCCGGCATCACGCCCATGGTCTCCATCGCCGAGTCCGTCCTGGCCGCCGACTCCCGCTCGACGGTCACCCTCCTCTACGGCAACCGCCGCACGGGCACGGTGATGTTCGCCGACGAGCTGGCCGACCTGAAGGACCTCTACCCGACGCGGTTCCAGCTCGCCCACGTCCTGTCCCGTGAGCCCCGCGAGGCCGAGGTGCTCTCCGGCCGCCTCGACGCCGAGCGGCTCTCGGCGCTCATCGACGCGCTGGTCGACGTGGAGTCCGCCGACCACTGGTGGCTGTGCGGCCCGCACGGCATGGTCCGCGCCGCCCAGGAGGTCCTCGCCGGGCTCGGCGTGCCCAACGACCGCGTCCACCAGGAGCTGTTCTACGCCGACGACGAACCCGTACGCGAGGTCCACCACGCCGAGGCAGGCCCCTCCGGCCCCGTCAGCCAGGTCACCGTCACCCTCGACGGCCGCTCCACCACCTCCGCCCTGCCCCGCGAGCGGACCATCCTCGAAGGCGCCCAGCAGACCCGCCCCGACCTGCCGTTCGCCTGCAAGGGCGGGGTCTGCGGCACCTGCCGCGCCCTGGTCACCGACGGCAAGGCCGACATGCGGCGCAACTTCGCCCTCGAACCGGCCGAGGTCGACGCGGGCTACGTCCTCACCTGCCAGTCGTTCCCGGTCTCCGACGCTCTGACGGTGGACTTCGACACCTGAGCCCGGGTCAGGCCGCCCGCGGAAACCCTCACTCGACAGATCGTGCCGGAGTCTTGACTGCGGCGCGACACGGACCACAGACTCCCCTCTGACTGCGCAGTCATACGACGACGCCGACGGTGGAGGGGCCATGTACGCACGACGACCGGCCAAGGTGCTGGGCAGCTGCGTCGCGGCGGCCGCGCTGCTGGCGCTCCCCATGGCCACCGCCCAGGCCTACAACCCGACGGGCGGCATCGTGTACCGGCTCGGGGACGAGCCGTGCCTGAAGGGCCGGGGCAACTGCGCCGTCTACCCGAAGTCGGTACAACTGCCGGGCGGACGCCTCGTCGCGTCGTTCGAGAAGGCCACCGTCGTACCGCAGTCGGGCAGCGCCGACGGCGAGACGCTGCCGGTCTACAAGAGCGACGACCACGGCACGTCCTGGCAGCCGCTGTCGGAGGTCAAGGCCCCGGCGTACCTCTCCCGGAATCCCGCGTACGCCAAGTACACGAGCAACTGGACCAACCCGTACCTCTACGTGCTCCCCCGGACGGTCGGGAAGCTGAAGAAGGGCACGCTGCTGCTCGCGAGCGTCGTGTCGGGCGACGACCAGTACTACAAGGAGCACAAGGCGGCCGATCCCGCCTGGACGCCGTCCAACGACGGAGACCGCGAGGACCTGGCGATCGCCCTGTACTCCAGCCCGGACGAGGGCAGGTCCTGGAAGGTCGTCAACGTCATCGCCACGGGCGGCTGGCAGGGCGGCAGCGCGGGCGCCGTCGGCCGGAACGTCGCGAGCGCGAACACGCACCGCCAGGTGGACCCCCTCTGGGAGCCGTATCTGATGGTCCACAAGGGTCGGCTCGTCTGCTACTACTCCGACGAGAACGACTACCTCGGCTTTGACCCGGTCACCGGCGTGCCCACGCTGGACCCCGCGAACGACACCGCCCCCGACTCGCACGGCCAGATCCTCGTGCACAAGACCTGGGACGGACGGACCGCCCGGTGGAGCGAGCCCGTCGTGGACGTCGCGGGGCTCACCCAGGACATGGGCGGCGGCAAGACGGAGATCGGCGGCGGACGCCCCGGCATGACGAATGTCGTGCGGACCTCGGACGGCAAGTGGCTGCTCACCTACGAGTACTGGGCCGGCGGAGCCAACACCCGGTACCTGCTCGCCGACGACCCGTTGGCGTTCCACCGCGCCTCGGCGGGCAACCCCGTCACCTCGCTGCCGGTCGACGCCGGGTCCCGCCCCCTCGCCACCGGCGGCAGCCCGGTCGTCATCCGGCTCCCCGACGGGCGCCTGGTCTACAACGCCGCCGGCAGCGGCAACGTCTGGGTCAACGACAGCGGACGCGGCGACGGCGTGTGGAAGGAGTACCAGACGACCTCCCGGCCCGGTTACAGCCGCAACCTCCAGTACGTCGCGGGCACCGGCCGCCTCGTGATCCTCAACAATCAGGACACGTCGGTGATCGCCCACGCCGAGGTCGACCTCGGCCACTCGGACGGCGCCTACTACCGGCTCGTCAACCGCCGCACCGGCCAGGTCGTCGGCACCGGCGGCAAGACCAACGACGCCAACATCGGCAACGGTGACGTCCCCGACGTCCGCTTGGAGGACGCCGGCGCGACCCCGGACCACGACACCCAGTACTGGCACGTGGTGACCCGGCCGCAGGGCGGGGTGACGCTGCTGAACAAGTCGGGCGGCAGGGCGGCGGCGATCTGGACCGGGACGCCATCCGCCGGGCAGCGCATCGGCCAGTGGGTCGACGACAACGCCACCGGCAGCTGGAACGTCATCAGGACCGAGGACGGCTCCTACAGGTTCCAGGCGGCGAGGAACCCGGACCTGTACCTGACCGGCGAGTCCCGAGGGGCGCCGCTCACCCTCCAGAACGAGGCCGCGGACGGCTCACAGGAATGGCGGCTGGTCCGGCAGCCGGGGCCTCGGCCCGAGTGACGCTCACTCGGCGCGCAGGACGCGCAACGCCGTCAGCGCCACGTGGAGTTCGGTGCGCCGCTCACCGGATTCCAGGTCGGTGTCGAGGAGGCGCTCGATGGTGCGCAGACGCTGGTACATGGTCTCCCTGGACAGGCCGCCGCGGCGGGCCGCGGTGGTCTTGTTGCCCGCGGCGTCGAGATAGTGGCCCAGCGTCGTCAGCAGATCCGTGCCGTGCCGGGTGTCGTGGTCGATGAGCCGGCCGAGCCGCCGTTCGGTGTAGTCCTGGACGCGGGTGTCCGCACGCAGGGCGTACAGCAGGCGGCGCAGGTCGATGTCCGGCAGCTCGTGGAAGGAGCGGTCCGCGGGGAGGGGCTGGCCCGGCGGGGTGGCCTCGGTGACCCGGGCCGCCTCCCGGAAGGAGCGCGCGGTGTCGGCGAGTTCCGCCACCTCCGAGCCGACGCTCACGATCGCCTCCGGGACCAGGCTCAGCGCCGTGCGGCTCAGGCGTTCGGCCACGGGACGCCACAGCTGGGAGGGGCGCAGGGCCAGCAGCACGCCGAGGCGGCCGGGGGAGAGCTCCCCGACCAGCGCCGGAACCCCCGCCGATCGGAGCTCCCCGTGCAGCCGGGCCTCGAGTTCACTCCCCGCGGCACCGGTGCCCAGGTCGACGAGGATCGCGAGGAAGTGGCTGTCCCGGGTGGGCAGGCCGAGCGCGGCACAGCGGGCGAGGGCGTCCTCGGGGGAGTGGTGGCGCTGCTCCGCCAGCTCCCGCAGGGCGGAGCGGTGGGCCGTGTGCTCCCACGGCGTGGCGTGGATGAGCCGGGCGACGGTCAGGGCCATCGCCGTTCTCTCCAGGACGGTGACGTGCTCCGGCCCGAAGCCCGGCCCCTCGCCGGGGGACGGGAGCATGGCCAGGCGGCCCCAGCGTTCCCCCTGGTAGGAGACCGGTGCCGTGAGCCAGCCCTCGGTTCCGCCCACCTCCGTGTGGTCGCCGGGCGCGGTGGCCCGGGAGCGCTCCTCCCAGCCGGTGAGCGCCTCCTCCACCGTGCTTCCCGACGGTTCGCAGATCAGCGCCTGGTGCACCAGGTTCTCCAGGACGACCGTCCGGCCGCTCATCTCCGCCGCCGCGCGCACCACGTCCTCCGCGCCCGCGCCGCGCAACGTCAGAGCCGTGAACGCCTCGTGGACACGCTGCGTCCGGCGCATCGCCTCCGCCTGGTTGCCGAGGATGAGGGCGTGCACGACCTGGGTGACCTCCAGGAAGTTGACGTCCCGGGCCAGGGTCACCAGGGGCAGCCCCCGGGCCCGGCAGGCCTGGACGAGGGCATCCGGCGGACGGTGGTAGCGCCGTACCAGCTCGATGACCAGGGCGGCCGCTCCCACCTCCGTGAGTTCGTCGACGTACCGCCGCACCCCCGCGGCGTCTTCGGGCAGCGGCATGCCCGTGGTCAGGACCAGCTCGCCGCCCTTGAGGAAGGAGGCCGGATCCGTCAGCTCGGTGATGTGCACCCAGCGCACCGGCCGGTCCAGCTGGGCCAGCCCGGTGACGACCTGGGGCTGTCCGGCGGCCAGGACGGGCAGGGCGAGGACGTCGGCGACGGTCGGCGCGCGACCGGCCGGGGCCGTCGGATGGTTGTCGTTCACGGTGTCTCCCTGCTCGCCCGGTCACTCTGACAAGCGGCACTGACCTGCGCAAGAGCTGCCCACGGGTGGGGCTGGCGGGAACCGAGGGGTCCGGCGGTTGACACAACGTCCGAACAACGCGTTCCGGCTGGACAGATCACGCGTTGTCGCCTTCAGCGGCGGCTTGGATGCTCGGGTACCGGAGCTGAGCAACCCATCAGACCTCGACGCACGGCCGGGAGACGAAATGACCGCACTGTCGCCGCACCTTCGCCAGGCCACGCCCGTGGTGGCGGCCCGGGGCGAGGGCGTCCACCTCTACGGCGAGGACGGCCGCCGTTACCTCGACTTCACCGCCGGCATCGGCGTCACCAGCACCGGGCACTGCCACCCCAAGGTCGTGGCGGCGGCGCAGGAGCAGGTGGGCACCCTGATCCACGGCCAGTACACGACCGTCATGCACCAGCCGCTGCGCCGCCTCGTCGACAAGCTGGGCGAGGTGCTGCCGGCCGGCCTCGACAGCCTGTTCTTCACCAACTCCGGCAGCGAGGCCGTCGAGGCGGCACTGCGGCTGGCGCGCCAGGCCACCGGCCGGCCCAACGTCATCGTCTGTCACGGCGGCTTCCACGGCCGTACGGTCGCCGCCGCCTCCATGACCACCTCCGGCACCCGCTTCCGGTCCGGTTTCTCCCCGCTGATGAGCGGTGTCGTCGTCACCCCGTTCCCGACGGCCTTCCGCTACGGCTGGGACGAGGAGACCGCCACGCGCTTCGCGCTGAGGGAGCTCGACTACACCCTCCAGACGATCTCCTCGCCCGCGGACACGGCCGCGATCATCGTCGAGCCGGTGCTCGGCGAGGGCGGGTACGTGCCCGCGAACAGCGCCTTCATGGAAGGGCTGCGCGAGCGGGCCGACCGGCACGGCTTCCTGCTGATCCTCGACGAGGTGCAGACCGGCGTCGGCCGCACCGGGCGTTTCTGGGGCCACGACCACTTCGGCGTCACCCCGGACATCCTCGTCACCGCCAAGGGCCTCGCCAGCGGCTTCCCCCTCTCCGGCATCGCCGCCTCCGAGGAACTGATGACCAAGGCCTGGCCCGGCTCGCAGGGCGGCACGTACGGCGCCAACGCCGTCGCCTGCGCCGCGGCCTGCGCGACCCTCGACGTGGTCCGCGACGAGAAGCTCGTCGAGAACGCCGAGGCGATGGGCAAGCGGCTGCGCCACGGCCTGGAGGCGGTGGCCGACCGGACCCCGGGCATCGGCGACGTCCGCGGCCTCGGCCTGATGCTGGCGACCGAGTTCGTCACCGAGGACGGCAGCCCCGACCCCGAGACCGCCGCCCGCGTGCAGCGCGCGGCCATCGACGAGGGCCTGCTCCTGCTGCTGTGCGGGGCGTGGAACCAGGTCGTCCGCATGATCCCCGCGCTCGTGATCGACGAGGCGGGCGTGGACGAGGGCCTCCAGGCCTGGACGAACGCCGTCGAGGCCGGCACCTCCGGAGCGGCGGAGCGATGACCACCGCCACCCGCGACCTGGCGGGTCTCACGGCCCGGATCGCCGAGATCGCGCCCGGTCTGCGGGTGGAGACCGGCCCGGGGGCGACGGGTCCCTACGCCTACGACGCCTCCAACTACCGTGTGCTGCCGAGGGCCGTGGCCTTCCCGCGCACCGCCGACGACGTGGTCGCGGTGCTGCGGGTCTGCCGCGAGGCGGGCGTCCCGGTCACGGCCCGGGGCGGCGGCACCAGCATGGCGGGCAACGCCGTCGGGCTCGGGGTCGTCCTGGACTTCTCGCGGTACATGAACCGGATCCTGGACATCGACGTCGAGGGCCGTACCGCGCGGGTTGAGGCCGGTGTCGTCCTGGACGCGCTGCGCGGGGCGACGGCGTTGCACGGGTTGGACTTCGGACCGGATCCGTCCTCGCACAGCCGCTGCACGCTCGGCGGCATGATCGGCAACGACGCGTGCGGGAACCGGTCCGTGCGTGACGGGCGGACCAGCGGGCACGTCGAGGCCCTGGAGATCGTGACGGCCGACGGCGTGCGGGCCGTCGCCGACCACTGCGGGCTGCGTGCCGCGGAGCCGGGCGACGCGGAAGCCGTGCGGCGCGTCGCCCGGCTCGAAGCCGGCCTCAGGCGGCTGGTCGAGGACAACTTGGCTCTGATCCGCACCGAGCTGGGCCGCATCCCGCGCCAGGTCTCCGGCTTCCAGCTGCAGCACCTGCTGCCGGAGAAGGGCTTCGACCTGGCCCGCGCCCTCGTGGGCACTGAAGGCACCTGTGCGGTCGTCACCGCCGCGACGGTCCGCCTGGTGGCGACCGCACAGGCCTCCGCACTGCTGACGCTCGGCTACGAGGACGTGGTCGAGGCGGCCGAGGACGTGCCGGAGATCCTGCGCTGGTCGCCCAGCGCAGTGGAGGGCATGGACGAGGCGATCGTCGCCACCATGCGCGCCCGGCGCGGCCCGGACTCCGTCACCGGACTGCCGGAGGGACGGGCCTGGCTGTACGTCGAGCTCGAAGGCGACGACCAGGCCGCGGTGCACGCCCGCGCCGCCGAACTCCTCGACGCTCTCAAGGCCCGGGGGCGGATGACCGGCGGCCGGGTCGTCGAGACCCCGGCCGAGCGGCGCTCGTTGTGGCGGGTCCGCGAGGACGGGGCCGGGCTCGCCGCCCGCCTCGTCGACGGCGGGGAATCCTGGCCGGGCTGGGAGGACGCGGCCGTCGCGCCCGAGAACCTGGCCGCCTACCTGCGCGACTTCCGCAAGCTGCTGGCCTCGCACGAACTGACCGGTGTGATGTACGGGCACTTCGGCGCGGGCTGCGTCCACGTGCGCATCGACTTCGACCCGGCCACCGAGGCCGGCCGGACGGTCATGCGGCGCTTCCTGACCGAGGCGGCCGCGCTGGTCGTCGGGCACGGCGGCACGCTGTCGGGAGAGCACGGCGACGGACGCGCGCGCAGTGAGCTGCTGGAGGTCATGTACAGCCACCGCATGATCGCCGCGTTCGCCGCGTTCAAGAAGACCTTCGACCCCGACGGGCTGCTCAACCCCGGCGTGATCGTCGACCCGGCCCCCTTGGACGCCGACCTCGCGCTGCGGGAACTCCCGCTGCTGGACACGACCTTCGGCTTCCCCCATGACGAGGACGGATTCGCGGGCGCCGTGCGCCGCTGCGTCGGTGTCGGCCGCTGCCGCAGTGACGCGGGCGGGGTGATGTGCCCCAGCTACCGGGCCACCGGCGAGGAGAACGCCTCCACCCGCGGCCGGGCCCGCATGCTCCAGGAGATGGTGCGCGGTGAGGCCGTGCAGGACGGCTGGCGCTCGACCGAGGTCAAGGACGCCCTCGATCTGTGCCTGTCGTGCAAGGCCTGCTCCAGTGACTGTCCGGTCGGCGTCGACATGGCCACGTACAAGGCGGAGTTCCTCCACCAGCACTACAAGGGCCGCGTGCGCCCCCGTTCCCACTACTCCCTCGGCTGGCTGCCCCGGACCTCCGCCCTGGCCGGCTACGCCGCCCGGCCGGTCAACGCACTGCTGCGCGGGCCGCTCGGCAAGCTCCTGGCCCGTCTCGGCGGCGTCACGACCAAGCGGAGGATCCCCGCCTTCGCCTCCCGCCGCACCCTGCGCAAGATCCTGCGCGCGGCCAGGACGCCAGGGCCCGCGAAGGCCGTGCTCTTCGTCGACAGCTTCACCCGCGCCTTCCGCCCCGAGGTCGCGGGCGCGGTGAGCCGTGTGCTGGCCGACGCCGGTGTTCCCAGCACGCCGCGTGACGGACTGTGCTGCGGGCTGACCTGGGTCAGCACCGGACAGCTGAACGTCGCCCGCAAGATCATGGCCCGCACGGTCGCCGCGCTCGACGACGGTGACGACCGGCCGATCATCGTGGCCGAGCCGAGCTGTGCGGCCGCGTTGAAACGTGACGTCCCCGAACTGCTCGGCACCGAGGCCGCCCAGCGCGTGGCGAGCCGCGTCCACACCTTCACCGGGGCCCTCACCGACCTCGCCGACCAGGCCTGGGGCCCGCCGCCGCTCCCCGAGAACGTCGTGCTCCAGACCCACTGCCACGAGTACGCCACCTTCAAGGGACGCCGCCCCGCCGACCTGCTGCGCCGGCTCGGCGTACGTGGCGTCGACGAGGCCGAGGGCTGCTGCGGACTCGCCGGGAACTTCGGCTTCGAGGCGGAGCACTACGACACCTCGATGGCCGTCGCCGACCTCGCCCTCAAACCCCGCATCGACCACCTCGACGGACGCACCGTCGTCGCCGACGGCTTCAGCTGCGCCACCCAGATCGACCATCTCGCCGGAGACCGGGACATCCGCGCCCTGCACCTCGCGGAACTCCTCGACCCCGCCGCCGACCGACCAGGAGAGACGACATGACCGAGGTACTGACTCAGCTGTTCATCGGCGGTGCCTGGGTGGACGCCGCGGACGGCGCCACCATGCCCGTCGACGACCCCGCGACCGGCGAGATCCTCTGCGAGGTCGCCGACGCGGGCCCCAAGGACGCCCGGCTCGCGGAGGAGGCGGCCGTCCAGGCACAGCAGGAGTGGGCCCGTACGGCGCCCCGGGCGCGCAGCGAGATCCTGCGCCGCGCCTACGAGCTCATCCTGGAGCGCACCGACGAGCTCGCCCACCTGATGACGTCGGAGATGGGCAAGCCTCTCGCCGAGGCCAGGGGAGAGGTGGCGTACGCCGCCGAGTTCTTCCGCTGGTTCTCCGAGGAGGCCGTCCGCATCGACGGCGACTGCGGCACGCTGCCCGACGGGCGCAACCGCATGCTGCTCTCCCGCCGCCCGGTCGGGCCCTGCCTGCTGATCACGCCGTGGAACTTCCCGCTGGCCATGGGCACCCGCAAGATCGGCCCGGCCATCGCGGCGGGGTGCACGATGATCCTCAAGCCGGCCCCGCAGACCCCGCTGTCCAGCCTCGCACTGGCGGGCATCCTCAAGGAGGCCGGCCTGCCGGACGGCGTGCTGAACGTCGTCACCACCTCCCGCGCCGGAGAGGTGTGCGAGCCGCTGCTGCGCGGCGGCCGGATCCGCAAGCTCTCCTTCACCGGCTCCACCGGTGTCGGCCGCATCCTGCTCGCCCAGTGCGCCGACACGGTCGTCCGCACCTCGATGGAGCTGGGCGGCAACGCGCCGTTCATCGTCTTCGACGACGCCGATCTGGACGTGGCCGTGGACGGCGCCATGGTCGCCAAGATGCGCAACATGGGCGAGGCGTGCACCGCCGCGAACCGTTTCTTCGTCCACCGGTCGGTCGCGGACGAGTTCGGCCGCCGGCTCGCCGAGCGGATGGGAGCGCTCGTGGTCGGCCCCGGCACCCGCGACGGTGTCGACGTCGGCCCGCTGATCGACAGGATCGGACGCCGCAAGGTCGAGGAACTGGTCGCCGACGCGCTGGAGCGCGGCGCCCAGGTGCTGGTCGGTGGCCGTACACCGGAGGGGCCGGGCTGCTTCTACCCGCCGACCGTGCTCACGGACGTCTCTCCCGAGAGCCGCCTGATGGACACGGAGATCTTCGGGCCCGTGGCCGCGATCCTCACCTTCGACGACGAGGACGAGGTGCTGCGCCGGGCCAACGACACGCCCTGGGGTCTGGTCGGTTACGTCTTCACCCAGGGCCTGGACCGCGGGCTGCGCGTCAGCGAGGGTCTGGAGGTGGGCATGGTGGGCCTGAACACCGGCCTCGTCTCCAACCCGGCCGCGCCGTTCGGCGGGGTCAAGCAGTCCGGCCTCGGCCGTGAGGGCGGCCGGGTCGGCATCGAGGAGTTCCTGGAGTACCAGTACGTCGCGGTGCCCGTGCGGTGACGGCGCTTCCCGCCTGACACACGTCTCCCCTCGCGCACCGCGCGGACAGCCCCCGCGTTCCGTCCCACCCCCCGGGCCGCACGCGGGCGCCCCGTGCCCGGCCTCTCCCTCCCCCCGGCCGGGCACGGGGCACACGGCCGGTACGCCCGGGGCACCGGCCCCATGACATCGGAGAAAGCATCACGGCGAGTCACACCCCCGGCCCGGACGACTTCTGGGAGCACGTCCGCGCGGCTTATCCGGAGCAGCAACCCCTGCTCAACCTGAACAACGCGGCGGTCAGCACGCCGCCCCTGGTCGTCGAGCAGGCGACGATTGACGCCTACCGGCTGATCAACCGGAACCCCGACCGCAACATGTGGAGCAACCTCGACCTGGCGCTCCCCGAGGCCAAGGAGGAACTCGCCGAGCTGATCGACTGCGACCCCGGCGGGATCGCACTGAACCGGAACTCCACCGAGGGCCTGTGCACGGCGATCTTCGGCATCCCGCTGGCCGCCGGCGACCAGGTCGTCGTCTCACCCTGGGACTACCCGAGCGTGCGCGCCGCCTGATTCCAGCGGCAGGCACGCGAGGGTATCGAGGTCGTCAGCGCCGACGACGACCTCATGGACAGCGACGACGAGATCGTCGAGGCGTACGCGGCGGTCCTGACACCGCGCACCCGTGTCCTGCAGATCACCCACATGTCCCACTGGACGGGGCGGGTCGTACCGGCGAAGCGGCTGTGCCGGCTGGCGAAGGACAACGGGACGCTCACCGTGGTGGACGGCGCCCAGACCTTCGCGCAGCTGCCGGTGAGCTTCCGTGACCTGGACTGCGACTTCTTCGTCACCAGTCTGCACAAGTGGATGGGCGCGCCGGTCGGCAACGGCATGCTGGTCGTCAGGGAGGGAGTCATCGACCGTACGTGGCCCCTGCTGCCCCCCTTCGATCAGCCGCCCCTGCGCGTCGACAAGTTCGACCACTGGAATCTCGGCACGTACAACTCGGCCCTGCAGGCCGGAATCCTGCCGGCGGCGCGCTTCCACCGGGAGATCGGGGCCCGGGCCGTCCACGCGCGCGTACGGGAGCTGACGCGGTACTGGGTGGAGCGCGCCGCCGCGATCCCCGGGTTCAGGCTGCACACTCCGCTGGACACGGAGACCCTGGGCGCGGTGAGCCTCTTCTCCGTCGACGGCATGGACGCCAGAGCCGTGGAACAGGAGCTCCGGGACGCGCACCAGGTGCACGTGAAGTACCGGGAGGTACGGCACCTGAGCGGCCTGCGCGTGTCGCCCCACATCTACATGCGCGAGAGCGAGCTCGACCGCTTCGTGGACGCTCTCGCGGAGGTGGTGGACAAGCAGAGCACGGGCCGCCCCTGACGCGGAAACGCGTCACGCCCCCCGCCGGCCGTCGGCGGCAGGGGGCGCCGTCATGCGTGCCGGGCTGTCACGCACCCAGTCGGCGGTCGCTGATGCCGGACGCCGTGTCGGCGACCAGGCGGCCCCACTCGGGCAGCCGGTCGGCGTCGTAGCGGGAGTCGGGCATGGAGACGGCCACGGAGGCGAGCGGTGTGCCGTCCTCGTCCAGGACGGGTGAGGCGATGGCGCAGACATCGGGGCGGTACTGGTTGCGGTTGACGGCGTAGCCGTCCGTGCGCACCCGCTCCAGCTCGGCGCGCAACTCGGCCGGGTCGACCGTCGTCGCGTCGCTGTAGCGCTCCAGCCTGTGCGCGACCAGTTCGTCCACGTCGGCGGGCGGCAGATGGGCCAGGATCGCGCGCCCGGTGGCGGTGGCGTGCAGGGGAGAGGTGTCGCCGATCGCGTAGTACGTCCGCACCGCGTGAGCGCAGTCGACGCGGTCGACGACGACCATGCACTGCAAGGCGTCCGGCACCGACAGGTGGATCGTCTCGTTCAGCGCGTCGCGCAGCCGGATCATGGGCTCCCTCGCCGCCGCGAACAGGCTGGAGCCCTGAAGTGCCGCCGGACGTACGGCGAGCACCCGGGCGCCGATCTCCCAGCGGGTGGTGTCCTGGCGGTTCGCGCGCAGCCATCCCGCCTCGTTCAGGCTGACCAGCGTGCGCTGCACCGTCGACTTGGGCAGACCGAAGAGCTTCGTCAACTCGCCCACCGTCACGGGCTGGTGGTGGGCGACCGCCTCCAGGATGCGCAGCGACCTGGTCACGCTCTTCATTTCCATCGAGGCCCCGTCAGTCTTCGTTCGTCGGTCTCAACCTCTTGACTCCCTCTCGGGGTCACAGGCATGATCGTGCCGGATTCTAGCATAGCATTCCACCATGTGGCACGCATGCGGGATCCTCCCGCGGTGATGAACGGTGGTAGCGCCCTGACTGCGCCTGCCCCCGCGGGGCGGCCCCCTGTGCCCGGCCCTTCTCTCGGTCGGGCGCAGGGTGGTGGTTGTCGGTCGTCCGAACGTGAGAAAAGGGCCGGCCCCCGCGCTGATGCGCGAGGGCCGGCCCTTGCCGGTGCCCGGTCAGGTGCCCATGCGGCGCCCCGAGATCTCCGCGGCGGCGTCGGCGACCAGGCGGCCCCACTCGGGCAGCCGGTCCGCGTCGTAGCGCGAGTCGGGCATGGAGATGGCCACGGTCGCCAGTGGCGTACCCTCCTCGTCGAGGACGGGCGCGGCGATCGCGCAGACGTCCGGCCGGTACTGGTTGCGGTTGACCGCGTATCCGTCGACGCGGATCCGGTCCAGTTCGGCGCGCAGTTCGTCCGGGTCGGTGGGTGTCGTCTCGCTGTAGCGCTCCAGCCCCTGCGCGATGAGCTCCTCGACGTCCTGCTTCGGCAGATGGGCCAGGACGGCGCGCCCGGTCGCGGTGGCGTGCAGGGGCGAGGTGTCGCCCACGGTGTGGAACGTCCTCACGGCGTGACTGCAGTCCACGCGGTCCACCACGACCATGCACTGCAGGGCGTCCGGCACCGACAGGTGGATCGTCTCGTTCACCGTGTCCCTCAGGCGGACCATGGGCTCGCGTGCGGCGGCGAACAAGCTGGATCCCTGGAGCGCGGCGGGCCGTACGGCCAGGACGCGGGCGCCGATCTCCCAGCGGGTGGTGTCCTTGCGGTTGGCCCGCAGCCAGCCGGCTTCGGCCAGCGTGACCAGGGTGCGCTGCACGGTCGACTTCGGAAGGCCGAAGATCTTCGTCAATTCCCCGACGGTGACCGGCTGATGCTGGGCGACCGCCTCCAGGACGCGCAGCGACCTGGTGACGCTCTTCATTTCCATCCGGTTTCCCCCTGTTAATCCTCAGAATCTCTGGCGGACACCTCTTGACTCCCCTGGGAGCCGCTGTCATTCTCTGTGCCAGATACTAGCACAGCATTCCACAATGTGGCACGGCTCGCCGGAAGATCCCGAGACGCAGCCGGAACTCCGAGACAGGGCGTTCGTGAGCCGAGGTCCCCCGAAGGACCTGCCCCCTCCGCCCAAACCGCCTCGAATCGAACAGCCTCACGCAGGGGCTCAGCATGCGCCCCGGCGATACGAAAGGAAAGCCCGTGTCAGCTGGCAGGAAGCGAGTCGCCGTCGTCGGCGTGGGAACCATGGGCAGCCAGGCCGCCTGGCGCCTCGCGGCCCGTGGCGCGGAGGTCGTCGCCTACGACCGCTTCGCCCCCGGCCACGACCGCAGCGCCGCCGGCGGCGAGACCCGCATCTTCCGCAGCGCGCACTTCGAGGACTCCCGGTACGTCCCGCTCCTCCAGCACGCCGACACCCTGTGGGAGCGGCTCCAGCAGGAGACCGGCCGCGAGCTGCGCCGCCTGACCGGATGCCTGCTCATGGGGTCCACCGATCACCAGCAGATGGTCACGGTCCTGCAGTCCATCGCCGAGCACGGCCTCGATCACGAGGTGCTCGACGCCGAGGCCCTGGCCAAGCGCTTCCCGCAGTACCGGCTGGAGGACGGCGACGCGGCCGTGCTCGACCGCCGCGCCGGCTTCATCCGGCCCGAGCTGACCGTCCAAACCGCGGCCCGGCGCGCCGAGCAGCTGGGTGCCCGTATCGAGCGCTACACGCCGGTGCGCGAGATCACCCCGGCCGGTGGTGGCGTGGAGGTACGCACCGACGCCGGCAGCGAGCGCTTCGACGCGGTCGTCGTCACCGTCGGCCCCTGGGTGAACGATCTGCTCCCCGACCTGCCGTGGGAGGTGGACATCCGCCGCCTGATCAGCGCCTGGTACGTGCCCACCACCGA
This sequence comes from Streptomyces sp. NPDC006235, assembly GCF_040613735.1. Classification (NCBI taxonomy): domain Bacteria; kingdom Bacillati; phylum Actinomycetota; class Actinomycetes; order Kitasatosporales; family Streptomycetaceae; genus Streptomyces; species Streptomyces sp. NPDC006235. The sequence goes on from NZ_JBEXSR010000038.1 coordinate 84,905, forward strand.
CGCCTGGTTCGGCGAGGAGCGTCCCGCGTTCATCCGCACGACCCCCACGCACTGCTACGGACTGCCCTCCCCGGACGGCGTCTCCGTCAAGCTCGGCCTCTCCCGCGCGCTTCACAAGCCCGCCGGCGACCCCAACGCGCTGGACCGCACCGTCCAGCCGGAGGAGCTGGACATCTTCACCGAGCAGATCCGCCGCCACCTGCCGGACCTGCACCCGGACCCGACCCGCCTGGCCGTCTACATGGAGGGCTACACCGAGAGCAGCCGCCCTCTGATCGGCCCGCTGCCCGGCGCCGACAACGTCGTACTGCTCGCGGGCTTCTCCGGCCACGGCTTCAAACTCTCACCCGCCTTCGGGGACATCGCCGCCGACCTGGCGCTGGACGGCACCTCCTCCCAGCCCATCGACTTCGTGTCCACCGTCGGCCGCACCACGGCCTGAACCGGCCCCGGCCGCCCTCCGGTCCATCGGCACAACTGGCACATCCGGCAAGGAGAACCACATGGCGAGGAAACGCGTCGCGGTCGTCGGCACCGGCACGGTCGGCAGCCAGGCCGCCTGGCGGCTGGCGGCCCGCGGAGCCGAGGTCGTCGCCTACGACCGCTTCGCCCCCGGCCACGACCGCGGCGCCGCCGGCGGTGAGACCCGGGTCTTCCGCAGCGTGCAGACCGACGACGGCCGGTACGTGCCGCTCGTGCGGCACGCCGATGCCCTCTGGAAGCAGCTCCAGGCGGAGACAGGCCGCGAACTGCGGCGGCTCACCGGATGCCTGTTCACGGGGCCGGCCGACGACCCCGAGATGCGCACCGTCCTCGACGTCGTCGCCGAGCACGGTCTCGACCACGAGGTCATCGACGCCGAGGCATTGGCAAAGCGTTTCCCTCAGTTCCGCGTCGACGACGGGGACCTGGCGGTCCTCGACCCGCGTGCGGGGTTCGTCCGCCCGGAGCTGACGGTCCAGACCGCGGCCCGCCGTGCCGAGGAACTGGGTGCACGGATCCGCCGGTACACCCCCGTGAGGGAAGTCGGCCCCGTCGCCGGGGGCGGAGTCGAGATCCGTGCGGACTCGGGCACGGAGCGCTTCGACGCCGCTGTCGTGACCCCCGGGCCGTGGGTGGGTGACCTGCTGCCCGACCTGCCGTGGGAGGTGGCCGTCCACCGTGCGCTCAGCGCCTGGTTCCTGCCCCACGAGGACCATCAAGCCGGCGAGGAGCGCCCCGCCTTCATCCGACGCGGCGGCCCCGTCCCCTTCTACGGCATCCCGTCCCCGGACGGCCTCTCCGTCAAGCTCGGCGTGTCCCAGGCCCACCACCGGCCCGTGGACGATCCGAACCGGCTGGAGAGGACCGTCGCGGCCGAGGAAGTGGAGATGTTCAGCGAGATCGTGCGGCGCCACCTGCCCGGTCTGAACCCCGACCCGGTCCGCGTCTCCGCCTACATGGAGGGCTACACCGGCAGCACCCGGCCGCTGGTCGGCCCCCTGTCGGGCTCCGACGACATCATCCTGCTGGCCAGCTTCTCCGGCCAAGGCTTCAAAGTCTCGCCCGCCATGGGCGACATCGCCGCAGACCTCGCCCTGGAAGGCCGCACCTCCCAACCGATCGACTTCATCAGCACGCTCGGCCGCACCACCGCCTGAATGAGGAACGACATGACACTCACCGTAGGCCCGCTCCGGGCCGAGCCGGGCCGCAAGACCCGCGGGGTGATCCCCGTGGACCTCGAACTCACGACCGTCGAGATCCCCCTCGTCCTCGTCAACGGCTCCCGCCCCGGGCCCCGGGTCGTCATCACCGGCGGCGTCCACGGCGGCGAGTTCGTCGGCATCGACGCCGCCACCCGCCTGGCCGGGTTCCTGGAGCCGGACGACGTCACCGGCCAGGTGGTGATCTGCCCCGTGGCCAACCCACCGGCCGTGTACGACGGCCGCCTCGGCAAGTCCCCGCTGGACGACGTCAACATCAACCGCGTCTTTCCCGGCGACAAGGACGGCGGACCCACCGAGCGGCTGGCGGCCTGGCTCTTCGCACACGTCATCTCCGGTGCCGACGCCTACGCGGACCTGCACAGCGGCGGTATCGACGAGACCCTGCTCGACTTCGTCGGCTACCGCCTGACCTCCGACGCGGAACTGGACGCCAGGACGCGGGCCATGGCCCACGCCGTCGGCTACGAGCGAGTACTGTTCGGCCGCAACGCCGAAGGCGGCAACAGCCACGCCGCGGCCGCCCGGCAGGGCATCCCCGCGATCCTCATCGAGACCGGCCAGCTCGGCGAACGCGACCCCGCCCAGGCCCGGGCCCTGCTCGACGGCCTGTACCGGCTGCTGCACCACCTCGGCGTCATCGATGCGCCACAGCACGTCGCACCGGTGACCGCGCAGCCGCGCGACTGGGTCTGGACCGGCTCCGTCGTCTCACCGGCCACCGGCCTGTGGTACCCGGACACGACGACCGGCGACGAGGTGACCGCGGGTCAGCCCATCGGCCGCGTCATCGACCCGGCCGACGGCAGCGAACACAAGGTCACCGCCACCGCCGCCGGACAGATCCTCTACGGCATGAACGGGCTCACCGTCGCCCCCGGCGCCGAACTCGCCGCCATCGCGGTGCCGCACGACTGACCGGCACCGCACACAGACCCGCCCCCCGAACCACCACTCACCTCGAACAGCTGGTCCCCACGCGCCAATTTCAGGAGATTTGTCATGAGTGATCCCATGATCGGCCGCAGAGCGCTCCTGCGCGGAGCAGGCGGCCTGGCCGCCCTCGCCGCCGTGCCCTCCCTCGCGGCCTGCGGCACCGGCACCAGCCGCGCCTCGTCCGGCAGCGCCAAGGGCGGCGGCAAGTCGGTGGTCGTCCGCGACAGCGGCGGCACCTTCGGGGAGGCCCTCCAGAAGGCGATCTACACGCCGTTCACCCAGGAGACCGGAATCAGCGTCCAGGTCGTCAACCTCCAGGGCACTCAGATGCTGGCCCAGATCAAGCAGGGCCGCCCCCAGTTCGACCTCATCAACAACTCGATGATGGACCACATCAAGTTCGCGGCCCAGGACGCCCTGGAGCGGCTGGACACCGACAGGATCAAGAGCCTCAAGAGCGCCAAGATCCCTCAGAACCAGATCACCGACCATGCCGTCGGCAACAGCTTCTACGGCCAGTGCATGGCGTACCGCACCGATGCCTTCGGGGGGAAGAAGCCGGAGACCTGGGCGGACTTCTGGGACACCGGGGCGTTCAAGGGCAGCCGCTCGATGTGCAACCCGGACGCCGACCTGCCCGAACTGGAGTTCGCGCTGCTGGCCGACGGTGTGCCGATGGACAAGCTGTACCCGCTGGATGTGGACCGCGCCTTCAAGGTGCTGAGCCGGCTCCGGTCCGACATCAAGAAGTTCTGGGACAGCGGCCCGCTGCCGGGTGTGCTGCTCAGCCGCCAGGAGGTGACGATGTCCACCGTCTGGGACGGCCGGATCGCCGATCTGCAGAAGCAGGGCGTGCCTGTAGCGCGGCAGCTCAACGGCATGCGCCGCCAGTTCCAGGGCTACGGCATCGCCAAGGGCGCCGCCCATGTGGACGCCGCCTACAAGCTCATGGACTACTCGCTGCAGCCCGAGGTCCAGGCCCGCCTGGCGAAGACCTTCCCGTCGAACCCCTCGTCCCCGGTGGCCTACGAAAAGCTCACCAAGGACCAGCGCAACGCTCTCGCCGGTGCGCCGCAGTACTACGACAAGGGCTTCGACGCGGACATCGGCTGGTGGCTGAAGAACGAAGCGGCCGTCAGCAAGCGTTGGTTGGAGTGGGCTCGTGGCTGAATTCGGTATCGCCGCACCGGCCGTGGAGGTGGCCGGTGGCAAGCTGCCCACCGCGACGGGCAAAGCGCTGTCGGTGGTGGCCCTGCGCAAGACCTACGGGGACGTCGTCGCGGTCGACGAGGCGTCCATGGAGATCGCCGCCGGGGAGTTCGTCACCTTCCTCGGCGCCTCCGGGTCGGGCAAGACCACGACCCTGATGATGATCGCCGGTTTCTGCGAACCGGACTCCGGCACCATCACCGTCGGGGACCGCGACGTCACGAAGCTCGCCCCGCAAAAGCGCAACCTCGGCTTCGTGTTCCAGCAGTACCTGCTCTTCCCGCACATGACCGTGAGCGAGAACGTCGCCTTCCCGCTCACCCTGCGCGGGGTGCCGAAGGACGAGATCCGCAGAAGGGTCGGGGAGACCCTGGAGATCGCGGGCCTGTCCGGGTTCGGCAGCCGTCGACCGAGGGAGCTGTCGGGTGGTCAGCAGCAGCGCGTCGCCTTGTGCCGCGCGCTGGTCTACCGCCCGCCGGTCATTCTCATGGACGAGCCGCTCGGTGCCCTGGACAAGAAGCTGCGCGATCAGCTCCAGGTCGAGATCAAGGCCATCCAGCAGGAACTCGGCCTGACTGTCATCTATGTGACGCATGATCAGGAGGAAGCGCTGGTGCTGTCGGACCGGATCGCGGTGATGCGCAGCGGTCTGATCGAGCAGTTCGACACGCCGCGCGAGTTGTTCGAGCGGCCCAGGACCCCGTTCGTGGCGGACTTCCTCGGCGCGGCCAATTTCCTGCCCGGCCGCATCGAGCAGCACACCGACGCGCACACCGTTGTCCGCCTCGACCAGTCCGGCGGTCTGTTGACGGCGCGACGCCATGAGCTGGCCTCCGGCACGCCGGTGAAGGTCGCCGTGCAGCCGGGCCGGCTGCGGGCCTGCGCACCGGACGACGGTTTCTGTACCGGCACCGTCGAGACCGCCACCTACGTCGGCACTCTGGTCCGCGCGGGCGTACGCATCGACGGCGCGGACGCCCCACTGCTGCGCCTGGAGGTACCGGCCGGCCGCGGTCCCGTCACCGGCGAACGCATCGGGATCTCTGCCGATCCCGAGGACGTCAACCTCTTCCCCGTCGAACAGGACGGGTGACTCATGGCCGCCACCCTCACCGCCAACGCCCCCGCCCGTCCCCACAAGCTCCTGGCCTCCCGCCGCACCCGCGTCGGGATCCTCTACGCACTACCGGTCGTGGTCTACCTGCTGGTGCTGTTCGTCTACCCGATCCTCAGCACGCTGTTCCTCAGCCTGAAGAACGCCGACGGCTCCCTCACCCTGCACTGGTACGTCGAAGCTCTGACAGGCCTCAACCTCTCCGTTCTGTTGACCACCGTACGGATCTCCGCGGAGACGGCGCTGTTCAGTCTCGTCTTCGGCTTCGTCCTGGCCAATGCGATCTCCCGGCTGAAGCCCGTGTGGGCGGGAGTGGCGATGCTGATCGTGGTCGTGCCGCACTTCATCAGCGCCCTGGTGCGCACCTACGGCTGGATCATCCTGCTCGGTGACAAGGGCCTGGTGAACGAGGCCCTGGCCAAGTTGTGGGTCCCCGGGGCGCCGTTCCAGCTGCTGTACAACGAGATCGGCGTGGTCATCGGCACCACCTCGGTGATGCTGCCCTACACCGTGCTGCTGCTGTACGGCGTGATGCGCGGCGTGGACCGCAGGCTGCTGGCCGCCGCGGCCAGCATGGGCGCGGGCCGTATCACGATCTTCCGCCGGGTCTACCTGCCGCTGGTCGCCCCCGGGCTGGCCAGTGCCGGACTGCTCAGCTTCATCCTCTCGCTGGGCTACTACATCACCCCCGCCCTGATGGGCGGCCCCGACCAGACGATGATCGCCTCGCTCATCAACCAGCAGGTGATGAAGCAGAACCAGTGGAACGGGGCGGCCGCCGAGGGCGTCGTGCTGCTGCTGCTGACCTTCGCGGGACTGCTGCTGGTCAAGGTCGTGACCTCCTTCGGCGCCAGCCGTAAGAAGAGGAGGACGTCATGATGGAGCTGCGCAGAACCCTCGCCGGTCGGATCGCCCTGACCGCCGTCGCCACCATGATCCTGCTGTTCCTGGCGCTGCCGATCGTCGTCATCCTGGTCACCTCCTTCAGCAACAACGCCTTCGCAGCGTTCCCCCCGGACTCCTGGACGCTCGGCTGGTACAAGGCGCTGTTCGCCGACGGCAGCAAGTGGCCGGCGGCCCTGTCGCTGAGCGCCCTGGTCGCCGCCATGAGCACCGTCTTCTCGCTGGTCATCGGCGTGACCGCGGCGACCGCGCTGACCCGCAGCGAACTGCCGCTGCGCTCCGCGGTCTACGCCCTGGTCCTCGGACCGCTGCTCATCCCGCAAATCGTCACCGCCCTGGGCCTGTTCCTGCTCTTCGAACCCGCCTCCATGCTCGGCAGCCCCATCGCCATCGCCCTCGGCCACACCGTCCTGGCCTCACCGATCGCGGTGCTGATCCTGGTGGCGACCCTGCGCGGCATCGACGAACGCCTCGAAGACGCCGCCGCCAGCATGGGCGCCGGACGCCTCACCATCGCCCGGCGCATCACCTTCCCCCTCGCCGCACCCGGCATGATCGCCGCCGCGATCTTCTCCTTCATCACCAGCTTCGACGAGTTCTACATCTCCCAGTTCCTGTCCTCGGTCGACACCGTCACCCTGCCGGTGCAGATCTACAACTCCCTCACCTTCGACATCGACCCCAGCGTCACCGCGATCAGCGCCATCCTCATCGCCTTCGCGATCCTCGCCCTCGCTCTGGTGGCCCTCGTGCGCTGGCTGGGCTCGGGGCGGCAGGACTCCCTGCTGTCGGTCGAGAACACGGCAGGGATCGCCGCACCTGGAGGTGAGGCCGTATGACCGCCACCGCACAGCGGCACCTGCTGCTGAACATGACCGCCAACGGATCGCTCGCCAAGCCCGGCAAGGACCTCTTCGTCGTGCGCCACGGCGAGGGCCCCTACGTCGACGACGCGGCCGGCAACCGCTACATCGACGGCCTGTCCGGGCTGTACTGCTGCCAGATCGGCTACTCCTACGCCGACGAGATCGCCGAAGCGGCCCAGAAGCAACTGCGCGAACTCTGTTACAGCCCCCTGTGGTCGGATTCCGCGCACCCCACCGGCCTGGCCCTCGCGGAGCGCCTCGCCGCCCTGGCCCCCGACGGCATCGAGCACGTCTTCTTCAGCGGCGGCGGCGCCGAGGCGGTGGAGACCGCCTGGAAGATCGCCCGCAGGTACCACACCCTGCGCGGTGAGCCGGGCCGGATCAAGGCGATCGCACGGCGCGGCGCCTACCACGGCCTGACCCTCGGGGCGCTGTCCTTCACGGACGACCCCGGCCTCACCGAGCCGTACGGGCCGCCCGCCGTGGAGACCCATTTCGTCGCCAACACCAACCGGGCCGCCCTGCGACAGCCCCTCGACGAGGCGGCCTTCACCGAGCACCTGCTCGCGGACGTGGAGGCCACGGTCCTCGCCGCCGGACCGGAAAGCGTCGCCATGCTCATCGCCGAGCCGGTGCAGAACCGGGGCGGCTGCATCACCCCGCCGGAGGGCTACTGGCAGGGACTGCGGCGACTGGCCGACCGTTACGGCTTCCTGCTGGTCGCCGACGAGGTCATCACCGCCTTCGGTCGGCTGGGGGAGTGGTTCGGCGGCGAGTGCTACGGCGCCCGCCCGGACATCGTCACCGCCGCCAAGGGCATCACCGCCGGCTACGCCCCCATGGGCGCGACCCTCGTCTCGGACCGTGTCGCGGAGGTGATCAACCAGCCGGGCGAGGTCCTCAACCACGGCTACACCTTCAGTGGTCATCCGCTGAGCGCGGCCATCGCCCTGCGCAGCCTGGAGATCATGGAGCGGGACCGGATCCTGGAGAACGTCCGCGGTCACCAGGGCCACTTGGCCGGGCGCATGGCGTCCCTGGGCGAACTGCCGATCGTGGGCGATGTCCGCGGCGCCGGATACTTCTACGCCCTCGAACTCGTCGGCGACCTCGACGGCGGCGGCTTCGGCGACACCGCGCGCGCCGCGCTCGTCGCCGACCTGATCCCGCGCCGGCTGCGCGAGGCCGGGCTGCTCGCCCGCGTCTACAACCGCGCTGCCCCGCTGGTGCAGATCGCGCCCCCGCTGATCAGCGACCGCGCGCTTCTGGACCGTATCGCCGACATCCTCGCGGACACCCTCGCCGAGGCCTCCGCCCGCCTGTGATCCACCCTTTCGAAAGGAACGACATGTACTCCATCGGCTCCCTGACCGTCGCCCCCGGCGAGCGCGCCCAGGGTCTGATCCCGGTCGGCACCAGCACCTACGGCGTGGAGCTCGGCATCCCGCTCATCGTCGTCAACGGCACCGAGGACGGCCCGGTGCTGTGCGTGGACGCCGGTGTCCACGGCGACGAGTACGACGGCCAGGAGGCCATCCGCCGCGTCCTCGCCGACATCGACCCGGCCGGTCTGCGCGGCACCCTCGTCGGGATCCCCTGCATGAACACCCCCGCCTTCGAGGCGGCGGCCCGCACCAGCGGCCTGGACTACCTGAACCTGAACCGGATCTTCCCGGGTGACGCGGACGGCTCGTACTCGCTGCGGCTGGCCGCCACCTTCGTCGAGCAGGTCGTGCCCGCCATCGACGCCCTGGTCGACCTGCACACGGGCGGCACGTTCGGCGAGATCGCCCCGCTGGTCATCCTCCAGGGCGGCTACGAGGAGCTGACCACGGACCTGGCTCTCGCGGCCGGACACGAACTGGTCTGGAAGGGCGGCAAGTGGGGCGGCACGGTCCGCCACCCCACCCTCGCGGCCGGCAAGCCCGCCGTCACCATCGAGGCGGGCGGCGGCACCTACCGCGAACAGAACGTCGCCCTGCACGTCCACTCGATCCGCAACATCATGCGCCAACTCGGCATGATCGACGGCGAGGCGGAACTGCGTGACAGCTACACCACCGTCTCCGGCACCTTCGCCCGGTCCGCCGCCGGCGGCTTCTTCCTCGGCCACGCCGAGCCCGGCGAGACCTGCAAGGAAGGCGACTTGATCGCCCAGATCGTCGACCACTACGGCAACACGCTGGAGGAGGTCCGCGCCCCGCAGAACGGCATCGTGCTCTGGGTGCGCCGGATCCGCACCGTGCGGCCGGGCGACGAGGTGGTCATCTTCGGCGAGGTGCAGGGAGAGATCCAGCCATGAGCGGCGACACTCGGTTGCTCCTCGTCGACGGCAAGCAGGTGCCCGCCGCCGACGGCCGCACCTTCACCGTCCTCGCCCCGTCCGACGGCACGGCCATCACCACGGTGGCGCTGGCCGGCCGCGCGGACGTGGACCAGGCGGTGGCGGCGGCGCGCGCGGCGTTCACGGCACGGGAATGGGCGCGGATGCGCGCCGCCGACCGGGGCCGGCTCCTGTACCGGATCGCCGAGGCGATTCGCTACCAGGGCGAGCGGCTGGCCCGGCTGGAGAGCCAGGACGTGGGCAAGCCGCTCAGCCAGGCCAAGGCCGACGTCGAGTCCGCCGCCCGCTACTTCGAGTTCTACGCGGGCATCGCCGACAAGCTCGGCGGGTCCACGATCCCGTTGGGCCCCGGTCTGCTCGACTACACCGTCCGCGAGCCGATCGGCGTCTCCGGCCAGATCATCCCCTTCAACTACCCGCTGCAGAACACCGCGAGGGGCTCCGCCCCGGCACTGGCGGCGGGCTGCACGGTGGTGCTCAAGCCCTCCCCGGAGGCACCGCTCACCCCGCTGGAGATCGGCAGGATCGCGCTCGAATGCGGTCTTCCGCCCGGCGTGCTGAACGTCGTCCCCGGTGACGGTGAAACCGGCGCCGCTCTCGCCGGACACCCGGGCATCGACCAGGTCACCTTCACCGGCTCGGTGCCGACCGGCATCAAGGTCGCCCAGGCCGCGGCCGCCAACGTGGTGCCGTCGGTGACCGAGCTGGGCGGCAAGTCGCCGTTCGTCGTCTTCGCCGACGCCGACTTCGACCTGGCGCTGACCGCGATCCTGGGTGCCTCGTTCAGCAACGCGGGACAGATGTGCTCGGCCGGCACGCGGCTGCTGCTCCAGCGGGGCGCGGAGGAGTTCCTGGACCGGCTGGTGGAGAAGATCGCCACCCTGCGCGTCGGCCCCGGCCTGTCCGATCCGGACATCGGCCCGCTGGTCGCGGCCCGGCAGCGCGACCGGGTGCTGGACTACCTGGACCTGGCCCGCCAGGAGGGCGCGACGGTCCGTGCCGGCGGCGGTGCGCCGTCCGACCCGGCCCTGGCCGACGGCTACTACATCGAGCCGACCGTCCTCACCGGCCTGACCAACCAGGCCCGTTGCGCCCGCGAGGAGATCTTCGGCCCGGTCGTCACGGTCATCGACTTCGAGCACGCGGACCAGGCCCTGGACATCGCCAACGACAGCCCGTACGGCCTGTCCTCCTACGTCTGGACCCGCGACATCGACAAGGCGATGCGCATGGCCGAAGGCATCCGGGCCGGCCAGGTCTATGTCAACGCCACCGGCGTCGGCACCGGAGTCGAGCTGCCCTTCGGCGGCTACAAGCACAGTGGCTGGGGCCGGGAGAAGGGCCTGGAGGCGTTGGCGAGCTACACGCAGACCAAGAACGTCTGCATCGGATTCGGGAGCCGGTCATGAGCGTCGTGAGAGGAACCCGGTCATGAGGTATCGCACGCTGGGCGAACGCGGCCCCGCCGTCTCCGTCGTGGGCGTCGGCGGCAACAACTTCGGCTCCCGTCTCGACGAGGACGGGACGAAGGCCGTCGTCCACGCGGCCCTCGACGCGGGGATCACCCTGTTCGACACCGCCGACATGTACGGCGGGTTCGGCGAGAGCGGTGGTGCCCGGGGTGACGGTGAACGCCTGCTCGGCGCCGCCCTCAAGGGCCGCCGTGACGATGTCGTCCTCGCCACCAAGTTCGGCATGGAGATGGGCCCCGAGGCCGACCGGTACGGCCGGCGCGGCGCCCGCCCCTACATCCGGTACGCCGTCGAGTCCTCTCTGCGCCGGCTCGGCACCGACCGGATCGACCTGTACCAGTACCACGAGCCGGACGGCGACACCCCGCTGGAGGAGACGATCGCCGCCCTGCGGGAACTCGTGGACGAGGGCAAGATCGGGTACATCGGCTGCTCCGACCTCCCGGCCGAGCAGCTCACCGACGCCTTCGTCAGCACCCAGGCCCGCTACCACCTGCTCGACCGGGGTGTGGAGAACGACCTGATCCCGGCCTGCCTGCGCCACGGCCTGGGCCTCCTGCCGTACTACCCGCTGGCCAACGGCCTGCTCAGCGGCAAGTACCGGCGCGGTCGGCAGCCCCCGCCCGGCAGCCGGCTGTCCTGGCGGCAGGGCTGGCTCACCGACGCGGCCCTGGACCGCGTCGAGGCACTCACCGCGTACGCCGCCGAGCGCGGCCTGACCCTCCTCCAGGTCGCCGTGGGCGGACTGACCGCACTGCCCGCGGTCGGGTCGGTCATCTGCGGCGCCATGACCCCCGCACAGGTCACCGCCAACGCGGCGGCGGCCGACTGGATCCCCGACACGGCCGACCTGGCCGCCCTCGACACGATCGTCACGCCCGGCGAACGCGTCGTCTGAAGCCACCGCATCCCCTTCGAAATCCGTGAATTGAGGCTAGCCACCATGCGAGAGATCGTCACCTTCGACGCCTACGGCACCCTGGTCGACTTCCAGCTCGGCCCGACCACCCTGAAGGTCCTGTCCGACCGGCTGGACCTGGACAACCTGGACGTCGACGAGTTCCTCGACGACTTCCGCGTCATGCGCTTCCAGGCCGTCCTGGAGGCCTACCGCCCCTACCACGAGATCCTGCACTCCAGCCTGCGCAACGCCATGCGCCTGCACGGCCTGGAGTACCGGGAGTCCGACGGTGACGCCCTGGTCGATGCCGTCCCCACCTTCGGCCCGTTCCCGGAGGTCCCGGACGCCCTGCGCGCCCTGAAGAGCAGGTACGAGATCGCCATCATCTCCAACACCGACGACAACCTGATCGCGCGCAACGTCGAGAACATCGGCGTGGAGTTCGACCACGTCATCACCGCCCAGCAGGCCGGCGCCTACAAGCCGGACCGGCAGACCTTCGAGCACGCCTTCAGGACCCTGGGCGTCGAGCCGTCCCAGGTCATCCACACCGCCCAGGGCTGGGAGTACGACCACATCCCGACGCGCGACCTCGGCCTCAAGCGCCGGGTGTGGATCAACCGCTACGGCCACCCGGGCAGCGCCGACTACCAGCCGTACGACGAACTGCCCGACCTGTCGGGCCTGCCGAAGCTCCTCGGCTGCTGACCGACGGCCCCACGGCGACCCAGGACCGAAAGACAGAGGACGCACGCCATGAAGCAGATCCCCTACTGGCTCGACACCGCCCCCGCCCTGCCCGACCGTTCCGGAAAGGACCTGCCCGACGAGGCGGACGTGGTGGTGATCGGCGGCGGCCTCACCGGCCTGTCCACCGCCTACCACGCCGCCCGCAAGGGCGCCCGGGTCGTCCTCGTCGAGAAGGACAAGGTCGGCTCGGGCGCCTCCGGGCGCAACGGCAGCATGTGCACCCAGGGCCTGACCATCAGCCCCGCCGAGGCCCGCAAGCGCTACGGGCAGGAGCGGGCGCGCGAGTTGTACGACGCGTTCCGCGAAGCGGTCGACGTGGTCGAGGAGATCACGCGGACGGAGCGGATCGACTGCGACTTCCACCGCGCCGGCAGGCTCGGAGTCGCCTTCAAGCCGCAGCACTTCGAGTCGATGCGGGCCACCCAGCGCGACCTGGCCGACAACTTCGGCCACGAGACACGGCTCCTGACCCGCGGTGAACTCAAGTCCGAACTGAGCTCGGACTATTACCACGGCGCCCTGCTCGACCCGCTGAGCGCCGCCCTGCACGTCGGCAAGTACGTGCACGGACTCGCCGAGGCCGCGGAGCGGGCGGGCGCGGAGATCCACGAGCGCAACGCCGCGACCGGCCTCATCCGCCTCCCGGGCGGCGGCTTCGTGGTCGAGACCCTGAACGGCACGATCCGCGCCAAGCAGGTGATGGCGGCGACCGACGCCTACACCGACAAGTCGATGCCCTGGTTCCGCAAGCGGCTCATCAACGTCGGCAGCTTCATCATCGTCACCGAGCCGCTCGGCGAGGCGCGCGCCAAGGCGCTGATCCCGAACGGGCGCCTGGTGGTCGACTCCAAGAACATCGGCCACTACATCCGCCTCACGCCCGACCACCGCCTCGCCTTCGGCGGCCGGGTCCGCTTCGCCCCCTCCAACCCGGCCTCCGACGTCAAGAGCGGAGACGTCCTGAAGGGGGAGATGACCGAGATCTTCCCGCAGCTCGCCGGGGTGCGGATCGACTACGTGTGGGGCGGCATGGTCGGCTTCTCCTGGGACCGGCTGCCGCACGCGGGTGAGGCGAACGGCCTGTACTACTCGATGGGTTACTGCGGCCACGGTGTCCAGATGGCCACCTACATGGGCCGTGCGGTCGCCGAGATGATGGACGGCCGTCCGGAGGCCAACCCCCTGCGCGGTCTCGGCTTCCCGAAGGTCCCCGTCCCGTTCTACAACGGCACCCCCTGGTTCCTGCCGTTCGGCGGCGCGTACTACAAGGCGAAGGACCGGCTGCGCTGAGCAGGCTCCGGCCCCGGTGAACCGATGACCCGTCAGTAGGTCATCGGTCACGGGCTCTTGACTCGTGACGCGGCAGTGGCCATCCTCGTCGGACCCTTGGATGAGGTCATGACAACCCGGCCGGTCGGTCCCGGACCTCCGGGGCCCGGGCGGCCGGGACGTCGACCCCGCCACCCCCCGACCGAGGACGTGGGCCGTGACCAGTGCAGGACGCCCGTACCACCGACGCAAGAACGTCACCGTCGTGTCGCTTCTCCTGTTCGTCCTGGCCGTCGCGCTGGGCCCGACGCCCAGTTCGGCGGCCGGATCCGACTGGTGGAACCCGACCGCACGGCCCGCGCCGGACTCCCGGATCAACGTCACGGGCGAGCCCTTCACCGGCACCGATGCCAAGGGCGACGTGCGCGGCTTCGTCGACGCGCACGACCACATTTTCGCCAACGAGGGCTTCGGTGGCCGTCTGATCTGCGGAAAGCCGTTCTCCGAGCAGGGTGTCGCCGACGCGCTCAAGGACTGCCCCGAGCACTACCCGGACGGCTCGCTCGCGATCTTCGACTTCATCACCAACGGAGGCGACGGCAAACACGACCCGGTGGGCTGGCCCACCTTCAAGGACTGGCCGGCCCACGACTCGCTGACCCACCAGCAGAATTACTACGCCTGGGTCGAGCGGGCCTGGCGCGGTGGTCAGCGGGTGCTGGTGAACGACCTCGTCACCAACGGCGTCATCTGCTCGGTGTACTTCTTCAAGGACCGCGGCTGTGACGAGATGACGTCCATCCGGCTCCAGGCCAAACTGACGTACGACATGCAGTCCTTCGTGGACAAGATGTACGGCGGGCCCGGCAAGGGCTGGTTCCGGATCGTCACCGACAGCGTGCAGGCCCGTGAGGTGATCGAGCAGGGCAAGCTGGCGGTCGTCCTCGGCGTCGAGACCTCCGAGCCCTTCGGCTGCAAGCAGGTCCTCGACATCCCGCAGTGCAGCAGGGCCGACATCGACAAGGGCCTGGACGAGTTGTACGCGCTGGGCGTGCGCAGCATGTTCCTGTGCCACAAGTTCGACAACGCGCTGTGCGGTGTCCGCTTCGACTCGGGCACGCTCGGAACGGCCATCAACGTCGGGCAGTTCCTGTCGACGGGCACCTTCTGGAAGACGGAGACGTGCAAGGGCCCGCAGCACGACAACCCCATCGGCGACGCGACGGCGGCCGCGGCCGAGAAGAAGCTCCCGGCGGGCGTGGACGTGCCCTCGTACAAGGCGGACGCCCAGTGCAACGTCCGGGGACTCACCGGACTCGGCGAGTACGCCGTCCGCGGCATGATGAAACGCGGGATGATGCTGGAGATCGACCACATGAGCGTCAAGGCCACCGGCCGGGTGCTCGACATCTTCGAGGCCGAGTCCTACCCGGGCGTGCTCTCCTCGCACAGCTGGATGGACCTGAACTGGACCGAACGGGTTTACCGCCTCGGCGGGTTCATCGCTCAGTACATGCACGGCTCCGAGGGATTCATCGCGGAGGCCAAGCGCACGGAGGCCCTGCGCGACAAGTACGGCGTGGGCTACGGCTACGGCACCGACATGAACGGCGTCGGCGGCTGGCCGGCCCCACGGGGTGCGGACGCCCCGAACAAGGTCACCTACCCCTTCAAGAGCGTCGACGGCGGCTCCGTCATCGACCGGCAGACCACCGGCGAGCGCACCTGGGACCTGAACACCGACGGCGCCGCCCACTATGGCCTCGTCCCGGACTGGATCGAGGACATCCGCCGGGTCGGCGGCCAGGACGTGGTGGACGACCTGTTCCGCGGCGCCGAGTCCTATCTCGACACGTGGGGAGCCACCGAGAAGCACTAGGTCGTTTCTGATGGCTCTTGGTGGGCTGGGTGATCTCGTAGTTGACCGGGCAGGACGCCCGTATGGTGCGGCGACACGAGCTCACGGACGCGCAGTGGCGGAAGATCGAACCCCTCCTGCCCGGCAACGGCAAGCCGGGTGGGCAGTGGGCGGATCACCGCAGGGTGATCAACGG